>CANLBD010000020.1 GCA_947488215.1 Myxococcales bacterium | reverse complement strand
CGATCCGAACCCGGTCGACACAGACACCGACGACGACGGGGTGCCCGACGGCGACGAGGGCGTCGAGGACACGGACGGCGACGGCCTCGTAGACGCCGCCGATTTCGACCGAGACGACGACGGGATACCTGACGGCGTCGAGGCGGGCTTGCGCGTGCGCGGTCGCGACACGGGCGATGCGTTCGTGGCCGATGCAGACCCTGCGACGACGACCGCCCCCAGCCGCGCCGACACCGACGGGGACGGCGTGCGCGATGGGGCCGAGGACTGGAACCACAACGGCCGCCTCGACCCGGGTGAGACGGACGCGATGCGCGGCGCGAGCGCGCCGTTGCCGGATGCCGACGACGATGGCTTGCCCGATGCCGAGGAGCGCGCCTTCGGCCTCAAGCCTGACGACGCCGATACAGACGACGACGGGATTCTCGACGGCGCGGAGCCGAACGGTTTCGTCGATGGCGACCGGGATGGCCTCGTAGGCGCGGCCGACGCGGACGCCGACGACGACGGCCTGCCTGATGGTGTGGAGCGCTCGGTCTCTGCCGACGCGCTCGACGCGGACACCGACCGCACCCGCGGCGCGTGGTTCGCGGACGCCGACCCCGTCACGCAGACAAACGCCCTCATCGCAGATTCGTCGGACGACGCCGACTTAGACGGTGCGGCCGGGCCTGAGGACGACGGCGCAGACCGTGACAACGACGGTCTATCCGATGTTCGGGAGACCGCGCTCGGGCTGCCCCCGGGGGACGCGGACGCCGACGACGACGGCGTGCTCGACGGCGCAGAGCCCATGTACCGCTTCGATGTGGACGGCGATGGCTCGATCGGCGCGCTCGACCCCGATGCCGATGGCGACGGACTGCTCGACGGCGTCGAGCTCGGCGTCACGCGTGCGATCGCGGACACCCGCGTCGCGGCTGGACACTTCGCCGCCGATGCTGATCCGCGGTACACGACGAGCGCGGTGGCGCGCGACTCCGACCGTGGCGGGGTGGACGACGGCGCCGAGGACGCAGACCGCGACGGCGCGCGTGACCCGGGTGAGACCAACCCCGCTGACCCGACAGACGACGGCCTCGCCCCGGGCGACAGCGACGACGACGGCCTGCTTGACGCTCAAGAGGTCGCGCTCGGGCTCCCGCCGATGGACGCCGACGCGGATGATGACGGCCTGCTCGATGGCGACGAGCCTGCGTGGAGTGAGGACAGTGATGGCGACGCTCTCATGGACGCGCTCGACGCCGACGCCGACGGGGACGGCCTCGGGGACGGGCTCGAGGCGGGCGTGGTCGCGGCGCATGCGGACACTCGGGTGGCCGCGGGTCGCTTTACGCCCGATCTGGACCCCGCGACGACCACCGACCCGACCGTCGGGGACACAGACGGCGGCGGCGCGCTCGACGGCCTCGAGGACACCAACCGCAACGGACGCCTCGACCCGGGCGAAGCGGACCCTCGGACGCCGGAGGACGACGCGCGCCTGTTGGACTCGGACCTCGATGGCGTGAACGACGCCGACGACGCGTGCCCGATGGTCGCCGACCCGTCGCAGGCCAACCTCGACGGCGACGCGTTCGGAGACGCCTGCGACGAGGACGACGACGGCGATGGGGTCTTCGAGCCGGACGATAACTGCGCGGGGCTGGCCAACCCAGACCAGACTGACGTGGACGAGGACCTGGTGGGCGATGCGTGCGACCCCGAGATTCGTCGGGTCGACCGCGATGGCGACGGCGTGACGGACGCCCGGGACAACTGCCCGCGGGATGCGAACCCCGACCAGCTGGACTCTGACCGCGACGGGCGCGGCGACGTCTGCGACATCCTCGCGGCGCCCGACGCCGCGCTCGATGCGGCGCCGGACGCCGAAGCAGACGCCGAAGCCGACGCCGAAGCAGACGCCGAAGCCGACGCCGAAGCCGACGCCGCAAACGACGCTGTGCAGCCCGACGCGGTACTGGCCGATGCCGAGGTCGACGCGGCGCCCGCCCTGGACGCGGCGCCCGACACCGAGGATGTCGGGCCACCCGTCGCGGCCGCCGGCCGGACCCTCGTCGGCTGCAGCCAGTCGAGCTCGGCCCCCGCGCCGTGGCCGCTCCTCGTCGCTCTGCCGCTCCTCGTCGCGCGGAGGCGCCGCCGATGAGTTCCGCCCTTACCCCCGGCCTGACATCGGAGGCGATGATGCGCCCCAGTCCCCGAGCTCTCACTGCCCTCCTGGCCTCTTTGGTCGCGCTGTCCGCCTGTGACGGTCCCGCGTCCGCGCCCCGTGCCGACGCTGCAGCCGGGGGCGCCGCGGGAGGCACCGACACGGGCGGCGGCTCGTTAGGTGGCGCAGACGCGACCGGCGGCGCCTCAGGCGGCGCGCTGGGCGGTGCGGACGCGACCGGCGGCGTGTCGGGCGGCGCGGACGCGGCCGGTGGCGCCCCAGATGCTCGCTCCGGCGGAGCAGACGCGACGGGCGGCGCCGCAGACGCGGGGCCAATCCCCGACAGCGGGCCACCCCCGTGCGCCGAGGACATCGACTGCCCCACAGAGGCCTATTGCGGAGCGGACGACCGGTGTGTGCCTGGGTGCAGGACGACGCCGGACAACTGCCGCCCCGATGCCCGGGGGCGCGCGACCGAGTGCGACACCTCGACGCGCGCCTGCACACCCCTGGTAGCGTGCTGCGGCGATAACGACGCCTGTCAGCAGGTGCGCCCCGAAGCGTGCGTCGGCGTGGCGCTCGAGAGCGTCTCGGACTGCACGCGCGACCCCTGCGGCGCCGCCTGCGTCGATGACGCCGACTGCCCCGCCGAGCGCTATTGCGACCCCGTGGACGCGCGCTGCGCGCTGGGCTGTCGCCTCGGAGAGCGCGCCGCCTGCCCCGGCGACCAAAGCTGCAGCGCGGAGACGCGCGTCTGCGGCTTTCAGGCGTGCGCGGTCGACGCAGATTGCCCAGACGCGGCGCAGTACTGCGACCGTCTGGGCGCGAACGCGACGCGAACGTGCCGGGTCGGGTGTCGCGACGACGCCTCCTGCGGCGCGGGCGGTCGATGCGCGCCGGACCGCACGTGCGTCTATCTGTGCGAGGCCGACGCCGACTGTCCCGGGGACCGGTTCTGCGACACCGCGGTCGGTCGCTGCGTCCCCCTGTGTCGCTCCAACGACGACTGCGGCGTCGACGAGGTCTGTGACCCCTTTGTGCTGCGCTGCGTCCGCGGATGCCGCGAGGACGCCTTCGAGCCCGATGACACGCCCGATGTGGCTCGGCCGGTCGAGCTGGGCCCGCCGGACGCAGACGGTCTGCAGCGCGGCGCCCTCGAAGGCCAGCTCTGCGGGTTCAATCCGGACGGCGTCACGGTGCGTCTGGAGCCCGCGGGCCGGCTGTTCGCCCGCATCGACTTCGATCCCGCCGCGGGGCTGAACGTGCGACGCATCGACCCGACGGCGCCCGCGGGTCAACGTGAGGTCGTGCTCTCCTTCGACCGGCCCCCTGCGGTCCTGACCTGGCCGCCCCTCGGCGCGGTCGCGGTCGGCGGCGATGTCTACTTCGGGCTGGAGCTCCGAGGCATCGACGCCTCACCGTGGCGCGCCGAGATGACCACCGCCGTGGGCGAGCGCGCCTGCTTCGACGACGAGCGGGAGGGTCCCGATAACGCGCCCAATGGCGCGACTCGGCTCGCGCGCGACGACGAGCAGCTGAGAGGGTCTCTCTGCGTAGGCGACGCGGACTGGTTCGTCGTTCGCCTTCAACCGGACGACGGCCTCGCGATCAGCGCGACTGCGCTCGATGCGCCGGTCGACGTCGTCGTCGAAGGCTGGCGGGGCAGCCGTGTCGCAGGCGCTCTCCCCGAACCGGACTTTGTGACCGGCCCGGGACAAGACAACGCAGCGGGCCGCACGAGCCGCTTCGAGGCGGCCGCTGAGGCGGGTGCCTTCTCGGCCGAGGATTGGTACCTGCGTGTGCGCCCCGCGCAAGCAGGCGCCCAGGTCGAGTACGCCTTGGACGTCGTGCGGACACCCGCTGCGGGCGCGTGCCTCGATGACGCCGGGACGGAGCCGAACAACGCGCCCGGCGTCGCGGTCGACCTCGATGCGCGCCCCGCGCTCGCGGGCGGCGGTCGCCTGCGCCCCGATGAGTGGCACACGGTCGATGTGCAGCCGTCGCTGTGCGCGCGGGACGTCGACGTCTACTGTCTCCTCTCCGACCTCGACGACCGACTTGAGGCCCGTGTCGGGTCTGAGCGCGACAAGCGCGTGCGGTGGATTGACAACTTCGGTGACCCCCTGACGGACGCGAGTCTCTCGGCGCCGCTGGTGGCTGCGGCCCCTGTGGCCCGCATCGGCCGCGCCGCCGCGGGTCGCTTCTGCGCGCAGGTCTCGGGGGACTCGGGGCCGTATGTTCTGCAGGTGCGTCGCTCCCCCGCGCCCGTCTTTGAGTGCGCCGCCGACAGCCTTGAGACCGACCCCGATATGGGGCGGCGCAATGACGCGCAGGTGGGCGCCACCCCCCTGCCCTTGCCCGGCGGCGACCCGCGCCACATCGTGGTCGACGCCGGCTACTTGTGCGATGTGGGCGGCGCCGACGACGTGGACTGGTACCGCTTCGCCGCGCCGCTCGTCCCGACCCGCATGTGCCTCAGCTTGACGCAGTTCGAGAACAGCGGCGGTGACGTCGACGTCGCCCTCTATGCAACCCCCTCGCCTGTCGACCCCGAGGCCGAGCCCAACGCGCCGTTCTGCGAGACGACAGCGGACTGTGTGGGCGACGACGCGGTCTGTCTCGGTGGCTTGTGCACCACGCCAACCCTCGTCGCCGAGTCGCGGCGCCCGTTCGAGACGCTCGAGCGGCTCCGCAGTGAGCCCATCACCGGAACCGGCGAGCGCTGGCTCCGCGTGCGTCGCGGGCAGCCACCGGGCAACGGCGTGCCCTATCGACTCGAGGTGTCCCTCACGCCCGATGCGGACGGCTGCGACCCTGACTACCAAGAGCGCAACGGCGCGACCAACAACAGCGCGGCGACCGCCACACCGCTGGGTCAATCCGAGACCCTGGTGTGCGACGCGTGGATTTGCCGCGACGAGTGGGTCGACGGCGACCACTTCAGCGTCACCGTCCCGGCGGGTGAAGATCGCACAGTCTTCTTGCGCTACGACGGTGCGAACGAGGGTCGCTTGTGGGTCTACGCCCAAGGACCACTCCTCGACCCCGGCGACCCGTTCTCCGGGCTCGTTCGAAGTGACCTGCCGAGCGGCGACACCCAATGCTTGAACCTTCGGGGCGGTGCGGCGGACACTCTTGTAGACGTCAACGTCTTCGCTGACCGCATCGTCGGCAGCCGCGTCGACTATTCCCTTCAGGTCGTGCCGACCGACCTGTCCGCAGACCCGACGGGCGCCTGCGGAGCGCTGGGCGCTGCGGCGCTCGATGCCTGCCCCCCGCGCGACGCTTGGCCCGAGTTTGCGGGCTTCGGCCGCGTTCAACCTCCGGGCTGCTTCGCGACGTACGAGACGCCCTAACTTCTCCGGAGCGTCCGCCGCCCGCGGCCAAGCCGTTCAGGTAGGCGCTCGGTTGAGCCTTGGAGCGAGGCGCGTGACCCGCTCGTCCCGCCGCTTCGGTGCTTCACGACCGGGCGTCAGGCCGCCGGCCGGTGACGCGCCAGCGCGAGGTGGGCTGCGTTGACCTGAGACACCGCGCGTTTCGGCGAGACTGCTGCGCCTCGGCGAGACTGCTGTCCCTCGGCGAGACTGCTGCGCGCCGGCGAGGCTGCGGCGCACCAGAAAAGCCGAAGGCCGGCACCCTCATCCGAGGGCCCGGCCTTCTCACATCGCTTGGGGCGGCGGGCCGCCCTGCGGTCACTGAACGATTTGGGTGATGAACCGGTAGCCCTGAATCGGGATCCCGTTCTTGCCCTCGACCTTGAACTCGTACTTCTTCGCGGCCTCGAGCTGGAACCGCGGGAGCTGCGAGCACGTGCCGAAGCCGCCGCCGTCCGCCTGTGCGAGCTGAGTCAACGACCCGTTCGCCTCGATGCGGAACGCTGTCAGCACCGTGTCACCCGGGCAGCCGCCCTGACCGTCGCCGGTCGTGATCGTGTACCGCGTCGCGTTCGCCGCGGAGATCTCGAAGATGTCCGTCGCCCCCTGAGCCGGCAGGCTGCCGATGTACGCACCCGCGCTCACCCCGTTCACCGCCAGGCGGTAGGTCAGCATGTACTGCGGCAGCGCGCCGCCGTTCTTGCCGAGCACCTCCAGGTCGTACGTGCCGGGGTTCAGCGCGCGGGTCAGCAGCGAGCAGCGGTCCACGCCGGCGTCTTCCTCGGTGACGGTCAGCGAGCGCTGGCCGAGCAGGTTGTACGAGTACAGGCGGATCTGCGTGTCGATGGCGACACACGAGCCGGGGTTCCCGTCCGTCGTCTCGGCCACGAGGGTCGCGCGGTGGTCGACCTTGAACTTGAAGAACTCCGTGCGGTCGCGGCCGAGCGACGACGAGTGGATGAACCGCCCGGTGTAAATCGGGAAGTACTCCCGGACACACGCAGAGGAGCAGCCGTCGCCGTCGACACCGTTGCCGTCGTCGCACTGCTCAAGCAGGTCGACGCGATTGTTGCCACACTGGCCCTCGAGGATGCAGACCGAGCTGCAGCCGTCGCCGTTCGCCACGTTGCCGTCGTCGCAGTTCTCACCGCCCTCGACACGGCCGTTGCCGCACGCCGCGGGCTCGATGCGACAGGTCGCGTCGCAGCCGTCACCCGCGAGCAGGTTGCCGTCGTCGCAGGTCTCGCCGTTGTTCACGATGCCGTTGCCACAGAGGACCTCGGTCTGACAGACGTTGCTGCAGCCGTCGCCGTTGACGCGGTTGCCGTCGTCACACTGCTCGCCCACGTTGACGACGCGGTTACCGCAGAGGTTCTCCAGAATACACACCGCGCTGCAGCCGTCGTTGTTGACCTTGTTGCCGTCGTCGCACTGCTCGCCCGGATTGACCGCACCGTCGCCACACCGAGCGTACTGGATACGGATGGTGTAGCCGCTCTTGAGAGCGATATTGTTACGACCACGGATGACCACGTCGTAGTTGCCGGGCTCAATCGGCCACTCGATGCGCGAGCATGCGCCCGGACCGTTGTTGTCGTCCTGCTTGACGATGCGACCGTTGAACTTCAGGTCCATGTAGGTGTCCGTGCCGCAGCCGCCGAAGCCATTGCTGGTCTCGGCGATGATCGTCCCGGCCTCAGCGACTTGCGTCGTGAAGATGTCGGAGCCCGCCTTGTCGAAGGCGCCGGGGAAGGCGCCGGCCACCGTCGCGTCCACCGCGATGCGGTAGTGGACGACATACGTCATAAGCGCCGCGTCCGCAGGGGCGAGGACCTCGAAGCGATAAACGCCGGCGGGGACCTGGGCCGTCAGCAGCGAGCAGCCGTTCACACCGCCATCGTCGTTGCGAGCGAGCTCCGCGTTGCCGCCGTTCGCGAGCGAGAACAACGCCACAACCGTATTGCCCGGGCATCCACCCGCGCCATTGCTCGTCTCGATGCGTACGTTGGAGGTCGTCTCGGTCCGGAACTCGTAGACGTCCTTCCGTCCAGCGGGGACCGCGCCGGAAAGTCGGTCCTCACCCTTCCAAACGGTCACGAGCTCGGGCGTGCAGAGCACATCGCAGCCATCCCCGTTGACCAGGTTGGCGTCATCGCACGTCTCGCCGACGTTGATGCCGCCGTTGCCGCAGAGCGCCCGGAGCGCACAATTCGACTCGCAGCCATCGCCGTTGACCACGTTACCGTCGTCACAGGCCTCGCCCGGCTCAAGCGTGCCGTTGCCGCAGGTGCCTTCGGACCGGCAAAGCGAGGAGCAGCCATCACCGCTGAGTGTGTTGCCGTCGTCGCATTGCTCAGCGCCCTCACGGCGGCGGTTACCACACTCAAGCCGGCACTGCGCGTCACACCCGTCGAGCGTGACGATGTTACCGTCGTCACAGGCCTCGCCCACGTCGACTGTCCCGTTGCCGCACGCGCCGGCGGGTTCGCCGAACTGGGCATTGAAGTTGTACGCGGGGATTTCGGCCGCGCCCGTCACGAGGATGTCGTACGTGCCGATGTTGAGGTCGAGCTCGATGAGTGAGCAAACGCCGTTGCTGTTGTCGTTGCGCGCGACCTCGACGCGGCGGCCGTCCGCCTCGCGACGACTCAGAATGAACCGCGTGTCACCCGGGCAGGCGCCGTTGGGGTCTGTCGCGTTCTTGCTCTCGAAGCGAACGTGGCGGGGGGCCAGCAGCTTCGCGAGGTACAAGTCGCTCCCGCCGACGGGGAGTGAGCCCAAGAAGTTACCGCCAGCCGCAATGTCAACGTCGAGGCGGTAATTCAAGTTGTAAGCGGCGATGGCGTCGCCTGTGCGGGACTCGATCTTCATGAAGTAGGTCGCCGGCGAGAGCTTCATCGAGACCTGAGCGCACAGTTCGGGGCCGCTGTCGTCATCGCGCTTGACCGACAGCAGGCTGGTGCCGCTCTGTCGATAGACGAACATCGTCGTGTCCACGTTGCACACGCCGGCGCCCGTGTTGGTCTGGGCGAAGACCGTCGCCGCAGCGTCGACCTTGAACTTGAACCAGTTCGCGCCACGACGCGGCAGGGACAAGACTCGGCTGTCGAGCGCCGCGACGATGTCGACCGACTCGACCTGGCAGGTCGCGGAGCAGCCGTCGCCGTTCTGGTCGTTGCCGTCGTCGCACTGCTCGCCGACGTTGATCTTTGTGTTGCCGCAGGGGAGCTCCTTTTGGCAGAGCACCGAGCAACCATCACCGGGGCGCACGTTACCGTCGTCGCAGGTCTCGCCTGCATCGAGGATGCGGTTACCACAGCGGGGCTCGCGCACGCAGGTTGCGTTGCAGCCATCGCCATTGAGCCGGTTACCGTCGTCGCAGCCCTCGGGCGCCTGAACTCGACCGTCACCGCAGACCGGGCCCGACTCGTTGCGGCAGTTCATGTCGCAGCCATCGCCGTTGGCGCGGTTGCCGTCGTCGCACTGCTCGCCGAGGTCGAGGTTCTCGTTGCCGCAGAAGACTTCGCTCGTGCAGGTCGCGCTGCAGCCGTCGCCATTGCTCACGTTGCCGTCGTCGCAGCCCTCACCTGGGTCGACGGTGCGGTCGCCGCACGCGCCGGTGTAGCTGATGGTGAAGACATGCGCGGGCATCAGGTTCCCGTCGAGCGGGTAGACCTTGGCCTCGTACTTGCCAGGCTCCATCGCCTGCGTGATGAGCGGGCACGGCCCGGGGCCGCTGTCGTCGTCCGTCGCGACGGTGAGCGGCAGCTGACCGGCGCGGAGCTGCTGGACTTGCATCCGCAGGTCGGCGGGGCAGCCACCACGACCGTCCGTGACCGAGGCGGTGACAATGCGGCGTCGGTCGAGCGTGAACTCGTACCGACGGAACACACCCGCCGCGCCCGCAGCGCCCTGGAAGTCACCGCCGGCATTGACGAGGGTATTCTCGATGCGGCAGGTCGCGCTGCAGCCGTCACCATCGAGGACGTTGCCGTCGTCGCACTCTTCGGCCGCCGCGCGGCGGCGGTCGCCGCAGCCGTCAGCGCGGGAGTGAATGACGGAGAGCATGTAGTTGTCCACGCCCAGGACCACGTCACGCCGGTCAACCACGACCTCGTAGCGGCCGCGCATGATTTCACGCGTGATGAAGGAGCACTTGGTGTTGTTGTAGTCGTCGTTCGTGACGATCAGGCTGCGCGTGTTCCCCGAGATCTTGAACAGCGTGACGCGGGTGTCGAGCGGCGCGCGGCAGGCGTTGAGGCCGTCCGACGTCGCGAGCGTAAGCTGCTCCGCCTCGCCGGCGACGTCGAACCAGTAGCGGTCGGCGGTCTGGCCCGGGAACGCGCCGAGGTAGTTACCGTTCGCGTTCGCGTCGACCGTCTGCCAGAGGCCGAGGTCGTAGCGGCACTGCTTCGCGCGGCCACCCTTGCCGAGCCAAGTCCGCGTGTAGGCCATAGAGCCGTTCAGGCGGTTCATGATCTGCTCATACTCGTCGAGCCGCAGGCGCAGTCGCGCCTCGTTCGGGTCGGACGCGCAGGTCTGACCGGAGCCGCAGATCTTGCCGACCGGCATCGAGGCAGCGGCGGTCGCCTCGCGCACCGCTTGAAGAGCGGCCTGGAGCTGGTTGCGGTCCGTTGGGTAGTCGTTCGTCGCCGCGCCGGCGTTGACGTACGTGTTGAGCTCTTGCTCGATGCCGCGCAGGTCCAGCGTGAGCTGGTCCTTGATCGTCTGCCACTGCGCCGAGCGCACCGCGGGGTCGCCGACCTTGGACAGGTCGCCGGCCGCGCACGTCTTGAGCGGCGTGTCGAAGTTGCGCAGGTAGAAGTACGCGTTCATGGCGCGCGTCATGAAGTCGAGGATCACGAACGAGTCGGCCTGGCTGCGGAGCTTGGCCTCCCAAGTTGCGGTCTTGTAGACCTCGAGGGCTGCGACCTCGACGCGGGCCTTGACCAGGTTTTCGTCGCGGAGGTCGACGCCGGGTCGGGCGCGGATGGCAGCCTCTGCACGGCTCAGGTTCCGGTGCGTGGCGCGCGCGAGCGACCACAGGTGGTCACCGAACTGCACGCCGCGGGACTGCGCCTGGTAAAGGCGGGTCATGATGGCGTCGAGGGCCTGCATGCTGACGCCGCGCTGGTCATTGCGCTCACCCCACAGCAGGCGGTCGATGTAGAACTGCAGGTCCGCGAGGGGCGCCATCTGGAGCGGGGTGTAGCTGCCCGACGCGATGTAGCCCTGCGCGACAGTCTGAGTCCACGGGAGGATGAGCGGCCAGGTCGCCTCGAGCACAGTCAGGTCGACGATGCGCTTCGACGCGGAGTCTTGGTCATGCACGCGCAGGGTGAGCTGCTGCCGGGCGTTGGCTTCGCGGAACTGGTGCGTGACGGTCGAGAAGCGGATGTCATTGTACTCGGCGGTGCCGTTGCTGTCGAAATCCCACTCGTAGGACGTGATGGGTTCGTTGGCGAGCGGGGCGATCGCGGTCACGGCGAACGTCATCGGCAGCGTCTCGTAGATGATCGCCGGCTTCGTGAAGCTGGTGATGACCGGCGCGACGTCGCGGGCGTCGATGCGGAAGCGCGTGACGGTCTGGCTGTCGACGTCCGTGCACGTGACCGTGGCGTCGTAGATCGCGGGTTGTGCGTAGCTATGGGTCGCCCGGACGCCGTTCGTGTTCGGGGTACCGTCGCCCCAGTTCCAGACATAGCCCGTGATGGGCTCAGCCGCAGTGCCGGGGCGGCTCTGGCTGGCGTCGGTGTTGAACTCGTTCTCCGCGAACACGATGTAGGGGCCGCCGGGGTTACAAATCGGGCTGACGTCGTCGACGGTAATTCGGAACGCGGTCGAGCCGGTCGCGCCGACCGTGTCCGTGACGGTGAGGCGACCATCGACCGTGCGCTCGACGTTCGTGTTGAAGGCCGTGGTCTTGCCCACGGAGTCCGTTGAGCCGTTCCCGTCGAAGTCCCACGCGTAGTTGACGATGCGGTCGCGCGTCTCCGGCGGCTGGGAGTCGCCGCCGTCGACCGTGAGGGGCGTGCCCTGAGGGACCCGATAGGCGTTCGCCCGCGCGGCGTCGGTGGCAGGGTGCCCCTGGGGGATGGGGACAGCGACCGGCGAGGCGTTGATGTCGAACCGACGGATGATCGGGCGGGTCTGGCCGGCGCAGTCGCGCACGCCGAGGTTCAAGGCATAGCTGCCCGCGGCGTTGACCGGCGTGTTGTTCGCGAAGTTGTTCGCCGTGCCGCCGTTCCGGGTCAGGGTCGCCGAGACCGTCGCGCATTGTTGCCTTCCCGGAACCGCCCAAGACACTGCCGGGAATGGCGCCGACAGCGAGCCCTCGGCGGGGGCCGTCAGCGTGACGGGGACCATCTCCGCCAAGCGGTAGGTTCGGGCGACCTCGGCGACGTTCCCACAGTCGTCCACCGCGCGGGTCGTGAGCGTGCGCTCACAGGTCGCGGCCGAGGTGCTCTGGGTCAGGTCGGGGGCGCCGTCGAAGTTGTCGACAACCTCGACGGTCGGACGGGGGACGCCCGTGGGCTGGTAGCAGGTGTCCGTGACAAGCTGGTTGCCAACAGTCAGCACGGGCGCGGTTCGGTCGAAGGTGACGCGGCCGCCGGAGTCGATAGTGGAGGAACCGCCCGCGTTGTTCTGGAGACGCACCATGACGTTGTGCTGGCCTTCAGGGATCTGCGCGGGGTTAACGGACATGGTGATGGTCGTAGCGGTGCCGTTTGCCGGGACGGCGATGTTCTGCGTGGCGACGTCGCGACCCGCGACGTTGATGGTTGCAGTGACGGGCCGACCGCCGGGGTCACGCACGCTGAACCGGACCTCGAGGTTCGCCGGACCGATACAGGCGCCGTTCGCGACGAGCGGCGCGAGCATTTCACCGAGGGGAGGAGGCGCGGGCTGAATGCGGATGTCAGCCTCGTCGACGGCCGAGCAGGTGTTGCGCATGTCGCACACCTTGAGTCGCACGGTCTGCGTCGTGTTCGGCCGCCAGAGCGGGGAGATGAAGTTGTCGACGAGGTTGCCCTGGGGCTCGGCGGGCGCATCCTCGGTGCCGAAGCGACCGTCACCGTCGATGTCCCACTTGAAGACGGTCAGGGCGTCGCACGGCTCGTCGGGGTCGTACGATGCGCGCCCATCGAGACGGATGGGGGCGTAGCTCGCACCCACTGGGCCGGTGTTGTACGGACCACCCGCGCTCGCAACGGGCGGCAGGTTCTGCGGGTTGATGACGACATCGACCTGGGTCGTCGACGTACGACCGGACACGTCCGTGATCTGAAGGCGGGGGCGCATCGTCACGTTGCCTGCGGCATCGGGGAGCGCGAACGCCGACTGGGTCGTCCGAGCGCCCGAGGCGTCATCGAACTGACCGTCGTTGTCCAGGTCCCAGCGGTACGTGAGGATGTCGAAGCCTTGACCGGCAGGGCCGTCGGTGGACGACGCGGAGCCGTCGAGGAGGAGCTGCGCCTGGCAGTTCGTTCGGTTGGGCACAGCGGCCGCCACGGCGGTCGGGCCATTCACGATCTGCAGGGGGACGATTGCATCGGAGGTGAGGCCGTATCGGTCGGTGGCGCGCAGGCGGATCTGATACCGGCCAATGGTCTGCAAGCCGAGGGCCGTGAGCTGCGCGACCGGCACGTCGAAGGCGTCCGTGTTGACCTTGTCGAACTCGTAGGTGCCGTCGTTCTTCAGGTCCCACTGGTAGCGCACGATGCGGTCACCGCAGCTCTCGTTCGGATCGAGGGACCCGGCGGCGCTGAGGCGCAGCACCTCGTTGCGCGCAAGCGCGTAGGGGCCGAGGACGACGCCGTTGACGTCGCGGAAGCCGCCTGCGTTCGGCTGGGGCGCAAGGTTTCCGAGCTCGACCGTCACGTTCTGCTGAGCGGCGGCGGTTCGCCCCTGCGAATCGGTCACCTGCAGGCGCAGCGTGCGCGGCGTGCCGAAGCCGAATTGGTCGAAGGGCACCTGCACCACCGGGCCGTTTGCGTCATCGAACTGGCCATCGTTGTCGAGGTCCCAGTTCCAGCCGACGATGTCGATGGCGGGGTGAGGGTGGCTGGACGCGCGCGCGTCGAGGACCGTGCGGCCCGGACACTCGAGGGCGCTGGGCGTGGCGTCGAACCGTGCCACGGGGTCGGACGGGTGGACGATGATGACCGATTCGTCCGTGTTCTTGAGGCCTGTGCTGTCCTCGACCTGCATGCGCAGCGGGAACCGACCGACCCGGTTGATGCCGAAGCCAGTGAGCTGGTTCACGTCGACGACGGTCGTCGCCTCAACGACGTCCGAGTTGAGGTCCTCGCGGGCGATGTCGGCCGTGAAGCCCGCAGCCTCGTCGTAGTTGAGGTCCCAGCGGTACCAGCGGACGTAGTCGCCGAACTCCTGCTGGTCGGGGTCGAACGACGCCGCGCCGTTGAGCGTGACGCCCTGACCGAGCAGGATGTTGTAGCCCGTCTCCGGCAAGTCGGACGGGTCGGCGTCCGCCGTCGGCGGCGTAGGCGGCATCGAGATGCGGACTTGGAGGCGCGCGACGGACATCCGGTTTTGGTTGTCGCGGACTCGAATGCGGGCGAAGAACTCAGGCAAGGGCTCGCCCTCGACGGGCACCGACGCGATGACCTTACGCCACGTGACCATGTCGGTGTTGGCGGTCTCGAAGGAGCCGTCGTCGTCCAGGTCCCAGTCGTAGCGCGTGATCCGGAGGCCCTCGATGGGCGAGTAAGAGGCGCGACCGTCGAGCGTAGCGACGATTGTATTTATGCGCAGGTTGATGGGCGCGGGGCTCGGGGTCTGCTGGAAGAGCGCGACCGGCTGAGCGTCGTAGATGACGATCTTGGTGGTCGATGTGGAGCGGTTGCCGGCTTCGTCCGTGACGCGCAGGGTCACGGTGTTGGCGGGCAGGTTCGTGTCGCGGTTGGCCGGCCACTGCAGGCGCTGAGAGATGAGCTCCCAAGGCAGCGTGGGCGACGCGCCGGTCACGTCGATGCCGATGTCATTGAAGAGGCCGTTGCCGTTGACGTCCCACTCGTAGCTGACGATGGAGTCGCCGCAGTCGGCGTTCGGGTCGAGCGAGGCAGAGCCGTCAAGCGTGACGTCGTCCCCGCTCAGGACCGTGTACGTCGGGCTTGCGATGCGGGCGAGCGGCGCGACATTGCCGAGGCTGGCGTTGATGTTGACGGTCGCGGTCGCGATCCGGCCAGCGTCGTCCGTGACCCGCAGGTTGGCGACGTAGTTCCCGAGCTCAGGGTAGGCGTAAGTGTAGAACGAGCCGAAGCCCTCGTACCCCGCGCGGCCGTCGACGTCCCACTCATAGCGGGTGATCGCGCGGCGAGGATTGGGGTGCGAGCTGCGGGTGGCGTCGAAGAGTACCGGCACGTTGCAGGTCGTCGGGTTCGGGCCAGCGGTGAACTGCGCGACGGGCTGCGTGTCGTAGATCGTCAGGGTCGTTTGGGAGACCGCAGTCAGGCCGGCGGCGTCCGTGACGCGGAGCTTGACCGGGTGAGCGACGCCGCGAGACAGGCCGGCGATGATGCCGCCCCACTGGACGAGCGAGTTGGCGGTCGCGCCGGGGACATCGCCGAAGTTGTTGTCGTTGTTCAGGTCCCAGCCGACCGAGATCGTGTCGCCGCAGCCCGCGTTCGAGTCGCTCGCGTCGCCGGCGAGCTGCAGATTGCTGCCGGTCTCGATGACATACGGGTTGCCCGCGAAGGCGGCGGGCGCCGTGTTGGCCACGGGGTTGACCACGACCTGGGCGGTGGCGGTCTTGTCGACCCCGATGCTGTCGACCAAGCGCAGGGTCGCGGTGAAGGTGCCCGCGCGCATGTACTTGGCGGCGTAGTACTCGTAGAAGATGGGGTCGCTGCGGCGGGTCACAAAGCCCTGTGCCGCCGTCGGGTTGAAGTCGCGCGAGCCGTTGACGAGGGGGTTCGTGTTCCACCAGAGGCCGTCGCTCGCGTCCATGTCCCACTGGATGGTGTTGATGGTGGCGTTCGTGTTGGGATGGAACGACTCGTCGTGGACGAGGTTGACCTCGCCGTTATTGCCGCCGGCGCAGCCCGCGTTGATGACCGCCTGAGAGACGCGCGCGATGGCGACGGGCTTGGGGTTGAACAGCACGGGGGTGAGTACGAGCGCGCCCATGGCAGCGCCCATGGAGCCCGAGCCCCAGTGGCACGTCACCGACGTCGTGTCGCAGTAGTCGTCCCAGATGTTGCCGAAGCCGCCGTAGCCCGACATGCCGTCGCCGTCGTTCATATCGCGCATCATCGCGCGGATGTAATAGGTGCTGAACTCGCGGTTCCAGTCACGCCCGCCCACGGTGGGCGGCGTAGGCGATGCGGTGCGGTACGCCTTCTGGTGGGAGTAGATGCCGTAGGTGTTGCCGCAGCGCGGCTGCGAGTAGACGCCGTCCGCATCGCCGCACAGGTAGTCGCCGTAGGCCCACAGGCCGTCCAACCAGTGGGTGCCATGCACACGGCGCTGGCCCCACCACGCCGCGGTGAAGCCGATGTAGTTCTCGTAGACTTGGCGGAGCTGGGCGGCCGTGTACTTGGAGTAGCCAGGGTAAATGACGACGTTGTCATTGGCGCCGAGCGTGTGCATGCCCACGAAGCGCGAGCCGAGAATGGAGCCGCCGGTGAGCTTGAGGTCGGCCCGCCAGTAGTTATTGGCGTACACGCCACCGCCGCCCTCGCCGGGGTTGATCGCGTTCGCCTCGGCGATCCGGTACTTGTGGCGGTTGTTCACCAGCAGGCCGAACTGGTGGCCGTTCTCCTCGGCGCCGGCCAGACCCACGAACGCCCACTGCGTGGTCGACAAGTCGTTGTAGGGCGCCCAGGGGCCGTTGCGGTGCACGTCGGGGTGCGTCGGGAGCTGCTCAGAGACCTGCGTGTCGCTGTAGTACCAGGAGCCGTAGAACGAGCCGCCGTCGCCCTGCATCAGGCCGAGGTAGTCGATCATCTCTTGGAGCATCCACTCGTAGCCCTGACCGGCGAGCGGGCCGGTTTGGATCTTGGTGCCCGCGAGCGCGGGGAGCGCGGCCGACATGCCGCCGAGGTCAATGCCGGTGATGTAGACGGCGGGCCCGCGCTGGGTGGCATAGGCGCCGCGGCCATTCGTCGTGCCGGGGAGGCGGACGCCAATGCGCTCGGTGATCGTGTTGCCGTTGCGGTTCCAGCCCTCGGTCGCAGCCTCATCGATGGCGGGCACACCGACGGTTCCGGCGCCGGACATCGTGAAGTTGATCATGCGCGTCACGGTCTCGGCGTACGGCGAGACCGCCCAGCGCGCGTTGTTCGCCTCGGCCCATCCGTTCGGGAGCGGGGCGCCATGCGCGTTGTAGGTGCCCGGGGGGAACGCCGGGAGGTGGCCGTTGATGACGTACAACCAGATGTACATGCCGGTCGCCTCAGAGAAGGGCGCGCGGCCGGTCATCGTGTTGTTCACCCCGCCGCTTCGGTCTACGAGGCCGCGGTGCAGGTACCACATGTTCTCTTCGACGGCCGCGACCTGCAGGATCTCCATCTGCTCGGCCGTCCACTGCCGGGGGTCGTTCGACGGCACCCAGTTGTAGACGAACATTCGGTAGGTGCCGAAGGTGAGCCCGCCCGTGCAGGTGTTGCGGACCTGCACGCTGACGTTGATCGTGCGCTCAGCGTCGACCATCGGTACGCGGAAGGTGCGGCCGATGTCCCACAGCGTGTTGCTGCCGTCACGACCGACGTTGTAGCTCTGGTCGTTGTACGCCCCGTCGAGGTTCGTATCCCACGTGACGGTGTACGTCCCGCACGTCGCGTTGCGGACGTACGCCTTGAGCGTGGTGGGCGCGCCCTCGTGCACCGGGTGCGGCACGGTCGGCGACTTGGGCGAGTAGGGCACGGGCACGACGACGTCCGACTGCGCGAGCGCTGCCGTCGACCAGAGCACGCCCAGCAACATCACCAAGAGACGCACGCCAAAGCTACGATTCATAGGGCACCTCGAGTGGGATTACGGAGAGAACGTCCCCCGTGGCTCCTGCTCTGGCGTCCATGCCTGAGACAAGCGTCCGGCCGGCGTGCATGGACCGACCTTGGTCCACGGTACGCACACTGGCTCTGTAAAAGTACCGCACCTCACAGTCGACCCGCAAGATTACGCGGCGACTGCAATCGCATTTTTGGCGATTTTACTTGCGACGAGCGGCGTTTCCGGTGGCGCGATCTGGCACACCAGACATGGGATCGAATGTATGCAGGGGTCGGAAGATCGGATCCGTTCTCCCCGATCCCCCCGCATGTGATCCCGAGATCAGTCAGGCGCCGCGCTGGACTTTCGTGATCTCGTCGAACTCGTTCTCGTACATGTTCAGGTTGTCGAGGACGATGTTCAGGTTGGCGACGTTCGTCGCGTTCTCTTTGACGCGATCGAGATCGTCCATTTGGTGGGCGACCTCGTAGAGCTGGTCACAGAGCTTGCTCAGGCGCGCGAGCTCGCGCGTTTTGCGGTCGTGACCGGCGAAGTGCTGCTTGTATTCGTCGAAGACCTGATTGGCTGCGCCGCCAAGGGCGCCGACAAGGTCTTGAAACTGCGCACTTTCACGCGATTTTCGGATCTCGATGAGCTCTGACTGGTAAAAATCGAGTCGACCTTGAACGATTTCGGCGTTCTTGGCGTTGTTCGGCAGGTCAGCGTTCGAAAGGTTGAGCGCGAGCATCTGCGCGCGCGCCTGCTGCAGGTTGTCGATCACGCGCTCGAGCAAAACCGGCCGCCGTGAAGAGCGGGACTTGCCCGCGAAGTGGTCGGCGTAGACCTGAAACTGCGCGTTCGCGAGCTGCGCCAGCATATCGGTGCGCTGGTCGGGGGTCTGCTGCTCGCGCGCCGCGTGAATCTCGTCCCGCTCGGTCCGGTAGAGCCGCAGGTTGTTTTCGACCTGGGCGCGCGTCTCCTCGAGCTCCGGCGAGGCGAAGGTCTGCGCCAGCGCAGCGACGTCCTCGCTCAGTCGCTCGAGGTCACCGATGAGCTCAGCGAGGAGGCCAGCGTCGCGGGTCAAGCGCGACTGACCCGCGAAGTGCCGCAGGTAGCGGCGCGCCGTGAGCCGCGCCCACTGCGCGAGACGGCGGGCCTCGGCGAAGTCGGGGTCCTGCGCTTGGCGCTGCGCCTCCAGGATCGCGGCGGCCTCTTGAACGTACAGGTCACGGGCGCGGAGGGCATCAGCGAGGAGGGCGTCGCGCTCCACACCGCTGGGCAAGCCCGTCACGACCTCGACGAGGTAGGCGGCGCCGTCGCGCATGGAGGCCATGAGGGCGGCGTCGCGCGTGGCGCGGGACTGGCCGGCGAAGTTGGCCTGATACTGGCTCGTCAGGGCGTCGAGCAGGCCGCGCTGCGCGGCAAGGACCGAGGAGGGCGTGTCGGACATGGTCAGCTTTCTGGAGACGGGGGCTAGGGTTCTTCGAGCCGAACGCCCGTGAAGGCGTACTGGGTCGCGCAATCGAGCAGAGGACCGTAATCACGGCGGTCAATGATGCCACGCGCCGTCGTCGTTCGGTCGGCGGTGGCGAACGTGCCCCGTAACCAAAAGAGGCGTCGCAGGCCCGCGGGGTCGTCGAAGCCCCAGCCGAGCTCCAGATCGACCCCTTCGGTCGAGAGCTCCAGGCAGTCCTGAGAGAACAGCGAAGCGGCGCGCGAGTCGTCCGAAGCCAACACGGGGCACGCCTCGCCCGAGGGGCCGATCGCGATGTCAAACTCGGCAGGTACGCCAAGACGCGGCAGCTCGAGCGGGTTGGTGGCATCGCGGCGCGCGCAGGTCGTGGCTTCGACGCGGGCCGTCAGGGTCCAACGCTCGGCGGCGACGCAGGCGCCCGCACTCCCTGATGGTGAGGCCGTGCCCGGGCAGAGCGCGGCGCAGCGCGTGGCGCAAGGGGGGCCATCGACCGCGCCACAGGGCGAGGCGCAGGCCCGCTCGCCCGGGGCGTCGATGCCGGCGTCCTGCGCGAAGCCGATTCGGGCGATGCGCGCCTCGTCGAGGCGCTGCGTGGCGCCGCTGAGGGCATCGTCGAAGCAAGCGGGCAACAGAGCGAGCACGCTGACCGCGGCGATACGCGCGCTTGAGGCAAGGCTTCGCGCCTTGCGTGGGCGCGGGGTCGAACGCAATATGCGCGCATGCTGACGGACCTTCACGCCCAGATCATCGCCGAGGTTGCTCGGCCGCTCAACGATTGGCTCGCCGAGCGCGCGCCCGAGGCCCCACCCGCGATGCTCGCGCCGCCGACGCGCGAGGACGCCGGCGACCTGACGCTGCCGTGCCATGCCTACGCTCGGGCGCTGAAGATCGCACCGCAGGCGATCGCGACGCAGCTCGCGGGCGCGCTCGACAAACACCCGCTCGTCGCGGGGGTCGAGGCGGTCGCAGGCTTTCTGAACATTCGGCTGAGCTGGGGCACCGTGGCCGCGCGCACCGTGCCGTGGGCGCTGACGAACGACGCCGCGCTCGGCCGCTCGAACGCGCTGGCGGGGCAGCGCCTGCTAGTCGAGTACTGCTCGCCGAACACGAACAAGCCGCTGCACTTGGGGCACGCGCGCAACATGGTGCTCGGCGGGGCCGTCGCCAGCGCGGCGCGCGCCGCGGGTGCGCAGGTAGTGCGGATCAACCTCGTCAACGACCGCGGCATTCACATCTGCAAGTCCATGCTGGCATGGCAGCTCTTTGGCGAGGGCGTGACGCCGGAGTCCTCGGGCCGCAAGAGCGACCACCTGGTCGGCGACCTGTACGTGCGGTTCGAGCGCGCGCTGCAGGCTGAGTGGGAAGCGCAGGGCCAGCCGCTGGGCCTGACCAAAGAGGACTGGTTCAACGGCGACAGCGCGCTCGGCCGCGCGGCGCGGCAGATGCTGCTTGACTGGGAGGCCGGCGCACCCGAGGTTCGCGCGCTGTGGCAGCGCATGAACGGCTGGTGCGACGCAGGATTCGAGGCGACCTGTGCGCGCATGGGCGTTGGCTTCGAGCAGGTCGACCGCGAGTCGCAGACCTACTTGCTGGGCAAAGACTTGGTCGCGGGTGGGCTGACGGATGGCGTCTTCGAGCGCGACCCGAGCGGCGCCGTGATGTTCGACCTGAGCCGCATCGGGCTCGAGGGCAAGAAGGCCGTGCTGCGGTCCGATGGCACGAGCGTCTACACGACGCAGGACCTCGGGACGGCGATGCAGCGACACGATGTGCACACCTTCGACCGCATGGTCTATGTGGTCGGCAACGAGCAGGACCACCACTTTCAGTGCTTGTTTGGCATGCTCGAGGCGCTGCGACCGGCGCTCAAGGGGCGCATGCACCACCTGAGCTACGGCATGGTGGAGCTGCCGGACGGCAAGATGAAGAGCCGCGAGGGCAAGGTCGTTGACGCAGACAACCTGCTCGACGAGCTGCACGCGCTCGCGTTCGAGGCCGCGAAGGAGCGTAACGCTGAGCTCGCCGCCGCGAACCCGGACGAGCTGCACCGGCGCGCCGAGGCCGTGGGGCTCGGGGGTCTGAAGTTCTTTCTGCTCAAGTTCGCGCCGCAGACGACGTTCGTCTTCGACAAGGAGCGCAGCGTCGCCATCGAGGGCGAGACCGGTGCTTACTGCCAGTACGCTTATGCCCGGGCGAGCAGCATCCTGCGCCGCATCGGTGAGCAGGACACTGGGCTCACCCCCGACTACGCGCAGTTGACGCTGCCTGTCGAGCAGGCGCTGCTGTCGGCGCTGCTCAAGTTCCCAGGTGAGATCCGCACGGCCGCTGTCGAGCTCAAGCCGCACCTGCTGCCCAAGGCGACGTATGAGGTCGCGCGCGCGTTCTCGGCGTTCTTCAACAGCGCCGACGCGAAGGTGCTTGGCGCAGAGCCGGGTCTCCTCGCGGCGCGGACGCAGCTGGTGCGCGCGGCGCGACGCGTGCTCGGTGCGGGCCTCGAGCTGATCGGGATGACCGCGCTCGACGAGATGTGAGACGCGCCGATCAGACGCGCATCGAGAAGCGCTTCTCGAAGGCGGGTGGGGTCGCATCGGCGCTGTCGCCCTGAGCGGCGGCGCGCAGCAGGTAGGCGATGTGCGGGCCAAGCGCGTCGAGCTCGGTCGAGTAGAAGTGGGCGTCGGGGAAGGCCTCGAGCGTGCGCGTCTGCGCGGCGAGGATGCGGGCGTCTTGAGCGAAGATCGCACGCGCGACCGGCTTGAGGATCGGCGTCACGAGCCACGCGGGGATCGGCAGGCGAAAGGTCGTGACGACGTGCAAGACCGTCTGCGTCTCGGTCACAGGCGTGAGCGCGGTCGTGACGAGGAGGTGGCTGCGGTCGCCGAGGCGGTACTCCACCTGTGCGATGCCCGGGAGCATGAAGCGGTCGAAGTGCACCACCGCGCCGCCGCCGGGGGCGAGCAAGCGACCGACGAGGCCGCTGGGGCGGGGCTCACCGAGATACTCGGCTTCGACCGTGCGCCCGGTGCGGCGCACGACGACCTGAATCTCGTTGCGCGCGCCCGCGCCCCGGAAGAGGCCCTTGTGGAGGAAGGCGGTGTGCGGCACGTCGAGCGCGTTCTCCGCGACGGCGTGCACGCTCGCGCGGGCTTCTACACGGTCGAGGACCGTGTGGTACCCGCGCTCGGAGACCGAGGGAAAGCGGTAGGGGGCGCGCGAGGGCGCCGCGCCGGCACGGCCCCACACCCAGACGACGCCGTCGTGCTCGGCGACGGCGTGGGTCGCGAGGCGACGCCCCGGTGACTCGGGCGTCCCTGTGAGGCCGGGGACGCTGCGACAGGCGCCGGCGGCGTCGAACTGCCAGCCGTGGTAGGGACATTCGAGGCAGTCGCCGCGGACTTGGCCGAGCGAGAGCGGCACGGCGCGATGCGGGCATCGGTCGTCGGCGGCCGCGGGGGCACCCGAGGCCGTGCGCCACAGGGCGAGGGGGCGGCCATAGAGGCGGACGGAGCGCGGGTGCGAGGTGAGCTCACGCGACCAGCAGAGGGCGTACCAGTCGTCGAGGACCTGAGGCAACGCGGTCATGCGGCGCGGTCGGCGGCGGCGCGGCGACCTCGCCGCATGCGGGTGAGGCCGAATGCGAGCAGCAAGGTAAGCGGCCACGCGGGGGCCGCGCCGCGCTGTTGACAGGCGCAGGAGCCGCCTGCGGTCGCGGCGCCCGGACCACCGTCGTCGTCGAGCGGCGTGCCCTCTTCGCCCGAGGCGTCGAGGGGGAGCGCAGCGTCGAGCGTGAGCGCGTCGGACTGCGGACGCTCAGCGTCGAGCTCAGCGTCGGGTTCGAGCGCGGCGTCGGGTTCGAGCGCGGCGTCGGGCTCGGGCAGCGCGGCGTCGGGCTCAGGCAGCGCGGCGTCGGGTTCAGGCAGCGCCGCGTCGG
>CANLBD010000019.1 GCA_947488215.1 Myxococcales bacterium | reverse complement strand
CGCATCCGTCGCCAGAGCGCCGGTGGTCGCGATCACGGGCACGGACGGCAAGAGCACGACGACGGAGATGGTGGGCGCCGTGGTCCGGGGCGCGGGGCGGCCCGTCGAGGTCGCGGGCAACATCGGCACGCCGCTCAGCGAGCGGGCGCGCGCGGTGCCTGCGGACGGTGTCCTCGTCGCCGAGGTGTCAGCCTTTCAGCTCTGGAGCTGTGGGTTCTTTCGTCCCCAGGTCGCGATCATCACGAACGTTGCGCCCGACCACACGGACTACTTCGGCGGCGATTACGACGCCTACATCGCGTCGAAGGCCCGAGTTCTCCGTGATATGAGCGCAGGCGATGTCGCGGTGCTGCGGGGGGATGACCCGATCGTTGCCGCGTTCGTGACGCCGCCGGGTGTGCGGCGTGTGACCTTCGGGCCCGCGCCGACCTTTGACTACGGCTGGGATGGAGAGCGGCTCCTCGCGGGCGGTGTGGTGCTGATGACGCAGGCCGAGCTCGGCGTGTCGGGGCGGCACAACGTGCTGAACGCGCTTGCGACGCTCGCAGCCGGCGACGCGCTGGGCTTGCCGCGCCCCGCGATGGTTGAGGCGCTGCGCGCGTTCCGTGGGCTCCCGCATCGCATGGAGCTCGTTCGCACACGGCAGGCCGTGCGGTGGATCGACGACTCCAAGGCGACCAACCCGCACGCGGCGTGCGTCGGCCTGCGCTCCCTTTCTGAGCCGTATGTCGCGATCGTCGGCGGCTTCGACAAGGGCCTCGACCAAGCGGACTTTGAGGCGGAGCTCGCGGCGAGGGCGCGCGCGGTCGTGGTGGTCGGCCCCGAGGGCAGCACCGCGCGGCGGACCCTCGAGGCGCTCCGCGGGCGTGTCGAGGTGCGCGTGTGCGCCGACATGACGACCGCCGTCGCCGTCGCCGCGGCCCTCGCTCAGTCCGGCGACGCCGTCGTCCTCAGCCCCGCTGCGTCGTCTTTTGACCTGTACCGCGACTACCACCACCGCGGTCAGGTCTTTCAAAGCGCTGTCCGCGCGCTGGCAGACTGAGCGCGGCGCGCGACGATTACGCCTCGGTGATGCGCACGAGCACGTCGCCCTCGGCGACGGCTTGCCCCTCGGTGACGAGAATCTCGGCGACCGTGCCGTCGCGATTCGTCTCGACGGGCATCTCCATCTTCATCGACTCGAGGATGACGAGGACGTCGTCCTCACGGACCTCGTCGCCGACGGCGACCTCGATCTTCCAGACGGTCCCGGTGATGTGGGCGAGAATGTCGGCCATGCTCAGGCTCCCTGCTTTCTTTCCTTGACCCAGCGCTCGAGCCAGCCGGTGTCGTAGGCTGCGTCGGTAAAGGTCTGTGTTTCGAGGACGTCGTTGAGGAACGCGCGGTTCGTGGTGAGGCCCTCGATTGTGAAGGCATCGAGGGCGGCACGGGCACGCGCAGTCGCCTGAACGCGGTCCGCGCCGTGGGTCATCAGCTTCGCGATCAGAGGGTCGTAGTAGGGCGTGACGTCGAAGTCCGCGCGCACGCCCGTGTCGACCCGGACGCCTTCGCCCGTCGGGGGCACGAAGGCGCCGATGCGACCCGGCTTGGGCATGAAGCTCTTCTCGGGGTCCTCGGCGTAGATGCGCAGCTCGATCGCCGCGCCTGTCGCGCGGACATCCGCCTGCTGAAGCGTCAGCGGCGCGCCGGCGGCGATGTCGAGCTGCCAGCCGATCAGGTCGACGCCCGTGATGGCCTCGGTGACGGGGTGCTCGACCTGGAGCCGCGTGTTCATCTCGATGAAGTAGAAGCTACCGTCCTGACCGACGACGAACTCGACCGTGCCGGCGTTGCGGTAGCCGATCGCGCGCGCCGCCGCGAGCGCGGCCTGCGTGAGCCCTTCGCGAAGCGCGGGCCGACTTGAGACGAACGGTGACGGCGCCTCTTCGATGACCTTTTGGTGGCGCCTCTGCACCGAGCACTCGCGCTCGAAGAGGTGCACCCCATGACCGTGGTGGTCGAAGAGGACCTGCACCTCGATGTGCCGCGGACGCTCGATGTACTTCTCGAGGTAGACCGCCGCGTTGCCGAAGCTGCTGCGGCCGCGGTCACGGCAGCTGGTGAGCGCGCGCTCGAGGCGCCCGGGGGCGTCGACGATCGCCATGCCGATCCCGCCACCACCGCCCGCGGCCTTGACCAGAATCGGATAGCCGAGCCGCTCGGCGACCTGCGCGGCGAGCGCGTCATCCTCGACGGGGCCGTCGGAGCCTGGCACGACGGGGCAACCTGCGGCCTGCGCTGTGGCGCGGGCGCGGGCCTTGTCGCCCATGGCGTCGATCGCCTCGGGTGTCGGTCCGATGAAGACGAGCCCGGCGGCCTGCACCGCCCGAGCGAAGCCCGAGTTCTCGGAGAGCAGACCGTACCCCGGGTGAATCGCCTCGGCGCCCGTGTTGAGCGCGGCGTCGATGATGGCCTGCTGCTGCAGGTAGCTCTGCGCGACGGGCGGGGGGCCGATGAGCACGGCCTCGTCTGCGGCGCGCGCGTGCGGGCTGCCCGCGTCCGCCTCGGAGTGCACGGCGACGCTCGCGACGCCGCGTTCACGGAGCACGGTCGCGATGCGGCACGCGATCTCGCCCCGGTTTGCGATCAGGACCTTGCGAAACGACATGGCGCCTCCGTTCGGGGCGTCTCCACTACCACAAGCGCTCGCGCGCGACCAGAGCGGGCCGTGCTAGGGTATGGCCGTGCGCTACTGTGTTCACTGTCACAGCACCCTCGCTGACGCGGACGCCGAGGCGTGCACCGCGTGCGGGCAGGTGAAGCCGTCGCGCGGCTGGCCGGACGATCCGCTCCTCGGGACAACCATCCTTGGGCGAATGCGCCTCGCGCGAAGGCTCGGGGCCGGGGGGATGGGCACCGTCTACCGCGCCCAGGGGCGCGACGGCGCACGTTTCGCCGTCAAGACGCTGCATCCATGGCTCTCGCAGAGTGACGACATGAACCGCCGGTTTCGGCGGGAGGCTCGGGCGGCGTCGAGGCTCAGCGGACCTCATACGGTCCGGGTCCATGAGGCGGGGGAGCTGCCGGACGGCACCTTGTTCATCGTCATGGATCTGGTCGAAGGGGAGTCGCTCACGGACCGCATCGAGCGCGATGGCTGGTTGAGCGCACGCGCAGCGCTCCGCATCATCGGGCAGCTGGCTGAGGGGCTCAGCGAGGCGCACGCAGCCGGCCTCGTCCACCGCGACTTGAAGCCGGACAACGTCTACCTGACGCAGGGGGTCGACGGCGACCACGTGAAGGTCCTCGACTTCGGCATTGTGAAATATCTCGACGCAGCGCTCGGGACCGTCGGTCATACCGATACCGGGCGCGTCTTCGGGACGCCGGAGTACATGTCGCCCGAGCAGGCGCGAGGTGACGAGGACCTCGACCAGCGCTCCGACATCTTCAGCGCAGGGATCTTGCTCTTCTTGTGCTTGACGGGGCGCCTGCCGTGGGAGGGGGCGGACCCACGCGCTTCGATGGTCCGCCGCCTCACGGACGACGCGCCGCTCATCTCTGCGGTGCGGCCCGACCTGACCTTCGCGCCGGGGCTCGTGACGCTCTGCGCCCGCATGTTGGCCCGTGACCCCAACCACCGGCCCGCCGATATGCGCGACGTCTTGGCCGCGATGCGTGGGCTTGAACTCGAAGCGCCAGCCGCGCGTGAGGCGCGCCCAACGAAGATTGTCGGAGAAGCGGCGACGGCCACCACGATGGTGCATCACGCACCCTCTGGGGAGACGCGGACACTCTGGGCGCTCGGCGCAGGCTTCTTGGTCGCGATGGCGGCTGTGGCGCTCGGGCTCTCGCGCTGCGACGGCTTTACAGGCCGTTGAGCACGTCGTCGAGCGCACCTTCGAGGTTCGCCTGCGGCCCGCTCGGTCGCCACGTATAGCGACATGCCCGCGCGCCGAGCAGGGCGGGCTCAATCGGCGCGCAGACGTCGATCGCCGCTCGCATCCACTCCGAGGTGAAGCGCAGCCGGCTGCCTTCGCCTGAGGCTTGAGCGTCGAGCTCGAATCGCACTTGGTGGGCGCACCGCGCGAGCGCATCGTCCTGCGCTTGGACCGGGCCTTCGACCTTGAAAGGCGTCGGACCAGCGCCCACACGCGCGAAAGTGGACGACCACTGCAGGCCCTGGCGCCCCGCAGGGACAAAGCAAAACCACACACTCCGCAGGCGAGCGCCCCCGTACAACGTCGGGTCGAGCGCGATGCCCTGTTCGATGAGGCGCGCGCGCGCCGCCTCGAGCGCGGCGGCAGGGGGGCGTCGCACGGTCGCAGCGCCGCCCGCGCATCCGTGGAGCGCACCGACGACCCCGATGAGGCAGGCCGCGCGCCTCATCCGAGCTCGAGCTGCTCGGAGCGCGGCGCCTCGCGGTGGAAGTGCATGTACGCGCGGTGGGTCGCCACACGGCCACGATGCGTGCGCTTCAGGTAGCCCTCTTTGAGCAGGTAGGGCTCGTAAACGTCCTCGATGCTGTCTTTCTCCTCACCAATCGCCGCAGCGAGGGTGTCGAGACCGACCGGGCCGCCGTCGAACTTGTCGATGAGCGTGAGGAGCAGGCGGCGGTCCATGCGGTCGAAGCCCGCGTGGTCGATCTCGAGGGCCTCGAGGGCGCGCTGCGCGAGCTCTCCGGTGACGACGCCGCCGGTGAGCAGGTCGGCAAAATCGCGGACGCGGCGAAGCAGTCGATTCGCGATGCGCGGGGTGCCGCGTGAGCGCCGCGCGAGGGCGACGGCGCCGCTCTCGTCGAGGCGCGTGCCCATGAGCCGTGCGGACCGCTCGATGATTTGCTGCAGCTCTTCGACCGAGTAGAACTCAAGGTGCTCGACGATACCAAAGCGGTCGCGCATCGGCGACGTGAGCAACCCCGCGCGGGTCGTGGCGCCGATGAGCGTGAAGGGCTTGAGCTGGATGGGGTAGCTGCGCGCGTACACGCCCTCGCCGATGACGACGTCGAAGCGGCGGTCCTCCATCGCGGGGTACAGGTTCTCCTCGACGACGGCGCTCAGGCGGTGGATCTCATCGATGAAGAGCACGTCGTTCTCGCCCAAGTTCGTCAGGAGCCCGGCGAGGTCGCCCTTCTTCTCGAGGGCAGGGCCGCTGGTCAGGTGCAGCTCGACGCCGAGCTCCTGCGCGACGATGTGGGCGAGAGTCGTCTTGCCAAGCCCCGGCGGGCCGCTGAGCAGGATGTGGTCGAGCGCTTCGCCGCGCTGCCGCGCCGCGCGCACGAAGACGCGGAGGTTCTCTTTGACGCGCGCTTGACCGACGTACTCCTCGAAGTGCCCGGGGCGGAGGTTCCCGTCGACGCGCTGCTCCGTGGGGTTCGCGGCGGCGCCCACGAGGCGTTCGTCCGCGGCGGGTGTTGTCGCGCTCACTTCGGTCGAGGCGTCGACAGGGGACTTCTTGCGGGCCAAGGGGCTCCTTGAGGGCTGAGTGTGCGCTTCGTCGTTGACTCGCGAAACTACTGCAATGCTGCACGTTTGTACAGTATCCAAGCGGGCGCGTGTCGTTATCATGCGCGCCTTTCGCCTCGGAGGGGTCTCATGAGTCTCGTTCGCCGCGCGGCGGTCGTCGCGTTATCGACAGGCGCTCTCTCGTTATCGGGCGCCGTGTGCGCGCCGGCGCTCGCCCAGAATGTGCAGAAGTTCGAACCGGCGCCGACCGGCAACAACTACTTGAGCGTCGAGGGCGCGCTCACCGTGCCGCACCTGACGCTCGCCCCGTCGGCGTGGGTGAACTGGGGGCTCAACCCCCTCGTCGAGCGCAACGACAAAGACCAGATCGAGCGGCACATCGTCGAGCACTTGGTCACGATGGACGTGCAAGCTGCGCTCGGCTTGGGGGATCGGTTCGAGCTGTCGGTCCATGTGCCGGTACATCAGATCATCGGCGAGGGGACGCCGACGCAGGACGTCGAGGGCACCGCGCTGGGCGATGTGCGCCTGAGCCCGAAGGTTCGGCTCGTGGGTCCGACGGGGCGTCGCGACCTCGGGCTGGGGCTCGCGCTGGCTCTGCCCGTGACCCTGCCGACGGGTGACGAGGCGCGGTTTGTCGGCAGCTCACAGGTCTCCGTGAACCCGCGCGTCATCGGCGAAGTGCGCCTCGATGTCCTCGAAGTCGCCGCCAATGTGGGCTACCGCTTTCGGCCGTCGAATGACGTCTACCAGCAGCTCGAGGTTGGCAACGAGGTGACCTATGGCGCAGCGCTCGCGCTCGCGCTCGGTGACGCCGACTACCAAGCCATCGCTGAGCTCACGGGCGCAGGCTCCGTCGAAGACGTCCGCGCGGGGAGCGAGAACAGCCCGCTCGAGGCCCTGCTCGCGTTTCGCATGCGCTCTGAGGTCGGGCTCGTGTGGACCCTCGGCGCGGGGCGCGGGATGATCCCCGACTACGGCGCGCCCGGTGTGCGCGTGCTGACGGGGCTGGCTTGGCAGCCCGAGGAGCGCG
This sequence comes from Myxococcales bacterium, assembly GCA_947488215.1. Lineage (GTDB taxonomy): Bacteria > Myxococcota_A > Bradymonadia > UBA7976 > UBA1532 > CANLBD01. Next base: position 16,598 of record CANLBD010000019.1, on the reverse strand, counting down.
ACCGGGACGGCGACGGCGTGCTCGACCCGGTCGACGACTGCCCCGATGAGCCCGAGGACAAGGACCTCTTCGAGGACGCTGACGGCTGCCCTGACCCCGATAACGATGGCGACGGCCTTGTGGACCAGGTCGATCGATGCCCGCTCGACCCGGAGAACCGCAACGGCTTCGAGGACGACGACGGCTGCCCCGACACCCCGCCTGCGCCGCCTGCGCCGCCCGTTGTCGTTGGCGACCGTGACAAGGACGGCCTGAACGACGACATCGACCGTTGCCCCGACGAGCCCGAGGACCTAGACGGGTTCGAGGACAAGGACGGCTGCCCCGATCCCGACAACGACAAGGACGCGATCCTCGACGCGGACGACGCTTGCCCGAACGAGCCCGAGGTGCTCAACGGCGTGGACGACCAAGACGGCTGCCCCGACGAGGGCGTGTCTCGTGTGCGTGTGACGAAAGAGAAGATCGAGATCCTCGACAAGGTCTTCTTCGAGACCAACAAGGCCACGATCAAGCCCGTGAGCTACGCGATCTTGAACGAGGTCGCGCTCGTCTTGGTCCGCAACCCGAACCTCCGTCGCGTGCGTGTCGAGGGGCACACGGACGACCAAGGGAAAGACGCCTATAACCTGCAGCTCTCGCAGCGCCGGGTCGACTCGGTCTTGGCCTATCTGGTGAACCAAGGGGTAGCCGCCGACCGCCTCGAAGCGCGCGGCTTCGGGGAGACTCAGCCGATCGCCGACAACAAGTCGGCTCAGGGGCGCGCGGAGAACCGGCGCGTCGAGTTCCGCATCATGGAGAGTGTTGACCCGTAAGGCGCTTGAGCGCCTCTCGGAGCAGCGCCTCGAAGCCGAGCGTCGCGGCCTCTTTCTCGAGGCCGCCCACGAGCAGCTCGATGTCACGCGGGCGGTAGCCCAGGTTCGTCAGCGCGCTCTGCAGGTCGGCCAAGTGCGCTGAGCCCGCGCTCGCCTTGGTCGTCGGCGTTGTGGGGGTGACCCGCCCGAGCTTGTCCTTGAGCTCGAGCACCAGGCGCTCGGCGGTGCGCTTGCCCACGCCGGGGATGCTGGAGAGGCGCTTCAGGTCCTCGCCCACGATGGCCCGCGCGAAGTCCTCGGCGCGCAGCCCGCCGAGACATGCCATGGCGAGCTTCGGCCCCACGCCCGTCACGCTGATCAGGAGTCGAAAGAGCGCGCGCTCCTCGGACGTCTGGAAGCCGTAGAGCGCGATCTGGTCCTCGCGGACATGCGTGTGAATCGAGAGCACGCAGACCTGCCCCTCGGGCGGCAGGCGCTCCAGGACGCTCAGCGGGCAGTGGACCTCCCAGCCGACGCCGTTGGCCTCGAGGATGACGGCCTCGACCTGCTTCTGAACGAGGACACCAGAGAGTCGTCCGATCACGTGAGCGCTCCTGTCGGGCGGGTAGGGGGCTGCGCGCGGAGAGGCGACGCACGCGGTGGCTTCGGCGGCGGTGCCTGGCCCTGCGCCTCGACGAGCGCCCGGAGCGCTGCGTCGTTTTGGCGACGACCACCTCGCCTCGACGGTTGCGGCGGCAGCGAAATCGCCGCTGGAAACGCAAGGTTTTGGGCGTGGCAGAGGGCGACCGCGAGCGCGTCGGCTGCGTCCGCCTGCGGCGGCTCCGGCAGGTTGAGGCGGCGGGCGACGACCTGCTGAATCTGGGCCTTTTCGGCGCGGCCCGTGCCGGTTGCGGCCTTCTTGATCTGCTGAGGTGTGTACTCGGCGACCGGCAGTCCGGCGCGCGCGAGCACAACCAGCGCGACGCCGCGTGCGTGGCCAAGAATGAGCGCGCTGCGGGCGTTGCGGTGCTGGAACACGCCCTCTATCGCGGCCGTCGTGGGCTCGTGGGCGGCGACGACTTCGGTCAGCAGCGAGAACAGGTTCACGAGGCGTCGCTCCAGTGGCGCGCCCTCGTCGAGGACCAGCACGCCGTTGTCCACGTGGCGCGTCTGCACACCGTCAACATCAATCACGCCCCAGCCGCACAGGCGCGAGCCGGGGTCAATGCCCAGCACGCGCACCGGTCGCTGGGTTGGGCGCGCGCGGGGAGAGGGGGGGGGCGACATGGGCGGGGTATCGCGGCCCGAGCGGGCGCGTGTCAAGGACCAGCAGGTTGACCCGGTCGCGACAGAACACGCACCATGCGCCCCGTGACGACGCCCTCGCCCCTCCCCCGCAAGCCTGATGTGCGCCTCGCGCTGGCCTGCGGCGTGTTCGTGGGCGCTGTGGCTTGCGGTTCACGGGCGCCGCCGGTCGTCGCCACCACGATCGCGCTGCCCCTCCCTGCGACGCTCGCGCCCGCACCGGCAAGCTGGGCCGTGGGTGGGTCACAGGCATTTGAGCTCGTCGACAGCGCCGAGCTGCTGCAAGGGCCCGCCGCGCTGGGTGAGCTCGGCGACTTCATGCTGCGTAACCGCCGGCTGACGGCCGTGGTCCGCGCCCCGAATGCGGCGGGGCCTATCTCCGGGCGCGGGGGCAGCATCGTCGACGTCGCCCTTGCCGGAGGTGTCGACGCCTTCGGCGAGCTCGCGCCCGTCTTTGACGCGGACGCGCGCGCCTTTCCGTCGATTCGCGAGGTTGTGGTCGCGCAGGATGGCCGGCAAGGCGGCCCCGCGATTGTTCGCGCGTCGGGCGTCGATGCACGGGACGATGATGTGCGCGTCGAGATCGACTACGTGCTGCCGCCCGACGCGGACTTCGTGCGTGTGACAACGACGGTCACCCACCGGGGGCGCGCGCACTACCGCGACCACGTCTTCGGACACGCGATCGCGTGGGGGGGGATGCGTCCCTTTGCCCCCGAGGTCGGTGAGCCCGCGACCGGCGCGCGAACCCGCACGACGTGGATCGGCGCCGACGGCCCGAGGTCAGCGGTTGCGCTGACGACCGAGGGCGGCCTCGTCGAGGCTGTCCACGGCCGCGACTTCAGCCAAACGATCGAGCGGGCGGGTTACTTGGCGCCGGGCACGACGACGACCCACACTGTGACGCTCTATGTGGGCGGCGGAGGCGGGGTGGCCGAGGTCGCGAGTGCGCTCTCGGCAGACCGCGGGGCGGTCATCGGGCGGGTCGAGGGGCGCGTGAGCGAGGTGGGCACAGGGCGGCCAGTCGGGGGCGCTTGGGTCGTGCTGCGTCGAACGCGTGGGCAGGCGACCGCGATGCGGGCTCGCACGCGCATGGACGGACGCTTCGTCGCGGAGGTCGACCCAGGCGACTACACGCTCACGGCGTGGGCCCACGGACGCGCCGTCTCTCCGAGCGCGCGGGTCGATGTTCGGTCCGACGCCGCGGCGACGGCCGACCTGTCGCTGGCGCCTCCCGGTGTGCTGCGTCACGCGGTGGTCAAGGCCGACGGCTCGCCTTTGGCGGCGCGCTTGAGCTTCACGGGGCTGGCAGGGACCGCGACGCCGTGGCTCGGACCCTCCAGCGGCGCGCCGCGGGCGGGGAATCAGCTGTTCGTCTTGGCCCCGGGGCGCTCCAAGGTGCCGCCGGGTCGCTATCGAGTCGGTGTGGCCGCGGGGCCCACATTTGAGGTGGTGACCCGAGAGATCGAGCTCAAGGCGGGGCAGGAGGTGCCGCTCGAGGTGACCCTGCCCGCTGCGTTCGATCCGGCCCCCTACGTCGCGGTCGACCCGGTCACGCTGACCGCGCAGTCGCCCGGCTCAGGGGTCTCGCCCTCGTCGCGTCGCATCGCCTGTGCGGCCGAGGGCATCGATTGGGTCGCGGGGGTCGATCCTCTGGGGGGACCGGCGTGGGCGCGGGATCCGCGGCGCCCCACCCCGGGTCTGGGCCTCGCGGGGGGAGTGCTCTTGGGGGGGGAGGAGGGCCGCTTCGCGGTGCTCGGCGCCTCGACGCTGGGTCGTGCAGAGCGCCCCATGCCGCTGCCTGCGAGGCCGTCTGAGATTATCCGCTGGGCGCACAGCCTGCCGACTCCGCCGCTCGTCGCCGCTCTGCGGCCGCGCGCAGCGGGCACCGGCTACTTTGAGCGTTTCGGTTGGGACTCATCGCAGCCGCAGTTGCCCCGCGGCGGTTTCTCGCTCGACTTCGACCTCCTGCAGGTCGTCGGCGCATCGGACACGCCCGAAGAGCGGACCGCGGTCGCCCGCGACCTCTTTGCGCTGACGACGCGCGGTGCAGCGGTCGTGCCGTTTGGCGCGAGCGGAAGCGCCGAGACGGGGCGTGAGTGGTGTGGTCTCCCCCGTACCTGGGTTCGCGGGCCCGTGGACGGCGGGCCGGCGTTGTTCTCGGCGCTCAAGCGAGGCGACGTCGTCGCGTCGACAGGTCCTCTGGTCACGCTGGAAGTCGAAGGCGTCTCTGCGGCCGGGCAGGTGACCGCCTCTTCGAGTCAGCGCCTCGCGCGGGTCAGGGTCCGGGCGCCCAGCTGGGCGCGTCCCGACTGGCTCGACTGGATCGAAGACGGTCAAGTCGTCGAGCAGGCGCTCGTCCCCGGGAATGCGGGCGAGCCCGTGGACGTTACGCTCGAACGGACCCTCGGCGCTGGCGTCCGGTGGATTTCAGCGCGTGCCCACGGCGAAGGCGACCTCCGGTCAGTGTATGGTCCCTCGGCTTCGAGAGTCGGTGTCTGGGCGTTGACCCGACCCATCAGGCTCAGCGCCGCGAATCCTTGACCGTCGCGCGCTCATCTCACTGCTTGCCCTCTGCTGTCTCTGAGGATGTTGAATGAACGAACACGCCGCCGAAGGCTTCTCCGTCATCTCTGCCTTCTTGAACTTCGCCGAGCTCGGACCCGAGTGGGTGATGTACCTGATGATCGCGCTCGGCTTTGTCATGATCGCGCTCTCCGTCGAGCGCTCGTGGCTCTACGCATCGACCCGCGTCGACGTCCCCGCTCTGGCTCGGGGCCTCATCGACCACCTCGACCGCGGCGACGTTGAGGCGGCCCGCAAGCTGGTCACCTCGGGGCGCGCGCTCGAAGAGCGCGTCGTGGCTGACGCCCTCGAGGTGTGGGCGCGTGGGCCCTTCGCCGTCGAGCAGATCCTCGCGAGCAGCGTGGCGCGGGAGCGCCAGCGCTACGAGCGCTATCTCACGTATCTCGGCACGGTCGGTAACAACGCACCGTTCATCGGCCTACTTGGCACCGTCATCGGCATCATCGTCTCGTTCCAAGCGCTGGGCCGCAACCCGAAGGGCGGCCTTGAGGTTGTTGGCCCCGGCATTGCCGAGGCGCTCGTCGCGACCGCAGTCGGTCTCGTCGTCGCGATCCCCGCCGTCGTGGCGTTCAACGCCTTCAAGGCGCAGCTCAAGGCGCGGGTCGGTAACGCGGACTTCTTGGGGCGGATCATCTTGGCCGCGATGGCGCGGCCTGAGGCGAAGTGACGTGGCGGCCAGCGGTTCGAGCTCCGACGACGATGACGGCATCACCGGGATCAACGTCACGCCCCTCGTCGACATCATGCTCGTGCTCCTGATCATCTTCATGGTGGCCTCGACTTACATCGTGAAGCCCAGCATCGAGGTTGACTTGCCCAAGGCCGCGACCGGGGGTGACACGCTCGACTCGACGCTCTCCCTGGTGCTGACGAAGGACGGGCAGCTTTTCCTGAACGGGGAACCGACGACGCGCGAGGCCATCGCCGAGCGTTGCCGGACCGTCAGCGCAAACGACGACAAGGCTCAAGCGATCATCGCCGCAGACAATGCGACGATGCACGGTCAGGTCGTCGGGTTGATTGACCTGATCCGCACGAATGGCGTTTTGAAATTCGCCATCAACATCAAGCCGCAAGACGAGCCCTGAGCGATGTACGCCCTTCAGGACGAGCCGGAGAAGGCGCGCCGCTTCGTGCTGCTGGGCATCGGTGGCGTGATCGCGGCAGCGCTTCAAGGAGGCGCGCTGTGGGCGGCGCACGAGTATAAGGCGCCGCCGAAGCCTGAGAATCGGCTCGTCTTCATGGAGCTTGTCCAGGCGCCGCCGAAGCCCAAAGCGCCCGAGCCTCCGCCTCCGCCGCCTACGGCAGCGCCCACCGCGCCGCCGCCTCCGCCCAAGCCGAAGGCACCGCCCCCGCCGAAGCCAAAAGCGCCGGAGCCGCCGCCAACGCCCATCAACGAGCTCCCGAAGCCGGCGGAGCCGCCCAAACCTGCGCCTGTGCAGACGGGCTTGAGCTTAGACAGCACAGTCCATCAGGGCGCGGGGCCGGCGTTCCAAGTGGGCAATACGCAGATGGGCGAGGTCGGACGCGTGGCCAAGGCGCCCGTTACGGTCGCGGCCCCGCCGACGCCGGTCGTTGACCGAGGCCCTGTGGGGCCGCCCGTGGTCGTTGCGGCGAAGCTGGTGTCGAAGCCCACGCCGGGCGATGTCTACACGGCCGAGGCGAAGTCGGCCGAGGTCGAGGGCGACATCGTCCTCGTTGTGACAGTCGATGAGCGCGGGCAGGTCGTCGCGGCCAAGGTCATCAAGGGGCTCGGGTATGGCCTCGACGAGCGCGCCGTGCAGCTTGCCCTGCGACACCGCTACGCGCCGCGCACCATCGACGGCGTCCCCCAACGTTCGCAAGAGCGATTGTCCATTGCCTTCCGTTTGGAGGACTTCTGAGATGAGGCGTGTTCGTCTTGGTGTGTTCACTGCGGCGTGCCTCGCGCTCCCCCACGGGGCGGCGAGCGCGCAGCCCGTCGCGCCGCCGAGCGCGGCGTCGACCGCGCCGAGCGCAGCGCCGACCGGTGTGCTGACGAAGGCGCCCGCTCTTCAGCGATTTGTCGAGGCGGTCCGCCCCGCCGGCACCGAGGCCATCGAGGGCTCGGTGCTGCTGAACCTCGTCGTGCAGGTCGACGGCACCGTGGGTGATGTCACGGTGGAGGCCCCCACGGGTCACGGCTTCGACGAGGCGGCGGTCGCCGCAGCGAGGCAATTCACCTTCTCACCCGCCGAGGTTGATGGCGCGCCAGCGGCTGTTCAGCTCTCCTACCGCTACAACTTCACGGTCACGACGCAGGCGGTCACGGTGGTCGCTGACGTGCCCGTGGGGGCTTTGACGGGCGTCTTGGTCGAGCGCGGCACGCGTGCACCGCTCGTCGGCGTCACGGTGCGCATCGAGTCGCCCCCGCTCGAAGCCGTCACGGACGCCGAGGGGCGCTTTGAGTTCCAGGGCGTCCCTGCGGGCCAAGTCAAGGTGGTCGTGGACGAAGCGTCGTACTACCGCATCGAGGACCTTGAGCCCATCGAGGCGGGCAAGGCGACCGCGGTCAAGTACTACGTTGAGCGCACCACCTCGCCTCTCGAGGGCACGGTCGTCGTCGGCCGGCGACTCAAGAAGGAGGTCAGCCAGAAGACGCTGACCCTCACCGAGATCCGCAAGATCCCCGGCACGAGCGGCGACGCCCTCAAGGTCGTTCAGAACTTGCCGAGCGTGGCGCGCGCGCCGTTCGGCGGCGGGCAGCTGGTCATCCGTGGGAGCAACCCGGACTCGTCGGGCGCGCTCATCAATCGCCACCTGATCCCGCTGGCCTTTCACTTTGGCGGCCTGCGCAGCACCTTCTCCAGCGCGCTGCTCGAGAGCATCGACCTCTACCCCGGCAACTTCGGCGCAGAGTTCGGTCGCTTCAGCGGTGGCGTCGTGGACGCTCGCGTTCGACGCCCCAAGACGGACCGCATCCACGGCTTTGTCGAAGCGGACTTCTTCGACGCTGGCGTGCTCGTCGAAGGCCCGGTGGGTGAGAACGGCGCCTTCGCGCTGGCGGGTCGTCGGAGCTATATCGATGCGCTCCTGCCCCTCTTTCTTCCCGACGACGCGAACCTCGACTTCGTCGTCGCCCCCCGATACTACGATTTCCAGGCCATCTACGACTGGAAGCACGGCCCTCAGCAGTTCAAGCTCTACCTGTTCGGCTCGGACGACGCCCTGACGTTTCTGCTCGACCAGCCCGCGAGCGATCCGGCGATTCGGGGCAGCTTCAAGAATCAGACGTCCTTCTCGCGGCTCTACGCCAACTGGGTCTATCGGGTCACGGACGACGTGACACAAGACCTGAGCGTGTCGGTGGGCATGAACAACCTGTTCTTCTCAGGCGCAGGTCGTTTCAACTTCAAGAACGACGTCTGGCTGGTCACGGCGCGCGAGGACATCGAGGTCAAACTCGGCGAGCGACTCAAGCTTCGGACAGGCCTCGACGTCGAGTCCTTCGTGGGGGAGCTCGACATCACGGCCCCACAGCCGCCCAAAGAGGGCGACGACCAGGGCGCAGGCACCCCTATCTCGACGGACAAGCTCATCACGGCGAAGCGCGACTTTCTCTTCGTCAACCCCGCGCTCTGGCTTGAGCTCCAAGCGCGCATCACGGACGACCTGCTCGTCGTGCCCGGCGCGCGGGTGGACTACGACTACAAGCTCGACGACTACACGATCGACCCTCGCGTTAACGCGCGCTGGCAGGTGGTCGACGGGACGACAGTCAAGGGCGGCGTCGGCGCATATATGCAGCGGCCGGGTCCAGACGAGAGCGACCCCGACTTTGGTGACCCGACGATTCAGCTCGAGCGTTCGGTGCACTCCACCGTGGGCTTGGAGCAGCGCCTTGCAGAGGGCCTTACGCTCGATTCGAGCATCTTCTACAAGTGGCTGTACGGTCAGGTTGTGCGTGCACCGGCGGAGGACGTCACGGGGGGGCCGCTGGCCGAGGCCGACCAGCGGGGTATCGACTATGAGAACCTCGGCAAAGGGCGCGTCTACGGCCTCGAGGTCCTGCTTCGGCGCGAGCTCTCCGACCGCTTCTTCGGGTGGATCAGCTACACGCTCTCGCGCTCGGAGCGAAAAGATGCGCCCACCGAGGCGTGGCGCGTCTTCGACTTCGACCAGACGCATATCCTTACAGCGCTCGCGCAGTACAAGATCACCTCGGCGTGGGAGGTGGGCGCACGCTGGCGCTTCGTGACGGGAAACCCCGAGACGCCTTACGAGGGCGCGATTTACGACGCGAATACGGACACTTACACGCCGCTTCGCGCGAACACTGTGAACTCGAGCCGCCTGCCGTCGTTCCACCAGCTCGACGTGCGCATCGACCGGAACTGGATCTTCGACGAGTGGATCCTGACGGGCTACCTAGAGGTTCAGAACGCTTACAACCGCGCGAACGCTGAGGGTTACTCGTTCAACTACGACTACTCGGAGCGGGCGCTCATCAGCGGCGTGCCCATCCTGCCGTCGTTTGGCCTCCGAGGGGAGTTCTGACATGCGGTCGCACTGGCACACAGTCTTCGGTCTGACCTGCGCCGCCCTCGGCGCCTGCGGCGACGGCTTCGACCCACGCAGCCTGCTCTCGAGCTACCGCGTCGTGGGCGTTACCGTGAGCGCGAACGAGGTCTCGCCTGCGGACTCGCTCACGCTCAAGGCGTGGGACTTCGACCCGAGAGATGCTGGGCTTATGAGTGACGCGCCCCCGCCGACGTACGCTTGGTCGCTCTGCCCCGTCCCACTCGGCAGCGCTGCGCAGTTCCAGTGTCTGACCCTCGAGGGTGTCTCGCTGGAGATGCCGCTCGAGGGCGACGCCGCCGAGATCACGGTCGACCTCGGCCCCGATGGCCTCGACCTCGTCGGGACGGTCCTGCCGAAGGTTTCCGCCGCGCTCGCCAAGCTCCAGGGCGGTGCGACGGACGGTCTTCCCGTCACCCCACCACCGACGCTCCCCTTGCAGTTCCGGCTTCGCGCGGGCGACCCCTCCATCGGCGTCGTGCAGGTCGTTCGCACCGTGAGCCTGCGGCTCGCGCCGAGCGAGAGCGCGCCCCCGAACAAAAGCCCCCGGCTCGCCGCGCTGACAGCCGACGCACGGCCCTTCTGCGAGGCCTCGGTAGAGGCCGGCGCGCCCGAGTGCTTCGCGGGGGCACCTGTCGGGACAACGCTCAACTTGCGCGTCGAGCTCGACAGCGGCCCCCGAGAGGTCTGCACGGCCGACGACCTCGCTCAGGCGCGATGCCCCGACGCAACGCCACCGATCGAGGCGCTGACCTACTCGTGGTTCACCTCCGCCGGCGAGCTTGAGTTCGACTTCACGAACGACGAGACGCCTGAGAACGCCCTGAAGCTGCCCGCGCGTCTCGACGAAGAAGGGCGCGAGGCCCAAAAGGTCTATGTGTTCGCGGTGGTACGCGATGGACGCGGCGGGCTCGACGTCCTTGAGGCGTCTTTCGACATGACAAGGTTGCCCTGAACACCCGTGAGCGGCGAACATCCGCGCGATGTTTGCGCCCCTCGCATTGGTCGTCACGCTCGCCGCACCGGTGAGCGACTCGGGCCTCTGGATGTCCACCGCGGGCCGGGCGGGCGAGCGTGCGCTGAATGCGCTCGGCGCCGGCGGGGATGGCGCGCTCTATGCCACGGGTGGCGGCGCGGTCTACCGGCTCGAGCCGGGCGCAGAGTGGCGGCGAATCGGCCGAACGGCCCCGCGCCTGCGCTGGGATGCGAACGGCGAGGTTGAGGCGCGGGGGACTTTCCCGCCTGCGCTGCTCGCCGGCGTCGAGGCCGACGCAACGGCCGTGCTCGACTTCGCGACAGGAGATGACGGCGAGGTCCGCGTCGCGCCCGAGCGAATCGCCGAGGCGCTCCGCGACCATGTCGAGCTCGAGAGCGCTGACGTCGACTCTCCTTTCGGGGTCGCGGCCGTGGTGTCTGCCGGCGCGGGCGCGTGGCTTGCGACGGGCGGAGGCCTCTACTACGCGGACCGGTCGGGCGTCACGGGCCCTGTCCCCGAGGTCAGCGGCCCTGTGCGGGCGGTTTTGCCTCAGGGGGACGTCGCCTGGGTCGGGACCTCCCGAGGCATCTACCGCGCCCAGAGCGGTGGGCAGACCACGCTGCTCCGACAGGGGAACGTGACAGGCCTCGCCCAAGGGGACGGCTTCGTCGCGCTCGTGATCGACGGCAAGTTGCTCGTCGGCAGCAGCGTCGAGACGGCCTCACCCATGCCGGGGCCCAAGGGCGACCCCTTGCGAGTGGCGGGGGACGCGGGCGCGCTCTACCTGGGCACGCGGCTCGCCGTGCACCGGCGCAGCGCGGGGCAGTGGCGGCTGTGCGCCGGGCTCACGGGTGAGGCGAAGCGGCTCGTGCCGACCGAGGGCAACCTGATCGCCGTCACGGAAGACGCCGTCTGGCTGTTCACGGACGAGTGTCAGCGCGTTGTTCGCGTGGGCCCGCCGTGGCCCGGTGGCTTCGAGTTCACAGACGTCGTCAGCGTGGGCGGCATGACCTGGGCCGCGTCAAACGAAGGCGCCTTCCTGCTCGGTCCGATGGACGCGGACACCTCGCTCGCCGTCCAGATGGAAGGCTACGAGCGCGCCGTGCGCGCGATCCCGCCCGTCGATATGCTCGTTGTGCGCGCGATCGCGGCGCACGAGCTCGACGCGAGCTCCCGCGACTTTGGGTTTCGACCGCTGCTGCGCAACGTGCTGCCCGATCTGACGGGCCATGTGCATTCGCTGTGGGCGCGGCGCGAGCGTGCGGACTTCATGACCGGCCTGAAAACGATCGACTTGGTGAATCCGCGCTTCGACTGGCAGGTCTGGTTCTCGTGGTCCGTCGCGCTCGATCGAGTGTCCGTGATGGCGGCCGCCGAGCGGGACGCTGCGCTCGAGGCGATGCGGAGCGAGGAGTCTATCGTGCTCCCCGGCACCGAGGGTGAGTTCGATCCGACCGCCGAAGGCGCCGAGCTCGTCGATGTCGACGCGGCGAACATGGTCCTCGACGACGATGACGCGACGCTGATGGTCCTCGACGGGGAGGCCGCGGCCGACGTCGAGGACCGCATCGCCGAGGACATCTCGCGTGAGCGCCGAGCAACCATCGTGGAACGGCGCAAGCTTGTGGCGCAGGTCCAGCGGCTCTACCAACAACGTCAGAACTTGCTCTATCGCCTGTGGGTGCTGCGGTCGAAAGACCTGCAGCAGCGTGTCTCGCTGATGCTCTCGGTCGCCGAGACCGAAGAGCGCCTGCGCGCCATGACGGGCGGCGCGTTTCGCGTCGCCTCGCAGACGGTGAACGCGTCGAGCGCAAACAAGGAGTCCATGCAATGAAGTGGGGTGCTAAGGTTTTGCTTGCGGTGGCGCTCACGCTGCCGTGTGTCGCTCACGCTGAGCCGGTCGCCGACGCGGACGCCCGCAAGCTCTTGTCGCGATTCGACGCTGAGCCCACGGTCAACGAAGTCCAGCAGGCGGCGCTCTCGTACGCCCAAATGCACCCCGAGCTCTTCGAGTCGCTGCGGAGCCGCTCGCGTTGGTCGGCCGCCCTGCCCGAGATGCGTCTGCGCGTCACGAAGGACCAAGCCAACGAGGGGCGCGATGTGCGGCTCTTCGACGAGAACGCCCAGCCCGTGCCGCGCTTCGTGAACCAGAGCGCGACGGAGACGGACGACGACGCGCTCGAGCTGCAAGGCGAGGTGAAGTGGAAGTTGGGGGACCTCGTCTTCAACGCTCGCGAGACGGCGGTGGTTCGAGAGAATCGCCTGGTCGCGCGTGAGCGCCAGCGCATCCTGCAGACCGTGACGCAAACCTACTTCGAGCGACGCCGCGCGCAGGTCGATCTGCTCCTGGCGCCGCCTACGGACGCCGCGGCGCGCACGGTCGCCGAGCTCAAGATCGCCGAGCTGACTGCCGAGCTGGACGGCGTGACCGGGGGCGCGTTCTCGAGCATGGTGCGCGAGCGATGAGGCGCGCGCTCGGCCTCAGCGTCGGCTTGCTCCTCGCCGCGTGCGCCGAGGACTGCAAGCAGGGCGATCCGTGCGACGAGACCTGCCCCGCGGGCACCGCGCCGATTTGCGTGGTCAAGGGGGTGTGCAGTTGTAACGCGGTCGGACCCCCATCGCCCGGCGACGGGGGCGCGCGTGACGTCGGCCCGGTGGCGGATGGCACCTTCATCCCCCCCGCCGACTGTGTCGCGCCGATGCCCGGCAACCTCCTCCTCAACGAGGTCCTGATCGACGGCGTGGACGAAGACGCCGACGAGTTCATCGAGCTCGTGAACGCCACGGACGTACCGCTCTCGCTGGCGGGGCTCAAGGTGCGCTCGAACAGCGGCATGAGCCTGAACGACCGCGTGCTCTTCACCGGCGGCTGCATCGCGCCGCGCGGCGCGATCGGGATGTACAAGGACGCCGCAGCGTGGGTCTTCGAGCCACCGATCGTGCCCGGCGCGATCGCCTTCACGACCAAGGGCTTCGGCTTCTCGAACAGCGCAGACTTCACGTTCATCCTGCAAGATGCGTCTGCGACCGCGCTCGACACGTTTTCGGGGGCGTCGTCGCTCATCGACCAAGGCTACAGCGTGAACCGCTCGCCGGACGGCGCCGCGGGCGGTCTGGCCGCGCGCCACGACATGCTCGCTGAGTCGGGGGGCCGATTGAGCTCGCCGGGGCGCTGCGCCAACGGCGGTACCTTCGCTCAGCTCTGCATGGACGCGCCGAGTGGTCCCGATGTCGGCCCGAACCCCGCGGACGTGGGCGTGAACGAGGCGGGCATGCCCATCGACATGTCACCCAGCCCAGGTGATGTGACCTCGATGCCGCCTGCCTGCGAGGCCATCGCGCCCGGAGCGATTCGGATCAATGAGGTCCTCGTCGACCCCAGCGGTGACGAGGCCACGGGGGAGTTCGTCGAGCTCGTCAATACGACCGATGCCGACATCCGCCTTCAAGGTGTGTCGCTGCTCTCGCTCGGCAGTGACGGCGCGCCGGACCTGCGATTTACGCTCAGCGCAGGCGTCTTGCCCGCGCGCGGCGCCGTCGCCGCGTACCCCTCGACCGCGTTGTGGGTCTTCGACCCCCCCACGTCTGAGGCGCCGGTCAAGTCCGCGGGGCGTTTCCAACTCCCGAACACGGCCGCGATCGACTTCACCCTGGTCGACTGCAACCAAGTGGAGATCGACTCGTTCGCGGCGGCCGCGAGCCTGATCACCGAGGGCACGAGCGTGACGCGCTCCCCCGACCTCGCGAGCGCCGACACGCCCACGGCGCGCCACGACACGGTCTCGATGCAGCGCACTTCACCCGCGCGTTGCCTCAACGGGGGTCGCTTCATCGAGGGCTGCGCGCCCCCGCCGGCGATGCCGTGAGGTCATCCGCGCCCCGCAACCGGCGCGCGGCGTGCGCGGTCTCGCTTCTCGCGCTGGCGGGGTCCTCGGGCTGCCCGGACATGACCTTTCCGCAGGCCGCGAGCACCGTCGGCGGCACGCGGGTGTGCACGGCGGATGAGCTGGTCGCCTTTCGGGATGCGTCGACCACGACGTCGCGGGACGACCTCTGGATCGCCTTCGTCGACGTCGGGCACGGCGACGCGATCTGGATTCGGACTCCGGGTCAGCGCGACGGATCGGCGCACGAGATCCTGATCGATACCGGCGACGACGGGACCATCTCGGGCATAGACGGCGCGTCGTCGCTCATCGACTTCATGACGGACTTCGAGTTCCCGCCAGCGTCGACCATCGACCTGCTGCTGGTCTCAAACGCCGACTTCGACCACTACGGTGGCGCGCTGCGAATCCTGAATGGCGCGGACGCCTATCGTGTCCTCGACTACGTTGATCCTGGGCTAGAGCTCGAAGACAAGCCGACGTATCGTCGCCTGCTGGCGGCGGCACGTGCCCTCGAGGCGAGCGGCCAGCTCAGGGTGAGTCGGCCCGCGCGCACGACCTTGCCGTCGTTGCTCGGGAGTCTGGGGGATGGCCGCGTGCGCTTTGATGTGCTCTCCGCCGACGAGACCTCGCAGACGGTGAACGACTCGTCCGTGGTCCTCCGCGTTGAGTACGCGGGCGTGCGCGTGCTGCTGACCGGCGACGCCGAGAACGCGACCCTCGACCGCTTGGCGGCCGATCCCACACGCGACCTGCGCGCGCAGGTCCTCAAGGTGGCCCACCACGGGAGCGCCGACAGCAGCTCGGCGGCGTTTCTCGCGCAAGTCTTCCCCGCCAAGAGCACGGGTCAGAAGTTTGCGGTCATCAGCGCGGGTGGCCGCGCGGCTCTGCCGGCCGAGCCAACGTTGGGGCGGCTTTACGACGCGGTCGGCCTTGACAGTGTCTATCGCACGGACAGGGGAGACGCGGGCAAGCCCCTCGCTGCGGCCCCAGGCGATGACCACGTCCTCGTGCGGGTCACCGCCGACGGTCAGCTCAACCTCTGCTACGTCGCGCCGGACGCTGAGTAGCCCGGGCGGGAGAGCGACGCTCGCCTACTGAGGCGTACACAGCCCCCTGTGCCCTACAGCGGCGGTAGAGGCACGACAGCGGGGCGGGGCGGATCACAGCGCCCGACCTGAACCGAAGTGCGGCAAATCGCGCTTCCACCCCGTTGACAGCCCCCCGAAGCGCTTCTATAAGCGCCGCAGGTCCATCAATCAGGGACGGGACGCCTACCATGTCCTCGGCACTCCACACCTGCTCCGTCTGCAGCAGCGCCTTTGAGATGCGCTTCGCTTACCAGATGCAGAAGCAGGGAGACCAGATCCTCCGCTTTTGTAGCCAGAGTTGTCACGAGCGCCACCTGTTCTCGGCGGACCTCCGTCAGTGCAGTGTGTGCCCGCAGCAGTTCGAACTCAAGTTCGCCTACCAGCAGCTCACCACGCCGACGGGCACGCACTTCTTCTGCTCGACCGACTGCCGCGAGCGAGCGACGCGCGCACCCGAGACGCGTCCGGGTCTGATGCGCTGCATCGCCATCCAGAACCAAAAGGGCGGCGTCGGCAAGACGACGACGAGCGTCAATGTCGCCGCCGGCCTGGCAGACGCGGGCTTTCGCACGCTCCTCGTCGACCTCGATTCGCAGGGCAACGTCGCGGTCTCGCTCGGGCTCAATGCCCCCAAGACCGTGACCGAGGTGCTCCTGGGCCAAGCAGAGCCCGCCGAGTGCATTGTGAACGTCGGCCCGAACCTCGACGCGCTGGCGAGCAACAACACGCTGGCGAGCGCTGAGATCCAGCTCGTGAACATGCGCGACCGCCACAAAATCCTGCGGCACCGGATGCGCAACGTCACGGGGTACGACTACATCATTTTGGACTGCGGGCCGAGCCTCTCGGTCTTGAACCAGAACGCCCTCGTCTACGCCGACCACCTGGTGATTCCGGTCTCGTGCGACTACCTATCGCTCGTCGGCGTACGGCAGATCCTGAAGACGCTTCGGCACGTGAACGACATCTTGTTGCACCCCGTGAGCGTGCTCGGCGTGGTCCCCACACTCTTCGACGTCCGCACGAAGTCCTCGACCGAGGCGCTGCGCACGCTCGAGTCTTACTTCAAGGGCCGCGTGCTGCCCGCGGTGCGCGTGAACAACAAGCTCCGCGAGGCCCCGAGCCACAAGAAGACCATCTTCGAGTTCGCGCCCGACAGCCACGGCGCCGAGGATTACCGCTCGGTTGTCGCCAAGCTGCTTGAGCTCGCGGACAGCGCAACCCAAGGCGGAGGGGAGGCGGACCTTGAACAGTCGGGTACCTGATGGCGAGGACTTCGGCCATGTCTTCTCGGGCATGGAGGACTCGATGGACACCTTCTTCGCGGCGCCGCCGCGGCGTGGGCGTCCCCCCAAGCTTGTCGAGCCAACGCCGGCTCAGCGACCGGAGCACTACAAGGTCATCTCGATCAGCCTCTACGTCG
>CANLBD010000018.1 GCA_947488215.1 Myxococcales bacterium | reverse complement strand
GATGGCAACTTGAACATCAGCGCGCCCAAGAACGACGAAGAGGGCGCGCGACAGGAGCGCCAAGCGGTCGTGACCGTGCTCGTGTCCCCGGGCGAGAGCGAGGTTTTGGCGCTCGCGTCCCGCGAGGGCAAGCTCGACCTGGTGCTCCGCAACCCGAACGATACAGAGCCCGCCTCGACGATGGGCACCAACCCGTACGTGCTGCTCGGCCGGCCCAACCCGAACGACCTGCTCGCGGGGGCGGTCGAGGCCAGCGCGCTCGCCGCTGGGGCCCTCGAGGCATCGCCGCGCGCGGTGTCGAGCGGTGGTGGCGCCGCGCTCACGGCCACCCCGCCGCGCCGCCAGAGCGCCGCCGAGGTCCGCCGCGCGATGCAGGCGGACCAGGCCGCAAGTGATGCCGCGGCGCGGGGCAGCAAGACGATCACGCTGGAGGCGAAGTGATGCGCACGTGGGTTTTGACGGCGCTCTTGAGCGCAAGCGTGGGTGTCTACGCTCCTCGGAGCGCCGCTGCTCAAGACGATGGCCAGACCAGCGAGGTCGTCGAGGTCGGCCTGGGCGGCTCCACGGTCATCGGGCTCTCGGGGCAGGTCGGCCGCGTCACGGTGACCGACCCGACGATCGCCGACGCGAGCGCTGCCGGCGGCGGCCTGCTCATCGTGGGGCGTCGAGTGGGTGAGACCAACCTGGTGATGTTCGGCCCGAACGGGCAGCTCACCTACTTGGTCAAGGTCACCCTGCCGGCGCGCGCCATCCAGAGCGAGCTCAAGGTCGCCTTCCCGAAAGAGGACATCGAGGCGCGCGCCGTCGGCGGGTCGCTGATGCTCGTCGGCTCGGTCTCGAGCACCTCGGTCTTGGAGAACGCGGAGCAGCTCGCGCTCGGGTACCTGTCGAGCCCGTCGTTCCAGGCGCTCGGTGTGGAGCCCAAGGTCATCAACTTGCTGCGGGTCAAGCAGAAGCAGCAGGTGCTCGTCGAGGTCAAGTTCGCCGAGGTCACGCGCAAGTCCGTCCGCGCGATGGACCTCAACGCGATGACGAAGATGGACTCCGGGCGCGTCGCGGTCGGCCTCGGCAAGGGCTCCGCGGCCGTCGGCGGGGCCGCAGCGGTCGGCGCGGGCCCTGGGGGCGTCGCCGGCCTCGAAGAGCCCTACTCGATGGGCACGATCTTCGTCGGCAAGAACACCGGCAAGTTCCCCTTCGCCGCCGCGCTGAACCTGCTGTCTGAGCGAACGCTCGCGCGCACGCTCGCGGAGCCCACGCTCGTCGCCGTGAGCGGCCAGACCGCCTCGTTCCTCGCCGGCGGTGAGTACCCCGTGCCCGTCTCCGGCTCGGCGTTCAGCGCGCCCTCGGTGGACTACAAGCCCGTCGGCGTCGAGATGAGCTTTCACCCCACCGTGCTCGACGACGACACCATCGAGCTGGTCACGACCACGCAGGTCACCGCGCGCGACCCCACGCTCGACAATGGCACGCTCGCGGGCTTCAAGAAGCGCATGAGCTCGACGACCGTGCGGCTGCGCGATGGCCAGAGCTTCGCCGTGGCGGGCGTGCTCACGGACGACATGGAGAACACGCTCCGCGAGATGCCGGGGCTGGGGCAGCTGCCGATCTTGGGCCTGCTGTTCTCGAGCAAGGACTTCCAGCGTCGCCAGACCGAGCTGATCGTCGTCGTGACCGCGCGGCTCGCGGAGCCCCTCGACCCAGGGCAGCTCCCGACCTTGCCGGGCCAAGACCGCGTCAACGACCCGTCTGACCTCGAGCTCTTCCTGCTGAACCTGAACGAGATCGACGCGCCTCGGCAGAGCGCGCGTCCGTCGGCGAGCGGCGGCAGCGGCGTCGAGGAGGTCGAGGGCGCGCTCCTCGGCGGGCGGCCTGTGGGGCCGATCGGCTTCTGGCGTTGAGGGGGGCGGCGTGACGGACGACAAGGGCAGCCGCGGGGGCATCAAGGACCCGCGCAACGCGACCTTCGTGGTCAAGCTGAGCGACCTCGAGAAGCAGCGCGGTCAGTCGCGCGCGCCCTCGCCGCCGCGCGCCGAGACGATGATGCTCGGCGTCGACGACCTTGAGCCTGTCTCCAACACAGGCGCGGGCGAGCGGCCCGTCGAGGCGCCGCCGCCGCCCGAGTCCGAGTCTCGCACCATCGCCGTCTTCGCGCCGAAGGGCGGCGTCGGGGCGACGACCCTCGCGATCAACATCGCGGGCACGCTCGCGCGCCTCGGGCGCCCGGTCGTCCTCGTCGACTTGGATCTGCAGCTCGGCGCGGTCCCCGTGAGCCTCAACGTACGCCCCGAGCGCAGCCTCGCCGAGATCTGCCGCGAGGTCGACAAGGCGCGCGGCGCGCCCTTGCAGACCGGCCTCGACCGGCACGCGAGCGGCCTGAGCTTCTTGGCGCAGGGCGACCGCATCGAGGAGATCGCCGAGGTCACGTCGGACCGGCTGCCGAGGCTGTTCGAGGCGCTTGGCCGGACGTACCCTTATGTGGTGCTCGACGGTATGCGCGACTTCGGCGACCACGCGGTGACCGCGATGGACCTGGCGCACATGGTCCTTCTGGTCGTCACGCAGGATGTCCCCGCGGTTCGGGCGGCTGGGCGCGCGCTGCGGCTGTTCCGGCGCCTGGGCTTCGGGCCCGATCGCGTGCGCATCGTCCTTAACCGGTACGTGAAGAACGCGCCGGTGACGCTTGACGCCATTCAGGAGGCGCTCGGCCAGCCCGTCGAGGCCGTCGTGCACAACGACTTCCCGCTCGTAGAGCGCGCCTTGAACTTGGGCGCGCTCCTGTCCGACGTGAAGCCTGCGGCGCGCGCGACCCGCGACATCGAGGCGCTCACGCACCACTACGCGGGCATCCCCGAGACCAACGTGGCCTCGGGCGGCTTCTTCTCGCGGCTGCTCGGAGGGCGCTGATTCATGGCGATGCGCATCATCGATCGTCTGCAGGGCGGTGAGGGGGGGCCAAAGGGCCGCGACCTCGACGAGCTCAAGCGCAAGCTCCACCAGATGGTGCTCGACCGCATCGACGTCGGCGCGGTCGCAGCGCTCACGCGAGACCAGGTCCGCACGCGCCTGCGCGACCTCGTCGAGAGCTTGGTCCAGAAGGAGGGCATCAACCTCGCGCCGACCGAGCGTGACCTGGTCGTCACGAGCATCCTCGATGAGATCACTGGCCTTGGCCCGCTCGAGGCCATCCTCGCGGACCCGACTATCAGCGATATCTTGGTCAACGGGCCGGACGTCATCTACGTCGAGCGCAGCGGCCGCCTCGAGCGTGTCGACGCCCACTTTCGCGACGACGCCCACCTCGTGAACACCATCACGCGCATCGTGGGTCGCGTCGGCCGGCGCGTGGACGAGAGCTCGCCCATGGTGGACGCCCGCCTCGCGGACGGCTCGCGCGTCAACGCCATCATCGCGCCCCTCGCGCTCGACGGCGCGGCCCTGTCGATTCGTCGCTTCGGCGCGACGCCCTTGAGCGCAAAAGACCTCGTCGCGCGCGGCGCGCTGAGCGTCGACATGATGAACTACCTGAAGGCGGCGGTGCGCTCGAAGTGCAACATCGTCATCAGCGGCGGCACGGGCGCCGGCAAGACCACGCTCCTGAACTGCCTGAGCAACTTCATCCCGTCGGGCGAGCGCATCATCACGCTCGAGGACTCCGCCGAGCTCAAGCTCCAGCAGCCGCACGTCGTGCGCCTTGAGAGCCGCCCCCCGAATATCGAGGGCCGCGGCGCCATTCATATCGGCGACCTGATGCGCAACGCCCTGCGGATGCGGCCCGACCGCATCGTAGTCGGCGAGGTCCGCGGCGGCGAGGCGCTCGACATGCTGCAGGCGATGAACACCGGCCACGAAGGCTCGATGGGCACGCTGCACGCGAACAGCCCAGACGACGCCCTGCAGCGCCTGATGACGATGATCACGATGAGCGGTGTCAAGCTCGGCCCCGAGGCGCTCGCGCAGATCATTGGCCGCTCGCTGCACGTCATCGTTCAGGCGAACCGCCTGCCCGATGGTCAGCGCAAGATCACCAGCATTACCGAGGTCTTGGGCCTCGAGGCCGACCGCGTCTCGATCAACGAGGTCTTCGCGTACCGTCAAGAGGGCGTCGACGACGAGGGGCGCATCATCGGGGAGCACGCCTATGTCAACGAGGCGCAGTACCTTGAGCGCTTCTATCGCTCGGGCGCGCTGAAGCGCCCCGGCGCGCGGTGACGCGGTGAACTCCGGCCCCGGCCCATGGATCGTCGTGCTCGGCAGCGCGGCGACGTTCTTCGTCCTGCAGGCGGCCTACTGGTGGGTCGTGAGCCGCCGGTCCGTCGAGAAGGCCCTGCTCGCGCAGCGCCTCGGCTCAGCGGACGTCGTCGAGGGCGAGGCCGAGGCGCTGCTTCGCAAGGGTACGGACCCCAACGCGGGCTTCTTCGAGTCGCTGCCGATTTACGCGACCCTCGCGCAGCGGCTCGCGCAGGCGGGCGACACCGCGGGCGTCCCCGCCTTCTTCGCGCGCTGCGGCGTGTTCGCGCTCGGCGGCTTCGCCGCGATCATCGCGCTGACCTTCGATGTCGGTCTCGCGTTCGTTACGGCGCTCTTGCTGGGCTTCTTGCCCTGGGTCGGCCTCGTCGGCCGGGTGAAGAAGCGCCTGATGCGTA
This sequence comes from Myxococcales bacterium, assembly GCA_947488215.1. Lineage (GTDB taxonomy): Bacteria > Myxococcota_A > Bradymonadia > UBA7976 > UBA1532 > CANLBD01. The sequence continues at coordinate 18,443 of CANLBD010000018.1, read as the reverse complement.
TCGAGGAGCAGCTCCCCGAGGCGCTCGAGGTCATGGCGATCTCACTGCGTGCCGGCCAGTCGCTCGCGCAGACGATCCGGGTCACCTCGTCGGAGATTCAGGCGCCGCTGGGCGAGGAGTTTCGTCGCGTGGCCGAGGAGGTCGAGCTCGGTCGACCGATCGACGAGTCGCTGCTCGCCATGACGCAACGGGTCGAGGGCGCGCGCTCTGTTCGGCAGTTCGTCGTCGCCGTGCTCGTCCTGCGACAGACGGGTGGCAACCTGATCGAGGTGCTCGAGACGATCATCGACACGATGCGCCAGCAGTCGGCGTATGAGCGCAAGCTCCTGGCGATGACGGCTGAGGGCCGCTCGAGCGCGATGATCCTCGCCCTGCTGCCCCCCGCATTTACCCTGTTGATCTTCATCGGGGACCGTAAGTACCTGATGCAGCTCACGGATTCGGCCATGGGCCACACGATCCTGATCGTGGCCGCGATCATGTACCTGCTCGGCGTAGTCTGGGTGCGCCGGCTCGTGAACCCGAAAGGCTGACGATGGCGGTCGAGAAGACAATGCAGCTTGCCGCGCTCGCGTCGGGGCTCGCGACGGCGGGCGCGGTGGTCTTCGCCGTGCGGTCCCTCATGCGGGCTCGCGCGCTTGAGGCCGACCAAGCGGCGCTCGACGCGGAGCGCGAGGCCTCGTCCGCCCAAGAGGCGGCGCGGTCCGCTGCGGTCGCCCGCTACGGCGCGATCGCGGAGCTCATGCGGCCGAAGACGCTCGCGGACCTCTCGGAGCTCAAGCGGCGCTTGGCGCGCGGCGGTCTGCGAAGTGACCACGCCGTCGAGCTCTACTCCGTCGCCCGGGGCGTGTCCGTGGTGGTCGGCTTCGGCATCACGGCCGCCGTGATGGCGCTGTCGTCGCTCTCAGACGTCGACCTGCTCGTCGCGGCCGTGTCGCTGCTGTTCGGCTACTACGTGCCGGAGTGGTGGCTCGGCTCTCGCACGCGCGCCCGACAGGACGCGATCTCGGGCGCGCTCCCGGCCACGCTAGACCTGCTCGTGACGTGCATGGAAGCGGGCCTCGGCCTAGAGCAGGCGCTGGCACGCGTCGCGCGCGAGGTCGCGCACTCCGAGCCGGAGATGGCGGACGAGCTCTCCGTTGTCGTCGCCGAGATCCGAGCGGGTCTGGCGGTCCCCGAGGTCTTTCGCAAGCTCGCCGACCGGGTAACGTCGGACGACATGCGGAACATGTGCAATGTGATCGGGCAGGCGTCACAGCTCGGCGCGTCGCTCGGCCGGAGCATGCGGGAGTACGCCGCGAGCGCGCGTCGGCGCCGCTCGTTGGGCCTCGAGGAGGCCGCAGGCAAGGTTACGGCCGCGCTGACGCTCCCGCTCACGCTCTGCCTGATGCCCGCCGCGCTGCTGGTCATTCTGGGCCCCGCGGTGGTGATGATCTTCGACAGCCTCAAGGGGGGCGGGTGAGGGCGGGGCTCGCCCTCTGCGCGGGGCTTGCGCTCGCGGCCTGCGGCGGGGCCTCGGGCGGGCCGCGTGACCAGGCGCGCGCAGGGCAGGCGGCCCGCGCGCAAGACGAACCGCCGCCTCTCGACGGGCAGGTCGACCACGCCTTGACCGTAGAGCTCGCGGAGCTGCTGGTCGCGCACGGCGCCACGGACCAGGCGGTGCCCATGCTCCAGCAGGCCCTCGCCCGCGAGCCCGAAGACGCGCGGCTGCACTACCTGCTCGGCACGGTGCTGCGCGACCGCGGCGTCTTCGCGCAGGCCGAGGCGTCGCTCCGCGAGGCCGTGCGCTTGGCGCCCAAGCTGGCCCCCGCGTGGTCGGCCCTCGGCATCTTGCACGACCTGCGGCAGGCGCACGCCGAGGCCGAGGCAGCGCACCGCCAGGCGCTCACGCTCGTGCCCAACGTCGCGCGGTTTCACAACAACCTGGGCTTTTGTTTGTACCTGCAGCGGCGCTACGCCGACGCCGTGATCGCCTACGAAGAGGCCGCGCGGCGCTCACCGAACGCCGCGCAGGTCTACACGAACCTGGGGTTCGCCTATGCCGCGCTGGGCCGCGACGCGGACGCCGAGCGCGTCTTTCGTGAGGCGGGCGGCGCCGCGAGCGCGCTGCACAACTTGGCGGTGGCACACGAGTTGCGTGGTGATCCGACCAAGGCGCGCGCGCTCTACACGCAGGCGCTCGCCGCTGACCCTCGCCTCGAGCCCGCGCAGCGCGCCTTGGACGCGCTCAAGCCTCAGACACCGCCCGCACCTTCTGCGCCCTGACCTGAATCACGACGAGGAGACCCCGCATGACAACCCCACGCCTGCTCTTGTGCTTGTCGCTGCTCGTCCCTCTGGCCGCTTGCGGCGGCCGCGCTGACCTGACCGACACCCACGGGGCGTCCTATCGGCGCGTCATGAGCGCCCAGGCGCAGGCGCGGCCGCGCAAGAGCCCGGTGGGCTTCAACGCCAGCGACGTGCGCATCGTCGTCGCGAACCGCCGCGCCGTGACCAGCAAGCCGGGCGCGGGCATCATCGGCTCGAGCACCGCGACGTCGGCCAGCGGCGGCGGTGGGGGCGGTGCGCCGACCTCGGTCACCGTCGATCTGGGGGCCGAAGGCGCCAGTGAGATGGAGTCGGGCGACACCGGCGGCTCGGGTCGCAACCGCCGGCCCATCGTGCTGCAGGCCAAATGAGCCGGTGCCTCCGCGCGCGCGGCGCGGCCGCGACGATGATCATCTTCGGCGCGACCATCGTGCTCGTGATGTTCACGATCTTCAGCTACGTCTTTGGCCGGGCTTACTCGGAGAAAGACCGGCTCCGGCAGCGCGCCGACGCCATCGTGCTCGCCGCGGGCGAGGCGTTCCGCAAGTACGGGCCCGCCCAGGCCAACGACCAGATTTGTGACGTCGTGCGCCCGATGCTTGAGGCGGGCGAGGGGTGCCCGGAGATCATCGAGGTTGAGGGGCCGCCGCATGGGTTCACGATTCAGTGGCCACCCGCCGGGGGCCTCGCTCGCCGCACGATCGACGTCCCTACGCAGCTCTTCGACACGCCGAGCGTCGATGTTGTGGCCTCGGCCGACAGCTTCGCGACGGAGAGCGTCATCGAGCAGGTCGAAGAGCGACGACCGAAGTTTGTGCTCGTGCTCGATGTCTCCGGGTCGATGGGCGCGGACTTTGGTGGTGGGCGGTCGCGCTGCGGGGCGCAGCAGGCCGCCGTCGCGGGCCTGATGTCGCGCGGGTACCGCGTGGACTACGGCGCGGTCTTGTTCGCGCAGGGCGTTCAGGGCGTCGTAGCTGTGGGCCCCAACCAAGAGCAGGCCATCGTCAACATGCTCAACGGCTACGGCTGCCCCGGCTCGGCGACGAACTACGCCGCGGGGTTGGGCCGTGCGCAGCAGCTCTTTCAGGCGACGGTCGACACCGGGCGCTACACGCTCTTCGCGACGGACGGTCAGTACAACGCGGGCGGCGACGGGCGGGCTCAGGCGCAGGCGCTCTGGAGCAACAAGGCGACCACCTTCTCGCTCAACATCGGCGCGCAGGGTGCGTTTCGGGACAACTTGATCGCCCTCAGTGGCAACACCGACAACCCCGGCTGCCGCAACTACGCCTTCGAGGCGGCGGACACGAACGAGCTCCTCGAGACGTTCGACGACATTGTCGCGAGCATCGTCTGCCGCAGCGAGGTCCCCGAGAACCTGGTGATTCGCGGCACGCTCGACCGACCGATCGGCCTCGTGGTCGCCGTGCGCGACAAGGCCGCGCCCTTCGTCGAACAGCGCGTGCGGGTCGTCACGGCCGCGGAGTTCGGCGGCGCGGCCGCGGTGGGCTGCCCGAACGTCGCCGCCGCCCCGCCCGGGGCGCCCGGACCCAAAGCCACGCTGCTCACCGAGAACGGTCGGCGACTGATCAAGCTGAACGCCGAGGCCTGCCAGCGCGTGCTCTCTGGTCAGGCGGAGATCGTGATGCGCGCCGACCGCTCCAAGCTCGTCGCGCAGTAAGGGTGGCGACTCGAGTGGCCGCTTGCGGCTGGCACGATCCCTGCTGACGCGCGTCCCCGATTCGGCTAGGGGGAACCACATGCGCACGACCCACTCGACCTCGATCTCGCTCTCGCTCGCGGCCACCGCGCTGCTCGCGCTCTCCGGCTGTGACGACGCCGCTCAGACCTCGCCCGTGGACACGGACTCGCTCGACGGCGTGAACGTGGACGGCACGCCTGCCAAGCCCACCGGCGAGGCCAAGGCGGACGCTTGGGACTATCGCAACGACCCCGCCGCGTTCGCGCGCTTTGCCGCCCGCGACTTCAAGTACACCCTCGCGGACCTGCCCAAGGATGGCGCCTCCGCGAATACGCCCTGGCCGGACACCTACTGGCCGACCTATCAGGACGGCATCAACGCCCGCTACACCGGCGATGAGGGCGTGAACGGCTTCTCCCCCGCTGAGAAGTACGATCTGGCCTTCAACGGCTGGATGCCGGACGCCGAGTTCGCCGCGCTCAAGCCGTACTCCACGTCATCCTGCATGGGCGCGTTCGACAAGGCCTACTACGACAAGCTCGGGCCGCTCGCGCGCTACATCTCGACAAAGCGCGGGAACGCCGAGGCACGCGACGGCGTCGACTCCGACGACGACATGAAGATCGACGAGTGTGACGGCGACGGCTACGACGGCGTCGAGACATGGTGGGGCCTGTGCCACGCGTGGGTGCCTGCCGCCCTGAACGAGCCAGAGCCCATTCACCCCATCGAGTTCAGGGGGGTGACCTTCTATCCGAGCGACATCAAGGCCCTGATGATGCAGGCCTACAACCGCTCCCGCTCGATGATCCTGGGCGGCCGCTGCAACACCAAGACGCCCGAGCGCGACGAGACGGGCCGCATCAAGGACCCGGCGTGCCGCGACACGAACGCGGGCTCGTTCCACGTCGTGGTCACGAACATGCTCGGCCGGCACAAGATGGCGTTCGCCGAGGACCGCACGTACGACTATCAGGTCTGGAACCAGCCGGTCTTCAAGTACGAGGTCACCAAGCAAGAGGAGATCGACGTCAAGAAGGCGCTCGAGCTCATCGGCTCCAAGGACGCCGACTACAGCAAGATCAACGCGAAGGCGAAGCGCTTCGCCGAGGTGCACACGCGCCTCTACTACGTGACCGAGTCCGAGGCGTCCAAGAGCCCGAAGGTTCCGGAGATCTCCGCCTACACGCGCACCGACAACTACCGCTACGTGCTCGAGCTCGACGAGCAGGGCGCGATTCTGGGGGGCGAGTGGATTTTGGGCACGAGCACGCACCCCGCTTGGGGTCAGAGCTTCCAGCCGGACTTCCTGTGGTTCAGCACCGGCCCCGTGGCCGAGTTCGACGTGCCGCTCGACTACGACCACATCAAGGAGCTGCTGGAGCTGTCCCGCAAGCCGATCGCAGAGCCGACGGACGGTCAGGCGGGTGAAGGCACCGCGTTCGCGCAGCTCGAAGAGGTCGACGCCGTCATTCCCGACAACGACCGCACGGGCATCAGCCGCTCGCTCAAGATTGACCGAACGGACGTGGCCGCGGTCGTCTCGGTTCAGCTCGACATCACGCACCCCTACGTGGGCGACCTGCGAATTGAGCTCCTGAAGGACGGCGCCTCGGTCAAGGTCCTGTGGGAGAAGCGCGGCGGTGGCGCGGACGACATTCACGAGGTCATCCCGGTGACCGAGCTGAACGACAAGCCGCTGAACGGCGAGTACACGCTCAAGGTCGTCGACGGGGCGCGGGTCGACGAGGGCAAGCTCGCCCGCTGGGGCATCGTCGCCGAGCTCAAGCCCGCGAACTGAGCGCCTCGCGCGCTCAACCCCGGAACATTGCGCGGGCCGCGTCGACGCGCGATGCTGCGCACATGACGCACCCCGCACATGTCGCGCTCGTGTCCGGCGCCTCTCGGGGCATTGGCGAGGCTGTCGCCCGCGCCCTCGCGGCGCAGGGCTTGCGGGTCGCCGTCGCCGCGCGCGACGCCGCCGCGCTTGAGCGCTTGGCCGGCGAGATCGGCGGCCTCGCGGTGCCGATGGACGTGCGCGACGCCGCCTCGGTCGACGCCGGCGTGGCGCGGGTGCGTGAGGCGCTCGGGCCGGTCTCGGTCGTCGTCCCGAACGCCGGCATCGCCCGGAGCGCGCCGGTGCACCGCACGTCGGACGACGACATTCAGGCGCTCCTCGACGTGAACTACATCGGGAGCTTTCGGCTCGTCCGCGCGTGCCTGCCCGACATGCTCGCCGCGGGGTGGGGCAGGGTCGTCTTCGTGGCGAGCAACGCGGGGCTCGTCGGCTACCGCTACACGGCCGCGTACAGCGCGTCGAAGCACGCCGTCGTGGGGCTCATGCGCTCGCTCGCGCACGAGGTCGCGGCGCGCGGCGTGACGAGCAACGCGGTCTGCCCCGGCTTCGTGGAGACGGACATGGCGCAGGACTCGATTGACCGCATTGTGCGCGCCACGGGCCGGACCCCCGAGGCGGCGCGCGCTGAGCTGGCCGCGCTGAGTCCGCAGCAGCGCTTGGTGCAGCCGAGCGAGGTCGCCGCAGCGGTCTGCTGGCTGGTGTCCGACGCCGCCCTCGGCATCAACGGTCAGGCCATCGCGCTCGATGGCGGGCAGACCCAGCGATGAAGCTGCTTGAGCGCATCGGGCGCCTCGTCGGCACGCCGTCTGTGAGCGCGCTCTCGGCGGCGCACGACATGCCGAATCGGCCCGTCATCGACCTGCTCGCGGAGTGGCTCGAGGGCGCGGGCTTCGCGTGCGAGATCATGCCCGTCACGCCTGATGGTCAAAAGGCGAACCTGATCGCGACACGCGGCCGCGGCCCCGGTGGGCTCGTGCTCTCAGGGCACAGCGACACGGTGCCCTTCGACGGCCCCCTGTGGCAGAGCGACCCCTTCAAGCTCACCGAGCGCGACGGACGCCTCTACGGCCTGGGCAGCGCGGACATGAAGAGCTTCTTCGCCGTGGCGCTCGAGGCGGCGGCGCGCTTTGACGACCGCGATCTGCGCGCGCCGCTCATCGTGCTGGCGACGTCGGACGAGGAGTGCTCCATGGCAGGCGCGCGGGCGCTCGTCCAGGCGGGGCGTCCGCGGGCGCGGCACGCCGTGATTGGAGAGCCGACCGGCCTGCGCCCGATCCGCATGCACAAGGGCGTGTCCATCGAGGCGCTGGAGATTCAGGGGCGCGCGGGGCACTCGTCTGACCCGAGCCTCGGCCGGAACGCGCTCGACGGCATGCGCCGCGCGATGAACGCCATCGTCGAGTATCAAGACGCCCTCGCGGCGCGGCATAGGCGCGACGAGCTGCACCCGCCGATCACGACCTTTAACCTGGGCGCGATCCGGGGTGGGGACAGCGCGAACCGCATCTGCGGCCACTGCACCCTGCACCACGACGTTCGGTTGCTGCCGGGGCTCGACTTCGACGCGGTGCGGGGCGAGCTGCACGCCCGCGTCGCGCGCGCCCTCGAGGGCCTCGAGCTCACGCTGTCGGGTGGCCCGCTGCACCCGCCCGTGCCGCCCTTCGAGACGCCCGCGGACGCGGCCATCGTGCGCGCTTGCGAGGCGCTCACAGGGCACAGCGCAGGGACTGTCGCGTTCGGGACCGAGGGTCCGTTTTTATCGAGCCTGGGCATGTCCACGGTCATCCTCGGGCCGGGCGACATCGCGGTCGCGCACCAGCCGAACGAGTACATCGACCTCGCGGCGCTCCAGCCCGCCGTGGACGTGGTCGCCCAGCTCATCGAGCGGTTCTGCGTGAGGGGCGAGGCGTGAACGAGCGCGTGGGCGAGACCCCGGGGCCACTGCACCAAGAAGAGGCCGAGGCCGCGAGCGACGGCGCAGAGGCGGCACCCGCGCCGCGTCGGCGCGCCGCTCCCGCGACGAGCCCCTTCGTCGAGTTCTTCCGCGCGTCTGCGCCTTACATTCACGCGCACCGCGGGCGCACGTTCGTCGTGATGTTCGGGGGCGAGGCCGTCATCGACCACGACTTTCCGAAGCTCGTGCACGACCTCGCGCTCATGCACGCGCTCGGGGTGCGGCTCGTACTCGTGCACGGCTCCAAGCCGCAGATCGAACGGCGCCTCAAGGAGCGTCGGATCCCCCTCAAGTTCCACCACGGCGTCCGCGTCACCGACCGCGCCACGATGAGCTGCGTCGAGGACGCGGTGGGCTCCATCCGCGGCCGCATCGAGGGCTTGTTCTCCATGGGCCTGCCGAGCTCCCCGATGGAGCACGCGCGGCTGCGGGTCGCCTCGGGCAACTTCGTCTTCGCGAGACCATGGGGCGTGCGCGACGGCGTGGACTTTCAGTACACGGGCGGTGTGCGGCGCGTCGACGTCGAGGCCATCAAGCAGCGCTTGGACAGCGGCGCCATCGTCTTGCTCTCGCCGCTCGGCTACTCCCCGACCGGCGAGGCCTTTAACCTCTCGTCGCACGAGGTCGCGGCGGCGGCGGCCGCGGCGCTCGGGGCCGATAAGCTCATCTCGATCGTCGAGGGCAAGGGCGCGGTCGACCGGCGCGGGCGCTTGCTGCACCAGCTCGGGCCAGACGAGGCGGAGGCCATCGCGCGCGACGGCAAGCACCTGCACGCCGACACGGCCAAGCACCTGCTCGCCGGGGCGCGGGCGTGCCGCGAGGGTGTGCGCCGGGTGCACCTCGTGGAGCGCCGCCTCGACGGCGCGGTCCTGCAGGAGCTCTTCACCCGCGAGGGCCGCGGCACGCTCGTGACCGCCGAGCAGTATGAAGGCCTGCGGCCCGCGCGCCTCGACGACATCCCCGGCGTGCTCGAGCTGCTGCACCCGCTAGAGGACGCCGGCGTGCTCGTCCGACGCAGCCGCGAGACGCTCGAGCACGAGCTGGAGCGGTTCATCGTGGTCGAGCGCGACGGCATGGTCATTGGCTGTGCCGCGCTCGAGGTCTTTCAGCCCGAGAACGTCGGTGAGCTCTACTGCGTCGCCGTGCACCCCAAGTACCGCGAGGCGGGGCGCGGCGAGGCCATCGTCGAGTTCGTGGCCGAGCGCGCGCGCGCGCAGGGGCTCTCGCACCTTTTCGTGCTCACGACCCAGAGCGCGCACTTCTTTCGTGAGCGCGGCTTTGAGCCCGTCTCGGTGCGCCGCCTGCCCGCCGAGCGCCGCGCCCGCTACGACCACAAGCGGCGCAGCAAGGTGCTGTTTCGGGCCCTCTGACGGGCCCTGCGGCGGTCACCCGATGAAGTTGAGCTCTTCGGCTGCGATCGGGTAGAGGCGGTCGGCCTCGGTGCCCGTCAGGCCCAAGTGCGTGCGGAGCGCGCGGTGCACGTGTGCGGGCGTGAGCACGAGCCCCGGCGTACCCTCGGGCAGCGGCTGGAGCGTCTGCGCGTCGACCGTGAGCGGGCGGTGCCGGGCGGTGCTGCCGCCGAGCACGCGATTGCCGCGCACGCCGGCGCCGAGCAGCATCATGCTCGTCACGGGCCAGTGGTCCTTGCCGTTACCGTCGTTATAGCCCGGCGTGCGGCCGAAGTCCGACCCCACGATAAGCGTCACTTGGTCCGTCGCGCCGCTGCGCTCGATCTCACGCAGAATCTCATCAAGGCCCTGCGTCAGGTTCGTGAGCGCGGTCGCCTGACCGAGGTCATTGTTCGCGTGCGTGTCGAACCCGCCCGTCGTCACGTTCGCGCTCGCCGAGACGCCCGCGCGCCACGCGGCCAGCGCCACCGCGCCCTGCCGCCCCAAGTTGGTGCGGTAGTTCTGCAGGTTGGGCAGCTCGGCGCGCAGGCGGCCAATCCCGCTGTCCGTCGCGCGAGCGCCGATGCGTTTCGCGCGCGCTTGAACCTCACGCGGCAACGGGTTGCGCGCCAGCCGGTCGGCCTCGCGCTCCGACTGGGCGCGCTCGATGCGGTCGAGCGTCGCCCGCGAGAGCATCCCTACGCTGCCGCCCAGATCGTTCGTGTCGGCCAGCCGCTCCAGCGCCGAGATGTTGCCGATGCGCGTCTTGCTCACCAAGCCACGCGTCGAGTCATACGCGCCGTTGCTGATGAACGGCATCGACAGCTCGTGGGCGTAGACGCTCGCGTAGAACGCCGCGATGGACGGGTGCGTCTCGGCGAGGGTGCCGCTCGCGGCGTAGCGTGTGCCCGAGTCGTGGCCGTTCGTCGACGTGTCGAGCCCGTTCAGGATGAGCAGCCGCTCACCGTAACGCTGGAAGAACGCGTCGTTGTCCCCGATGGGCGCCCACCGGATAGGGCTGCCACCCCCTGTGGAGCGGATGTCGCTCATCAGGTAGTTGTTCATCGGATCGGGTGAGCCGGCGGCCTCGCGGCCCTTCGGGTCGCAGAAGCTCGTGGGGTCCCAGCCGCCGCCGGCGTGCACGTAGAGCAGGAACCGGCCGTTCCAGCCGCCCTGCGCCTTCGCCTGCGAGACCGGCCAGCCGAGGGTCAGCCCCGCCACCCCCAGGCCGAGCGCCTGAAGAAAACTGCGTCGATTCGATTGCATGGCTGGCCCCTTACTCATAGAGGAAGCGGAAGTCGCTGAGCATGTAGAAGACGACCGCGTGCCATGTGCGCACGGTGCCGTTCGGATCACTCATGATTCGGCGGTCGGCAGGCAGCTCAAGGCCCGTGCGGTAGTCGGTTCTCGCGCGGCATGGGTCCGACAGATTCGGCGTGAGCTCTCCAGAGGCCATCGCCGCGACGTTCTCTTGATACGTCTCGAGGAAGAGCCGCCACGTGCGCTCCAGCTCGAGCGAGTCATCCGTGACGCGCTCGCCCAGGAACGTCCAGTGCATGCGCTTGAGCGTCTCGCGGATCGCGGCCTGCGCCTGCGGCACCTCGAAGCCGTTGGCGTCGAACGGCCGGTAGGCGACCTCGACGCCGCCGAAGACTCGGCGCTCGGCGCTCGGTCGCGCGAGCTCCTGCGCCACGAGCAGGCACGAGACGTCCGTGGCCATGCGCGACTGAACCGCCGCCATCAGGGAGTTGACCTCCGACGGCCGCTCTACGACCTCGTCGCTGTCTAAGCCGCCGTAGAGCACCTTGTACTGCGACGCGTCGAGCAGGTAGTCGATGCCATCGGCGCGTGGCCGCCACGGGAAGCCTGTAATCGCCTGCACCCGACGCGCGAGATGCTCGGGCGTAATCAGGCGACCGACGCCCACATCCGGTTGACTGGCGATGCCCGGCACACGGTCGGTCTGCGCGCTGCGGTCGGCCCGGAAGTAGGGGCTGCGTACGATGGACTTGATGAGCACCCGCAGGTCGTGCCCGTTCGCACGCAGCTCTCGCTCCATTCGGGCCAGGTCGTCGGCCTGCGCCTCGAAGGCCTCGAGCGCGTCGAGATACTCGGGCGACTCCTCCATCCCGGGTGCAGGCGCCAGCGGCTCGCGGCGCACCGCCGAGCCCACGATGGCCTTGAAGATCCACCGCACCATCGCGCGGTCGAAGCGACGGTCTTCCACAATGCGGTCGGCGAGCCAGGTCGCGCCCGTGGAGCGGTCCTCGAGCGGCAGCATCTCGCCGCCAAAGCCCGGTGGCGCCATCTCGGGGTACCAAGCCTCGACATCTTGGTAACCGCCGCGGGCGCTCCAGTTTTGGAGCGCGCCCGCCAAGGGGTCGATCACGCTGTGGCACACATTGCACTGCGGGTCGTTCAGCGTCGGGTTGTGAATCGGGGAGTCGGCGCTGATCGGACGCTGACCCAGCTCGAGCACGTTCGTCGCCAAGAAGCTGTCGTACACGACGCGCGCGCGCGCCCGGTTCCGGTTCGTCTCCGTTGTCGGGTAGCGCGACATGAAGATCGGCGTGCTCAGAACCCCGGCATGGGGCACCCCCGGCAGCCGCGCCTCGACGAACTCTCGAGGGTCGAAGCGGTCCTCGAAGCGAACGCTGTCTTGCACGCCGTACGCACGCGCCGAGAAGGCGTTCACCATCGTGTAGTCGGCGGTGAGCATCTCGGTGATGGGGCGGTCCTGCTTGAGCAGGTGCACCACCAGCTCGATGGGCTCGCGCGCGACGGAGTCGTTCGTGAACACCTGCGCGGCCCGGAACCAGGTCGCCTCTTCGCCGGTGCCGGGGGAAACGCCCGCCACCGAGAACCACTTCGCCTGCGGGTAAGCCGTGGGGTCAATGGCGTCCACCGCGCGCGAGTTCCCAACGTACTTATCCGTCAGCAGCAGGTCATTCGCGGTCCACCGCACCCAGTTGTAGAAGGCGTCCTCGTGCAGTACCGCGTCGAGCGCAGGCTCAAGGCCCGCGATCCCCGTGGCGTCGACCATGGCGAGCTCCGCGTCGGTCGGCAGGCGACCGCCGAAGAAGAGCGTCGCCTTGCGGAGCGTCTCGGCGGGGTCGAGCAGCTCAACGCCCGCCCAAACGTCCTGCTTCTGAGCGTCGACGTTGCATGCGTACGCTTCGGGGTTCGACAGGCGGTCGACCATCTCGGCCACGGCGGCGCGGCCGGGTGCGTCCTCCGGCAACGCTGCGCCGCCGGCGTGCGCCACGCGGCCCGAGGGCTTCAAGAGGACGAGCGGCACGCCGTCCTGCTGCAGGAGTGCCACACCGGAGAAGGCCTCGAGGTTGCGGCGTTGCCAGTCCGGCGCGCCCTCGGGCACGTAAACCATGCGGGTCTGCGCGGCGGAGCCGTTCGCGCTGTGGCAGGTCGCGCAGACGGGCCGGACCGTCTCGCGCCAGACCTTGCGGACGAAGAAGGTGTCGCTGTCGACGCACGGCTCACCCGGCGCAGGCGTGTCGCCGCCGGGGAGGGGGGCGTTTCCGCCGGGCGCCGGGGTATCACCGCCGGGCGCGGGCGTGTCACCGCCGGGGGCGGGCGTGTCACCGCCGGGAGCGGGGGGACCATCGCCGGGGGCGGGCGTGTCGCCGCCTGTGACCTCAGCGTCTGGTGTGGGCGCGGGAGACCCGCCGAGCGCGGGGTCATCGGCTGAGCCCGAGCCTCCGCAGCCGACCGCGAATAGGGCGGTCAGGGCGAGGCCGTGAGAGAGACCGAACGAGCGCGACTTCATGCGCGGGACCTCCGTCGGCGAGAGAGCCAGAGTGAGACAAGGGTAACCCCGTACAGGCCCCAGGGCGACATATTTTGGCGACCGACCTGAGCGCATCCGCCAGCGGCCGCCGCAGCGGGTGCAGGGGCGTCCGCGTCTGCGGCGTCGGTGTCCCCCACATCGGTCTCAGCGCCCGCGTCCACGGTGGGGCCAGCGTCGGCCATCGCTGCGGCGTCCGCCTCTGGACCCACATCGGCGGCGGCTGAGCCGTCCTGCACGGGTTCTGCGTCGGCGGCGGGTTCTGCGTCGGCGGCGGGTTCTGCGTCGGCCGACGGCACTGCCCCGAGCGCGAAGTGAACCTCAAGCGCGTCGGGCGGCAGTGTGACAGAGACACGGGTTTGCGCGCCGGGGCCTACGCCTTCGAGCTCGCCCGCGTCGAGCACACGGTCGCCATTGGCGTCGAGGAACGCGCGCGCCGTGTATGTGCCCGGCTCAAGGCCTGCGAGCGCGTAGGTGCCCTCACCCAGCAGCACCTGCTGCGCGGCCACCGTCCCGCCCGCGTCGAGCGCCTGAACGACAATCTCGCCGTCTACCTCGGGTCCCGTCGTGAGGGTGCCGGTGACCACAAAGACGGGGTCACGCGGCGGCGTCTCGTCGTCGATGAGGGTCACCGCTGCGAGGCTCGCCACGCCAACCGTGTAGCTCGGTGACGGCGCGACAGAGACCTCAAGAACGCGACGTCCGCGGTAAGACGGGTTGTCGGGGCGCGAGAGGGTGATCCGGGCGCTGCTCTGGTTCGCACGCAGCTCGATCCGCGTCGAGAACGGCGTGAAATCGAGGCCCTGCTCGGCGGTGCCCCCGAGCGCCAGCTCGACGCTGAGCGGCTGAGACAAGTCGCCCCAACGCGAGACGGTCACGAGGGCGGAATCCGGCGTGCCCTCGGTCGCGATCGTGTCGGGCGACGTCGCGCTGACGACCGGTAAGCCGGCGGGAAACGGGGACGCGCTGGACATCCGGTCCGCGGGGATTGTCTCCTCGCCCTGCTGCAGGCTCTCCCAGCCCAGCTCGATCAGCGCGCCACCCGTGGACTCGAAGTACTCGAGCATGACGGGCACGGGCACGTTGGCTCGGAGAGCTACGCTGGCCTCGTCAACCGTTGGAGCGTGGTTGGTCCAGTTGTCGATCACGAGCTGGCCGTCGACGAACAGGCGCACGCCGTCGTCCGAGCGGGTCCAGAGGCGGTACACCTCGGTGTAGAGCGGGTTGATATACCCCGTGTAGCGCGCCGTGAACGAGTTCGGTTCGATCGTAGGGTCAGGGCTGCCCTCGAGGAAGTCGAACGCGACATCGCCGGGCGGGGCAGCCACGGACGCGCCCGCGAACTCCGACTCGTTGAAGTAGACCGCTGCGAGGCCCGGGGCGCCTTGTGCAGCGGCGAGGGCAGGGGTCAGCGCGCTGAACAGCGCGACCCGAGAGACAGTGCGGAGAGCGAGCGGGACACGGCGCATAGACACCTCAGGGCGCGGCTGTGTGATTCGTCATCGAGCGTGCGACATGCTGTGGCTTCCTGCAGGCGCGCACAAGGGCGTGAGCTGGGCGTCGCCGGCGTGCGACCACGAGGGCAGCGCACAGCGCAGCCCACGCGGGGGGCGCGCTGGGCCCGGGACGCACGCCGCATCCTCCGGTCGAGCGTACGCCACGGTTCAGCGCGCCTGCGCCCCCAGGCGAGGCGTCGACGGACGGCGCGCGCGCATCGGCGCTCGATGGGGCGTCTCGAGCGGGCTCAAGCGTCGCGTCGACCGCGACGTCGAGCATGGCATCGTGGTCCGCGTCTTCGAGGCGTGTCGCTGAGTCGGGCGCGTGCGCGTCGCGTACGCTCGCATCTTCTCGCGGTGCGGGCTGTGCGGGCTGCGTGGGATTGAGTCGAACGTCGTCCGCGATGCGGAGCGTTGAGCCGTACTTGCGTGCGTCCCAGCCGGCCTCGTCCGTCCACGCGGGGCCCGCGACCGCGTCGCCGAAGCTCAGGCCGAGCGACAGCCAGCATCGCGCCCCCGCGCTCCCCCGCGCGCACACATCAGCCCGGCCGTCTGCGTTCACGTCTGCGAGTCGGATCGATGTGTTGTAGAAGTAAGCGCCCCAGCCTGCGGCGTCCGAGAGCTCGGGACCATCGATGCGCTGCGCAAACGCGCGGTCCGCATAGAGCCAGCAGTAGAAGCGTGCGTTGCCGCGCGCGCACAGGTCCTGGTCGCCGTCGCCGTCCACGTCGCCCACGCGCAGCGTCCCGTAGTTGTCGTGGTCGCTCCAGCCGTTGTCGTTGCGGAACGCGGGGCCGTCGAAGAGTTCACCGAAGCCCTCGCCGGTCGACAGCGCGCAGCGCAGGCCGTCGGGCGTGCGGGCGCACAGGTCGGCGCGGCGGTCGCCGTCTAGGTCCTCGAAGCGCAGGGTGCTCCACTGGGACACGTCGTCGAAGCCGGCGTCGTCGCTCCACGCGGGGCCCTCGATCTCCGGGCCGAAGCCGTCCTCTGTCGCGGGCGCGCACCGCACGCCCGCCGCAGCGCGCATGCAGACGTCCGCGCGACCGTCGCCTGTGTAGTCACCAAACCTCAGGGTGCCGAAGTGGTCGGGATCGCCGAAGCCGGCGTCGTCGCTCCACGCGGGCCCGAGCGTCGGCTCGGCCTCGAAGCCTGCGCCGGTCGCCCGGTGGCAGCGGACCCCCGCGACTGAGCGGGCGCAGACGTCGAGCAGGCCGTCGCCGTTGGTGTCGGCGAGGCGGAGCGTCGAGTAGGAGCGCGCGCTGGTCCACCCGGCGTCGTCGCTCCACGCGGGCCCTTCGATGGGCGCGCCGAAGCCGGCCTCGCCCGCGGGCCAGCACCGCACGCCCTCGCCGCCGCGCGCGCACACATCGTCGCGGCCATCGCCCGTGACGTCGCCCGTGCGGAACGTCGCGTAGCGCGACGCGACGTCGAAGCCGTGGGCGTCGCCTGTCCCCGGGACCTCCCACAGCCCGCCGAAGCCGCCCTCGGGCAGCGCGAGGACACAGCGAAAGCCCGCCTCGGCGCGGCCGCAGATGTCCGCGCGCCCGTCGCCGTTCACGTCCGTGCCGCCGGGGGTGGCGAGCACGCCGGCTTGGTCGAGCGCCTCACCGTAGGTGAAGTCACAGTTCCCCGGGGCCCCCGAGCCGGACGCCTGCACGGCCAGGTGGTTCGCTACCACGCGCTGGCTGCCGTCCGAGGGGTCGTTGACCACGCCCCGACCGCGGACATACATCGCCGACGAGCCGCCGCCGTCTAAGTTCATCGCCCGCCACGCGCCGAGGCCGTGCATCGTGGTCGCGAGCTCCGCGCAGTTCATGCCCACGCTCGCGTTCGAGCGCCCGTCGACGACCAGCATGATCATCGTGCGGCGGTCCTCGGTGAAGCCGATGGCCGTCCGGGGGTGACGGTCCGCGCAATCCCCGCGGCTGAACCGCGGCAGGACCTCGCCGTTGTCCACCAAAATGGGTCGCCCGCCGACCCCCTCGCGCGCCCACGCCGGCGGCGGGCTGAGCAGCGCGCTCGTAGGTGGGTTCAGGAGCGCGCGGTCATCGCCGAACAGCACGTCGCCCGAGCCGCGCAGATCCGCGTGCCACACTTCGCCGCCGCTCATCGCGAAGCCCGTCGGGTTGTAGTCGGCGTAGGTGAAGAAGTCCGCGTTCGTCGCAACCTCGGCGCCCACGCGGTCGGCGAACGAGGACACCGTGCGGCGCTTCTCCGCCGCCGCCGTCGCGCGCACGGAGACGCCCCGCGCGCACAGGTCGATCTTGGCCGCGTAGATGCGCCACGGCCTGTCGGTCACGCGCTCGAGCACCCGAACGCCCGTGTGGGGCGTGGTCCACGTATCGCGCGCGGCTGCGGCGTGGGCGCTCAGGATGAGCAGGGCCCCGCAGAGTCGTCCGAGCGCGCGCGGCATCTTCACCCGAGCCAGCCGGGGAGGCCGCCTTGTGGGCCGCCGTCGAGCGCCGCGCCGAAGTGCTCATCGTCGCCGCCGAACGCCCGGAGCGTCGACGTCAACAACTGCTGGGTCGTCGACCGCCACGGCACGTAGTTGCTGCGTGAAATGAACTGCTCAAGCGGCACGGTGAACTCGTTCACGAAGCGACCGCCGGGGGCCTCGCCGCGAGGTCCGAGCACGCACCCCGAGATGCCATTCGTCCAGTGGCGACCGCTCGCGAACTCGGGCAGGTAGAGCACCATGGTCGTCTCCGAGAGGGGGCGACCGTCCGGCCCTGGTGTGGCGCGAAGCTTCGACCACAAGAGTGCCAGGCCCTCCATGTACCAGCGGTAGACCCACTCCATGCCCGGCTGGTAGTCGGCGTGCACCATCGCGTGCCAGTTATCCCAAGTCTCGGTGTCCACGATCGGGCCGCCGTTGCGCGCCCAGAGCCACGGGAAGGCGTGGTCGTGGGCGTTCAGGAACTCGAGCGTCGCGACGCGCGTCTGGCCGCACGCGAGCGACGTGACCAGGATGTCGATCATCGCCGGCATCGAGAGATCGTCGTCGTAGCCGAAGTTGTAGCTCGGCGGGGCCTCGAACGTGGGCGATACGCACGCGCCCGGCCCGCTGAGCAGGCGATTCTCGAGCGCGCGGACCTTCTCCGCGTGGGCGTCGAGCGCGCGGCGTCCCTCGGCGTCCGCGCGTGAGCGGGCCTGTGAGAAGAGACCGCGTACGCCGTCGAGCACCGATGCACGCCGCGCACGGAGCGCGAAGGCCTCCTCCGCCGAGAGGCGCTGGTCGCCGAAGATGCGCGCGATGGCGACGGACGGGTCATTGAACGCATCCACGGGCTCGCCGAGTGCGCGGAACATGAACTCGTTTCGCACGAGACCGAAGCCACGCGCGCCGCCGACGGCGAAGTCGAGCCGCTCGAAGGGGACGTCCGCCGAGAGCCGCTGACCCAAGACTTGCGCGATGTCGGGCCCGCCCGCGGTGATCCGCTCGGCGTCCTGAAAGGGGAACGGCCGCCCCGTAAAGAGCGTGAAGTTCGCGTTCTGGTGCGCGTTGCCCACCGAGTTGGACTGCGCCGCCAGGTTGTTGACCCCTGCGTACACGAGCAGCTCGTCGCGGTAAGGCGCGAGCGGCTCAAGCAAGAACGGCATCTCGAAGTCGCGCTCACCCCCCGTGGGCACGAACATCGGCAGCACAGTCCCCTGGAGCGGGTGAAAGATCACGAAGCGCTCAGGGCGAGGCCCCCCGGCCTGAGCGCGCGCTGTGCCCGTGCTGAGGAGCGGCGCGAGCAGGGAAGTGGCGGCCGTGCCCCCCAGCAACCGCAGCGCGTCTCGGCGAGACATGCGGCTCTCGATGCGGCTCTTCATGGGGCCACCTCCGCGTCCGGTGAGGTCGTCACGTAAAGGAAGGCATCCGTCGCCGCGATGTCGACGAGCAGCGACCGAATGTCACCGCCCGTCGCCTCGAAGCGCCGCGTGAGCAGGGCG
>CANLBD010000017.1 GCA_947488215.1 Myxococcales bacterium | reverse complement strand
CTCGTGGGCGAGAGCGGCTGCGGAAAGACCACCGCGGGGCGCTGCTTGCTGCGACTGATCGAGCCCACCGAGGGGGAGATCCACTTCGACGGCAAGCCGATCCATGGCCTGTCTCGCGCGGCGCTCCGGCCGTATCGGCGCGAGATGCAGATCGTCTTTCAGGACCCCTTCTCGAGCCTGAACCCGCGGCACACGATCCTGGAGACGCTCTCCGAGCCGCTGCGTCTGCACGGCCTCGCCAAGACGGACGCCGACTGCCGTACGCAGTCACGGGCGCTGATGGACCGCGTGGGCCTCAACCCCGACTACCTCAACCGCTACCCGCACGAGTTCAGCGGCGGCCAGCGTCAGCGCATTGGTATCGCGCGCGCGCTCGCGCCGAAGCCACGGTTCATCGTATGCGACGAGCCCGTATCCGCGCTCGACGTGTCGGTGCAGGCGCAGATCCTGAATCTGCTCAAGGACCTGAAGCAGGAGTTCGGCCTCAGCTACCTCTTCGTGGCGCACGACCTGGGGGTAGTGCGTCACCTCTGCGACCGCGTGGCCGTGATGTACCTCGGCCGTATCGTCGAGGTCGGCACGGCGGAGCAGCTCTTCACCGCACCCAAGCACCCTTACACGCGGGCGCTGCTCTCGGCGGTGCCGTCGCCGGACCCGCGCCGGAAGCGCGAACGCATCTTGCTCACCGGAGACGTGCCGACGCCCATCAACCCGCCGAGCGGTTGCCACTTTCACACACGCTGCCCCCAAGCGACCCCGGCTTGCGCTGAGCGCGTGCCGGCCCTGCGGGCGCTCAATGGTGGTCAGCGCGTCGCCTGTGACCGCCTCGAAGAGTTCGACGGAGCCTCAGCATGAGCAAGAGAGTCGCCCTCATCGCGGACCCGGACGAGCGCGCAGCGGGCGAGCTGGCGCGCATCGTGGACGCCCTCGGGATGGCGTCACAGACGGCGCGCAGCTCCGCTGAGGTGATGTCGCGCGTCGAGAAGGGCGTCGACGTCGTCTTCCTCGACCTCAAGTCACCCGATCTGCGCGGTGGCCAGCTGCTCGGCGACCTGCGCGAGAAGTTCCCTACGACGCCGGTCGTGATCGTGACCGGCGATGGCCGCAAGGACGACGTCGTCTTCGCCCTGCGCTACGGCTGCATGGACTGGATCGACAAGCCGGCCGACCGCACGGGCGTGGCCGACGCGCTGAAGCGCGTGTCGCGTGAGACGCGGCGCACCGCGTCCGTGGCTGCGGCGGGCCAGAGCGGTGCGACACAACTCCGCGGAATGATTAAGGAGATCATCGGTCGCATCAAGGACGGCACCATCGGGCTGCCCGAGATGCCGCGCGTGCTGAGCGAGCTGCAGAAGGTCATGGCGAACCTGAATGTCTCGCCCGAGGACGTGCTGCGCGTGCTCGAGAAGGACCCCTCGATCGCGGCCAAGATCCTCGCGACCGCGAACACCGCGACCTATGGCGGGCGCGGGCGCATCAGCGACCTGAAGAGCGCGGTCACGCGCCTCGGCAATCGGACGATCGCGAGCATCGCGCAGACCGCTGCGCTGCGCGGCATGTTCAGCTTCCGCCTGCCCGCCTTCAAGGCGGTCTTCGGCAAGATGTGGACGGGCCACACCGTGACGGCCTACCTCGCGCGCGAGCTCGCCAGCGAGCTGCGTGACCCCGACCCCGAGGAGGTCTACCTCGTCTGCCTGCTGCACAACTCGGGCGAGCAGTTCATGCTGCGCGTCTTCGCGGAGATCTTTCAGCGGCAGTCCGGCCAGGTGCTCTCGATGGAGGAGGTCCTCAACGCCATTCGCGAGACGCACTCCGTCTTTGGCGCCGGCCTGCTCAAGAAGTGGAACATGGGCGACCTCTGCGAGCTCGTCGCGCGGCGCCACCACGACGACGCCTATGACACGGCAGACCTCGACGCGCGGCAGCGGCGCGTGCTGCACATCGTGAACGTGGCCGACCGCATCGCCGAGGAGAAGGGCATGAGCGTCTACGGCGATCTGAGCCCCGGGCCCGATATCGGCGTGAGCTACGACGCGCTCAACCTGTCGACGGACCGGCGCACGCACTTCGCCAACCGGTTCGACGAGCTCCTCGCGGACATGTCGCAGACGCTCGCCTGAGCGTCAGCCCTCGCGGCGCGCCCGCCCTGCGCCTCGGCGACGGGGCGCGCCCTCGACGCCCCACGCGAGCAGCGCCTTGAGCGCGGGTCCGCTGAGCGCGACCTGCGCCAGGTGAGCGCAGGGCACGTGCGCGACCTCGGCGCCCAGGTGAGCGGGCGGAACACCGCGCGCGCGCCATGTGTGCAGCGTCCAGCGACGGTGCGTAAAGGCGTGCTCGATGGAGCGCGGGGGCGTGTCAGCATCCGGCTCAAGCCCAAGCGCGCGCAGGGGGTCAGGGGAGGTCGCGCCGGGGTCGACGGGCACCTCGACGCAGGGCAGCTCCCAGAGACCCCCGAGCAGGCCCTCGAGGGGCCGACGCACCAGCCAAACGGCGGGTCCTTCGGGCGAGTCCTCGAGGCACAGCGCGGCGACGAGCGTGTGGCGGGTCTGGGCGGTCCGAGCGGCGGCGCGTGGCAGCGTGGCCTCGAGGCCGAGGCGGCGCGCGGCGCAGCGGGTCTGCCACGGGCACACCAGGCACGCCGGCTGTCGGGGCGTGCAGACCGTGGCCCCCAGCTCCATCAGGGCTTGGTTGTGGGCGCCGGCGCCGCGCGATGGGACGAGCTGTTCGGCGAGTGACCACAGGGCGCGCTGGGTAGACAACGCCTTGGGGTCCGCGTCCAGCGCGACCAGGCGCGAGAGCACGCGCGCGACGTTGCCGTCCAAGACCGGGAGCGGCGTATCGAACGCGATCGAGAGCACGGCCCCAAGCGTGTAGCGACCGACGCCCGGCAGCGCTGCGAAGTCCGCGGCCGAAGGGGGCACTCGGCCGGCGTGCACCTCGACGACGCGCCGCGCGGCGGCGTGCAGGTGCCGCGCGCGGGCGTAGTACCCGAGCCCCGCCCACAGGTCGAGCAGGTCCTCGACCGGCCGAGAAGCCAACGCCGCGGGCGTGGGAAACGCCTCGAGGAAGCGTCGCCAGTACGGGATGACCGAGTCGGCGCGCGTCTGCTGGAGCATGATCTCCGAGACCCAGATCGCCCACGGATCGCGCGTTGCCCGCCACGGGAGGGGCCGCTGCGCCCGCTCGAACCACGCGGCCAAAGACTCTCGGGCGGCGTCGATCTCGCCGGGCGCGAGGGTCGGGGCGCTCACGCGGCGGCTCGCCCGGGCAGGCGAGGCGTGGCACCACAGCTCGGGCAGCGTGTGGCGCGCGCGGGCAGGGGCGCCTGGCACAGGCGGTCACCGCAGGCATACCGTACGACCACGCGCCGCCACACATGCCCCGCCGTGAAACCAAGGCCCGCGCAGAGCAACGGCAGCACGCTGTCCCAGGGGATGTAGCTGTGCACCACTGCGCCGACCGCGAAGCCCAGGGCGGTGCCCACGGCCAGGGGCGCGATGTCTTCGGGCAGCGCCCGTACCGGACGCTCGCGGCCCTCGTTCCAGTGCAGGCGCATGTCGACGCCGTGCAGCGCCGCGCGGTCCACGAACGCGCGGAGCAGGCCGATGCGCTCGCGCTGCGCGACCCAGAAGTCGAGCACATGACCCAAGAAGATCGGGAACGCGAGGCCGCTGCGCAGCACGATGCGGCGCACGACCGCGGGCGGCAGCTCGTCCTCGAGGACCGACTGCAGGACATGCAGCGCCTCGGCGACGTAGGGGTCGCGCACCTCGACGCCGCCATTCGGCAGCATGCGCGGCGGACCCTGGCGCAGCGTGGGCAGGACCGCCTCGACCGCCCGCACGAGGCGCTCGACGGCGTCGTGGCCGAGCACCACGGGCGCATTGAGCGCCGCGCCCAACGCGGGCATGCTCTCGTCGTGTTCGACGATGGGGTCTGACACGGGCGACGGTGGAGACATCCGTTGAAACCTCACAGGGGCGAGCGCGGCGACGCGCACATCGGGTACTGCACGAACGTCCACCCGGGCGAGGGGCTCGAGGCCGTGGAGCGGGTGCTGCGCGAGGACGTCTCGCGCGTCAAGGCGGCGTGGTCGCCCAATCGGCCCTTCGGGCTCGGCCTGCGGCTGGGGCACGAGGCGGCGTCGACGCTCGCGCAGAGCGCGGCCGACTTTGAGCGGTTCCGGGCCCTGCTCGAGGACACGGGCCTGTATGTGTTCACGGTCAACGCATTCCCCTACGGCGACTTCGCGGCGGCCTCGGTCAAAGCCGAGGTGTACCGACCGGACTGGCGAACCGAGGCGCGACAGACCTACACCCTGAGCGTGGCCGAGGTCACCGCGCGGCTCCCCGGGCCGGACCATAGAACCATCAGCACGGTGGCGGGCGGTTTCAAGCCCGAGACGGTCGATTCTTCGGCGCAGGCGGCGCTCGCCGACCGATTGCTCGACACCGCGGTCGAGCTGGCGCGCCTGGCAGACACGTCGGGCGTTCACGTGCGCCTCTGTCTGGAGCCGGAGCCCTATACGACGCTGGAGACGAGCGCCGAGGCGTGCGCGTTCTTTGAGCGGTGGCTCTTCGCGGACGCACGGCGGGCGGCGCAGGCGCGGGCGCACCTGGGCGTGTGCTGGGATACGTGCCACCAAGCCGTGCTGTTCGAGGACCCCGCCGAGGTCCTCGCGCGCTTCGACCGCGCGGGGGTGACCATCGGCAAGGTCCAGGTCTCGAGCGCGCTTGAGGTGCGCGCGCCCTCGAGGGCCGAGGCCCGCGCCGCGCTGCTCGCCTTCGCCGAGCCGCGGTACTTGCACCAAACGTTCGCGCGAGCGCCTGACAACGAGGTGATGCGCGCTCTGGACCTGGACGCGGTGCCCGCAGACGACGCGCGGTGGCGAGCTGCCGAGGCGTGGCGATGCCACTTTCACGTGCCCATCGACTGGGCGGGCGATGACCTGCTCGGGACGACCCGCGACGACTGGCACGCGGTCGTGCGCCTGCTCGCGGACCGCGCGCCCCACTGGGAGGTCGAGACCTATACCTGGGGCGTGCTCCCGCCGGCGCGCCGCGACGCGCTCGCGGCAGATGGGCTCACGGGCGGCGTCGTCGACGAGCTTCGGGCGCTCGAGCGCGTCCTCGCAGGCGCAGCAGCCGACGCCGCCGCGACGCCGGCCGAGGGAGGCGCATGAGCACACCGCCGACACAGCGAGGCTTCGGTCTGTGGCTCGTCGCGGCGCTCGCGGCCGCCGCGCTCGCGTTCTTTGGGCTGCACCGCGGCCTGGGCCCGCCCGGCGACACGCAGCGGCCCCCCGAGCGCCTGGGGTCGGTCAGTCCGCAGGCCGTGACCGCGCTCTTGCTCGACGGCAACACCCTCCGTGTGGGGGACGCCGCGGGGCGCGTCTTCGCGCTCGATCTGTCGAGCGGGGAGGCCCGCGGGCACTTCGTCGCGCATGACGGCGCCGTGCGTCGCCTGCTGCTCGCCTTGGGCGAGACCGGGCTCGAGACCGTCGACGCAGGGGTGGCCGGTGGCACGCGTCTGGTGACGGTCGGGGCCGACGGCACCGTAGCCGAGTTCACCCTCGACGGCGCCCCGCTCGGGCGCGCGCGCTTGCCCGACGCGCGCCTCAACGACGCCGCGCTGCGGCCGGGCGCGGTCTTCGTAGCCGCCGACCAGGGCTTGGTTGCGCGCCTCGGGCCCGCCGAGACCGCGTGGCGTCTGTCTGCGCTCCACGGCAAGGCCGCGTTCGCCGTCGCGCTCTCGCCCGACGGCGCGATGCTCGCCAGCGGCGGCAGCGACGGCTGGGTGCGCTTGACGTCCGCCGGCGCCGGCGAGGTGGCGGTCGCCTTCGAGGCGCGCTCGCCGTGGGTCACGCACCTGCGCTGGACGCCCGAGGGCCTGTGGACCTTTGGCAGCGATGGACAGTTCACGCGCTGGACCTTGACCGCCGAGGGCTACACCCACGACCGCACGGTCTCGGGGCACGCTGGCCCCATCGTGGCGGTCGACCTCGACGACGCTGCCCTGCTGACGGGCAGCGAGGACGGCACGGCCCGCCTGTGGGACCGCCAGACCGCAGCGCCGCGCGCGCTCTTCGAGGCGGGCGCGCCTGTGCGCTCGGTTGCGCTCGGCGCGCAGGCGGTCTACATCGGCACGATAGACGGCCAACTTCGGCGCTTTCCGCGCGCCGGCGGCGCCGCCGCCCAGACCTACTCGCTCACGCCATCGACGGGGAGACCATGAGCACCGCAGGCACCCTGGAACGCATGATCCTGTCGCCGGACGCCTCGATCGACGAGGTCGCGGCGTGGCTCGACGCGCTGGCCCCGAATGTGCGCATCGAGGAGACGCGCGCCCTCGGCCCCGCGCCCCAGGCCGCGCTGTGGCGCCTGACGGCGGGCCGGACCTTTACGCTCGACGACCTGGTTCCGCCCGACTACGGCCCGCTCGAGCCGGTGCGGCACTTTGGCCGGAACACGCTGCCTGCGTTCCGGCTCTTCGAGAAGCGCTTCTGCCGCCCGTCTGTCCCGACGCCTGAGCCGTGCCTGTGGGGCTACAACGAAGGCCCGACGCGCGCGCTCGTCGGCCCCGGCTACTTCGTGACGCGCCTCACGCCGAACGACCCGCGTGGCGGCAGCGTGGTCGACTACTGGCAGGTGCCGACCGAGCGGCCCGCCCAGTGGCCCGAGGTCCGCGACAACACAGACGGCTTGCAGCGCTTTGTCTACGCGCGCATGCACGACTTTCTGCGCAAGGTCAGCGCGCACGTGTCGATCGGGCGCGCATGGCGCGAGCACAAGGCGACCGACAACTACTTCGTGCTCTGCCGCGAGGGCTGAGCCCTCAGCGCGGTCCGGGAATTCGCCCGCTCGGGTCGGGGCGGGGGCCGACCGACCAGCCCTCGAGCTCGACCGACTCGACGGTGCCCGAGCGAATCACGTTGCGAAATCGCTCAAGCAGGTCGTCCGCGAAGCGGTCGCGCCCCGCCTCGCCGATCGCGCCCTCGGGGTTTCGGTTCGCCCCCAAGAAATAGACCATGCGCAGCAGCTCTTGGCGCCGGAGTCGGACTTCACGCTGCGCGGCGGCGTTCGAGACGACCAAGCGCAGTCCGGTCCGAATGACGCGGCCCTCCGGGTCGACCTTGAAGGTCAGGGTGTGCTGCCCGAAGTCGAGCGTGAAGGGCCCCTGCGCCTCTTGGGCGCCGGCGTCCGCCGTGACGGGCGTTACGGTGTCCGGCTCGCCCGCCGGCACGCTCGCGGGCCGGGGCGCGACAGGTCGGACCGGCGCGCCCGTGGGGGCGTTCGTCCCGAGCGCGAGGGGCGCGGGCGCCTGCTCCGGCGCGACCGCGCGCTGCGGCGCGCCCCCAAAGAGCAAGTACGCCAGCGCGACGACGCTGACCGCGACGACGGCCACAATGAGGCTGCGGTTCATCGGCGCTCCTCGCTCGGGCTGCCGCCCACCACGCGCGCGCCGGGGGCAACGGAATGGGTAATGAATGCGTTGCCGCCGACCACCGCGCCGCGGCCGATCACGGTCTCGCCCCCGAGCACCGTGGCCCCGGCGTAGACGACCACGTCGTCCTCGAGCGTCGGGTGCCGCTTGGACCCCGCGAGGCGCCGGTGGACCGAGAGCGCGCCGAGCGTAACTCCTTGATAGATTTTGACATTATCGCCGATGGACGATGTCTCCCCGATCACCACGCCGGTGCCGTGGTCGATGAAGAAGCGCGCGCCGATCTCCGCGCCGGGGTGAATGTCGATCCCGGTGCGCTCATGCGAGTGCTCGGCGATCGCGCGCGGCACGAACGGCACGCCCGCCTTGAACAGGGCGTGCGCCACGCGGTGCGCCATGATCGACTGAAAGCCGGGGTAGGTCAGGATGATCTCCTCGATGCTCCGGGCGGCGGGGTCGCCCTCGAGCGCGGCGCGCGCGTCCTGCAAGAGCGCGTCGCGCAAGGGGGCGATGCCCTGCACGAACGCGAACGAGACCGCCCGCGCTTGGGTGCGGACCTCTTCTGGGTCGCGGTCGGGGCCCTCGTGCGCGAAGGCCAGGCGCAGCAGGCGCGAGAGCGTCCCGTGGAGCTCGCAGACCCACGTGCCGACGTGGTAGCGCCGCCCTGCCGCCGGCAGGTCGACGTCAACATAGAAGCCAGGAAAGAGCAGGCGGCGCACCCGCTCGAAGAACTCTGCGATGGACTCGCGGCTCGGCAGCGGATTGCAGAGGGGCGTGTCGCCGCTGTCGCGGTCGTAGCTCGCGAGCAGGGCGTCGACGACGGCGTCGAGGCCGGTGGGCGTGGGGGCGTGCGTCATGGCGCGCAGGGTAGGGGACGCGGGCGCGCAGGGGCAAGCAGGAGCGCGCCCGGATGCGCTCGGTTGCGCTTGGCGCGCGACTCCGCAAAGATGCCGAGGCATGTACCGAGGTGCCCGCGTCGCCGTCGTCATCCCGGCGTTCAACGAGGCGCGGCTCTTGCCGCGCACGCTCGAGACGCTGCCGGCGTGGGTGGATGTCGTGGTCGTGGTGGACGACGCCAGCTCGGACCGCACCTCGGCGTGCGCCCGCCGAGCGGGGCCGTGGTCGCTCGAGGTGATTCGCCACGCCTTCAACCAGGGCGTCGGCGGCGCGATCGTCACCGGCTACAAGCGCGCACTCGCGCTGCGCGCGGACGTCGCCGTGGTGGTCGGTGCGGACGCGCAGATGGAGCCCGCCGAGATGCACACGCTCGTCGACGCGACGATCGACGACCGCGCGGGGTACGCCAAGGGCGACCGGCTCGGCGACCCTCACCTGTGGCGGCGCATGCCGCTGTCACGGCTGGTCGGGAACTTCGCGCTGTCGCGGCTCACGGCGCTCGCGACGGGCCTGAGCCACGTGCGCGACTCGCAGTGTGGCTACACGGCGATCACCGCCGACGCGCTGCGGCGCGTGCCGCTCGACGCGCTCTATCGCCGCTACGGCTTCCCCAACGACCTGCTGTCTTGGCTCGCCGTCGCGGGCGTGCGCGTGGTCGACCGGCCGGTAACGCCCATCTACGCCACAGAGACCTCGGGCATCCGCATTCCGCGCGTGGTCCTACCGCTGCTCGGGCTGCTCGCGCGCGCCCTCGGGCGGCGCATCCTGACCGCGTGGCCCGCGCGTCGCGCCTTGGAGCGCGTGCGCGGGGCATGACGCCCGCGACGCGCGTCCGGCTGTTCACGAGCGCGTTCCCTCAACGCGCCGGCGACCCCGCGGGCGGCTTCATCGCCGCGCTGTCCGTGGCCCTCGTCGAGCGCGGCCACAGCGTGCACGTCGAGAGCGCGTCGGGCGCGTGGGCGCCGCCGGGCGTGGTCGTTCGCGGGCCATGGGGCGACAGCGGGGGGCTCTACTCGGCGGGCAGCGCAGCGGAGCGCCTGGCGCTCGGCGGGGTGCGCGCGTGGCTCGCGGCGGGGCGGGCTCAGGCCGCGCTCGTCGCTCGGGGCTGGGGCTGTCGAGGGCGCGCGGACGTCACGGTGGGTCACTGGCTGGTCCCGAGCGGGCCCGCGGCGCTGGCGGCGGGGGGGCGCGTGGTCCTTTACGCCCACGGGAGCGACGTGGCGTTGCTCGAGCGCCTGCCCCTGGGCGGGTCAGTCGCGCGCGCGCTCGACGCCGGCGCGCAGGTGGTCGCGCCGGTGAGCGGGGACCTCGCGCGCCGCTGGTGCGCGCTGCTGGGCCGAACGCCGCACGCTCAGGTGCGCGTTGCGCCCATGGGGGTCTCGCCCCCCGCGCCCGACGCCAACGCCCTCGCGGCGCTGCTCACGCGGCCTCTGCGGTCCCACCGCGTCGTCACCGTGGGGCGACTCGTGCGACAGAAGGGCTTGGACGTGCTGCTCACGGCGCTCGTCGGTCGCGATGACGTGACGTGGCTGGCCGCGGGCGACGGCCCCGAGCGTTCGCGTCTGCAGGCGCGCGCGGCGGCGCTCGGCGTGGACCTGCGGCTGCTCGGCGCGCTGACGCCCGGACCCCGCGACGCCCTGCTTGCGGGCGCGACGCTCTTTGTCTTGCCGAGCCGCGTGGTCGAGGGCCGCGCCGAGGGGGCGCCCGTGGCGCTGCGCGAGGCGCTGGCGAGCGGCGTGCCGTGTGTGGCCTCGGCCGTGGGCGGCGTGCCCGAGCAAGCGCCCGAGCCCGCGCTCACGCTCGTGCCGCCCGACCAGCCCGCGGCTCTGCGCGCCGCGATAGACGCGTTGCTCGACGCGCCCGGTCGCCGGGCAGAGTCCGCCGCCGCCGCGGGGCGCGTGGGCGACGGGCTGTGCTGGCCGAGCCTGATCGACCACCACCTGCGGGTGATGGGCCTCGACGGCGGGCGTTAGCGGCGCTCGACCTGCACGACCAAGAACCCGCCGAAGCGCGCGGTCGCGGGCAGGTCGCGCGCCCAGCGCTCGGCCTTGCCCAGCAGGTGCCGCACGCCGGGGATCTGGTGCGCCTGCGCGAATGGCGTAAAGACGCGGATGCCGTGCACGCCCACGACGGAGAGCGCGTCCGGCAGGTAGCCGCGGACGTCGTCGAGGCTGTCGTAGCGGGTGAAGACCTGCGTGTCGTGCGTGCCCTCGGCCACGCGCTGCGCGGGCTTCAGGCGCTTGACGGCGTAGCGCAGCGAGTGGCGGTTGTAGAACTCCAGCAGCGCGCGGCCGCCGGGCCGGAGCACGCGCGCGACCTCGCGCATGGCCTCGGCGATGTCCTGCACGTGCGGCAGGACCTTGAAGCTGTAGACCGTGTCGAAGCTCGCGTCGTCGAACGGCAGGGCCGTGGCGCTGCCCTCGACGACCTCGAGGCCGCGTGCGCGCGCCTGCTCGAGCATCCCGGGGCTCAGGTCGAGGCCCTGTGCGCGGCGCGCGATGGGCGCGATCTCTTTCAAGATCAGGCCCGTGCCGCAGCCGACCTCGAGGACCTCGCGGCCCGCGCACAGCGGCGCGGCGAGGTCTACCTGCAGGCGGTCGAGCATGGCGTGGTAGCCGTGGTGGCGCTCGCGCTCATACCAGGCCGCGAACTCATCGTAATAAGAGCGGTTGTCCTTCATGCGGGCGCATCCTGCGCCGGAGGCGGCCGGGGTGCAAGGTGGGGGCGGAGCGCCTCCCGGCACACGCGCTTGCTTGGCTGACCAGTCGTGACTAAGTTGGTCATGGAGGACCAATCATGAGCGCGACGCTGACACTCTCCGATGCGAAGGCCCGCCTCTCAGAGGTGGTCCGTGGCGTGCGCACCCGGGGCGAGGAGGCCGTGATCACAGTCGACGGCGAGCCGGCCGCGCGGGTTGTGCCGGTCGACCCTGGCCCCAGGTCGCTGACCGCCGCCGAGGCCGCGGGCTATCGGGCGTTGATGGCGAGCCTGGCACGCATTGAGCGCCCAACGTCTGAGTTCGACGCGGTCGAGCTCATCGGCGAGGGTCGCAGGTGATCCCCGTCCTCGACGCCTCTGTGTTCGTTGCGGCGATCTCGCCCACGGAGCGCCACCATCTGCGGGCGCGCGACCTCTTTGAGAGCCAGCCAGACGCCGAGCCCTTCTTGGTCCCGGCGCTGTTCCGGCTTGAGGTCGTCTCGGCGCTGTACCGCCGAGGGGAGTCCGCTGCGCTCGTCGAGACAGTGGACGCCATCGTGCGCGGACCGCGATTCCACGCGCGGCCTCTCGATGGCGCGTTGCTCGAGCGCAGCGTCGAGGTCGCTCGCGTCGCCCGTCTGCGCGCCTACGACGCGGTCTACGTCGCGCTTGCGCTCCTGGCCGATTCGCCCCTCTTGACGTTGGACGCAGAGGTCGTCGAACGGTGCAGCGCCCGCTTTGCCGAGCTGCGGGTCATCCGGGCCTAGCCCAGCCTCGCCCCTGCTCGGCCGCCTTTCCGCGCGCGCGGCCGTGGGTTAGGCTCCGCCCATCGCCACGCTTGAGGGACCTTGAAGACCTGCCCCCGCTGCGGATTCTCGGGAGACGGCACGCACTGTCCGAACGACGGTGAGGCGCTGCGCGGCCCGGTCACGCTCGCCGCGCGGTCGGCGCCGAACCCCACGCAGGCGCCGCCAGCCACGCCGCGGGTGAGCCACGCGCCCGCCGCAGCGCCCGCCGACGCGGGGAGCGAGACCATCGCGGACGGCCTGAGCGCGGACCCGCTCGACGGCGCGTCCGAGGCAGACCTGATGCGCGACGAGAACTTCGGCAAGTGGGCCGAGCCGAAGGCGCGCAAGAAGGCCGCCGACCCGATGATCGGGCGGGTCATCAACGGCCGCTACGAGGTCTTGAGCATGCTCGGCCAGGGCGGCATGGGCGCCGTCTACAAGGCCCGCGAGCAGCGGCTGCGGCGCGAGGTGGCCCTCAAGATCCTGCTCAAGGAGTTCTCGGAGAACGAGACGGTCGTCCAGCGCTTCTACAAGGAGGCACTCGCCGCAAGCCGCCTGGCGCACCCGAACACGATCCGCGTCTACGACCACGGCGAGGACGGCGAAGACGGCCTGCTCTACATCGCGATGGAGTTCCTGCGGGGCCGCAGCCTCGCGCAGGAGCTCAGCCGAGGCGGCGCGATGCCGCCGAAGCGCGCGATCCACATCCTGCGGCAGGTGTGCCGCTCGCTGCAGGAGGCCCACCAAGCGGGGATCATTCACCGCGACCTGAAGCCCGACAACATCTTCTTGGTCGACATTCAGGGCGAGCGCGACTTCGTCAAGGTCCTCGACTTCGGCGTCGCCAAGCTCAAGGACAAAGAGGCGGGCGAGAGCACGCTCACGCAGGCGGGCATGATCTTCGGCACGCCGAAGTACATGAGCCCGGAGCAGGCGCGCTCGCAGCCGCTCGACGCCCGCTCGGACGTCTACGCGCTCGGCGTGATCCTGTACGAGATGCTGATGGGGCGCCCGTTGTTCAGCGGCGACAACCCGCTCGCGATCCTGATCGCGCACGTCAACGAGCGGCCGCGCCGCTTCGCCGAGGTCAACCCCGGCGCCGAGGTCCCGCCCGCCCTCGAAGCGGTGGTCTTCAAGGCGATCGATAAAGATCCAGAGGCGCGTCAGCTCAGCGCCGAGGCCCTGCACGCCGAGCTCGAGGCGGTCGACGAGCTGTTGCAGGGCGCGACCTGGGAGAGCCTGGCGGACCGCCTGCCGGGGTTCTTGCCCGGCGCGGACGGCACGCCGTCGATGGTGGGCCCGGCGATCCTGCTTCAGGGGCAGTCGAGCACGCTGCAGGCGCAGGCCGCGCGGGGCGATACCATCCGGCTCGACGAGCACGGGCGCGCCTTGGGCCCCGCGCAGGGCGGCGGCACAGTCAACCTGGAGGCCGCCGACTCGGGCGGGCTCGTCGTCGGCTCGCTGCCGTCGACCTTCAGCGACGACGCCGGCCCCGCCCAGAGCAAGCGCTGGGCGTTCGCGGGCGCGGTGCTGATTGGGCTCGCTGCGACGGCTGCGTGGCTGCTCGTGACGCCCGTCGACCGCGGCGTCGCGCCGACCGACACCGCGGCCGCCGCGGCGTCGGCCGCGCAGGCGGAGGAGCCGGCCGCGCGCTCACCGAGCGTGGGGGCCGCGACGCCGCAAGCGAGCGTGCCGCCGAGCGACGCCGCGCTGGAGAAGGCCTGTGTCATCGCCACAGACCCGCCCGGCGCCCGCGTCTTCACGGTCGGCCCGCCGGAGACGCAGGTGGGCGTGACTCGCGTGGGCCTTGAGGTCCGCATTTCGCGGACAACTGAGTATATCGTTCGGTTGGCGGGCTACATCGAGCAGACGCTCACGTTGGACCCGTCGGCCCCGAGCTGCTTCGCGCAGATCAAGCTCAAGCCATCCCCCGGCGTCGTCTCGCGCACGAAGCCCGCCGCGCCGCCGACGAGCGAGCCGAGGCGCCCCATCGTGCTGCCGAACGGCGCGCTGATTCCGTCCCCTGCGACCCTCGCGCCGCGCGGCCTGAAGCCGGTGATCCCGTCTGTGCCGAAGAAGTCCATCGACCTTGAGTGAGCGGCTCGAGGTCGCGCCGGGCGGCTGGGTCGACTTTGTGCCTGCCTTCGTCGAGGACCACGCCGCCGTGATGGCGGCCCTGTTGCCCGAGCTGCCGCTGCGGGTCGAGGCGCTCCGCATGGGCGCGCGCGAGGTCCTGACCCCGCGGGAGACGTCGTGGCACGGGGATCCGGAGTGCAGCTACCGCTACTCGCGACGCCTTTTCGCGCCGTCGCCGTGGACACCGGGCCTGACGGCCATCCGCGAGGCGCTCACTGCGCGCCTCGGGCTGCGCTTCAACGCGGTGATGGCGAACTACTACCGCGACGGGCGCGACTCGATGGGGTGGCACGCGGACGACGAGCCGGAGCTCGGCCCGCGCGCGCCAGACGACGTCCTGATCGCCAGCGTCTCGCTCGGGGCGCCCCGGCGTTTCGTGCTCAAGCCGCGCGGCGCGCCGCCCGGGGTGTCGTGGCGCTGGATGCTCGGCGAGGGCAGCGTGCTCGTCATGGGCGGCGCGACTCAGCGCGCGTGCGTCCACGCAGTGCCCAAGACCGCGGTCCCCGTGGGGCCGCGCCTGAACCTCACGTTCCGTCAGGTGCGCGGCGTGCCCGGCAGGTCGGACGGCGCGTTGAAGTTCTGAAGCACGCCGGCGTCGTCGACCGGCACGCCGACCACGCGGCCCAGCGCGGCCAGCGCGTCCCGGAGCGGCGCGTCGTCGTGGGGCGCGGCGAGCGCGCTCAGGTGGCGGGCGGGCACGCGCACCGGGTGCCCCGGCTCACCCCGAAAGTGAGGCGCGCAGGTCTCGCTCAGAGGCTCGGCCCGGATGAGCACCTCGAGCGTCGCGCGCTCAATCGCTGGGCGGTCGACGTGCGTGATGAGGCACGCGCGCCCCATCGGCACGGCGCTCAGCCCTGCCCGCAGGCTCGCGCGCATCCCGAGCGCCCAGTCCGCCGCGTGGACCCGCACCGCGGGCGTGGGGACCTCGAGCGGCCACGCGCCCGTGACCACGACAATGGGCGCGCAGCCCGCCTCGTGCATCAGGCGCACCAGGCGCGCGAGGAATGTCTCGCCCTGCCACATCAGGAGCGCCTTGCACGCGCCCATGCGGCTCGACGCGCCGGCGGCGAGAATGAGCCCCGCGGTCAGGCGCTCGCCCCGCGGCGCGTTTGCACCAGCTCGGCCACGATGCTCACCGCGATCTCGGCAGGGGTCTGCGCGCCCAGTGACAGGCCCACCGGGCAGCGCACACGGTCGAGGGCCGCCGCGCTCACGCCGCGCTCAAGCAAGCGCGTCCGAAAGCGGGCCCACTTGGCCCGGCTCCCGATCAGGCCCAGGTAGCCGAGCGCGTGCGGCCCAACAAAGCGCGGCGCCAGGACGCGGATGATCGCCTCGTCGAGCGGGTGCGAGTGCGTCGTGACGACGACCCACGCGCCGGGCGGGGGGCCGGCGGCGGCGTCGCCCAGCAGGTCCTCGGGCTCGGCGTCGAGCACGGTCACGTCGGGCGCGAAGCGTGCAGGGTCGGCCCACTCGGCGCGGCCGTCGACTACGGTGACCTGCACGTCGAGCAGGCGCGCGTGCGCGGCGAGCGCCGTGCCGACGTGGCCCGCCCCAAAGACCCATAGCGCGGCCCGCGGGTCGGTCCGCGTGAGAAACGCCGTCATTCGACCTCCACAGCACATGCCCAGGTCGCGCACCAAGTGAGCCTCGACCGTGCGCGCGCGCTGGCCGCCCGGCAGGAGCATCTCGCGCGCTGTGCCCATCACCAAGTGCTCAAACGCGCCCCCGCCGACCGTGCCAGCGGCTCGCTCGACCGCGACGACCATGAGCGCGCCCGCAAGCTGCGGCGTCGAGCCGCCGGTGTCCGTGACCACCGCGACAACGAAGGGCAGGCCGCGCGCCGACCACGCGGCTGCGGCCTGAAAAGGGTCGTCGGAGTGCAGGCGTGGGTCGCGCGCGTCCATGGGGGTCGTTCGGGGCCTCGGGTGCGCGAGGATAAATCTCGCGTGCGATCTTTTCTCGAACCGCCCGCATCCCGTACAGTTTCACGCGACTTTTTTGGGGACTCGCGCGGGCTCAGAGGCCCGCGCGCCATGCTGAGCGCGCTCTGGGTGCGCGGAAGGGTCTGAACGTGAAGCGAAGTGTCGAGACGGGTGTGGCTTCGATGGCGTGGCAGCGCCGTGTCCTGCTGGCGAGCTTGGCGGCCGGCTTCTTGACGACGGCGTGCGGCGGCGACGACGCGAGCAGCGATGGCTACGGCGGCGAGCCCGTGGGCGGCGCGGCTGCCGGCGGCGACGCAGCGCCCGACGGCGGCCCCGTGGGCGGTGCGCCCGTCGGCGGCGCGCCCGTCGGTGGCGCGCCCGTCGGTGGCAGCGAGCCCCCGGTGGCCGAGTGCGGCCGCGGCGTCGAGGTCATCGACATCAACGCGCAGGGCACCGCAGCGAACGGCGGCTTCACCTACACCGGCACGACGTCGACGCGGGACAACTTCTTCGGCACCTGCAGCGGCGAGTCCGTGGGCAGCGAGGGGGTGGTCAAGTTCACGGCGCCCGCCGCCGGCTACTACACGGCCTCGACGACCGGCACGGCGTTCGACAGCGTCCTTTACGCGCTGGCGGACTGCAACGACGGCTTCACCGAGCTCCCCGGCGCATGCAACGACGACGTCGTCCAGGGCGACACGAGCAGCCGCATCCTGCTCGACCTGGACGCAAACGAGACGGTCTACCTGTTCGTCGACCAGTACAGCGGTGAGGACGCGGCGGACTACAGCATCACTGTCGCCCCCGTCACGACCGAGGCACCCGTGGTCGAGTCGCTCGAGGCGTTCTACAACCCCGCGGTGCCGTCGGTCGGCTGGGTCGCGCGGGGTCGCGACGCAGAAGGCGACGCCGCTCGGTTCCGCCTGGGCGTCATCGACGGCGACGGCGCGGCCGTGATGCTCACGCAGGAGTCGAACGAGTTCGAGGCGGCGCTCGAGGGTGAGGTCGAGTTCCAGTCGGCCGTGCTCAACGAGGACGGCACGTTTGAGATCACCGGCTCGGTGGTGTTCAACCCCGACCTGCCCGCGCTGAACCAGCTCACGTACGCTGTCGGCGACGCGGTCGGCCTGTGGGGCGAGACCGTGACGGCCGAGCTGCAGACGTCGGACGTAGTGCGCGCGCTCGGCGAGTCCTGCGACCCCGCGCTCGCTCTGAACACGTGCGACCCCGCGACGGCCTGCATCGACCGAGACGGCGACGCGGCGTTCACCTGCGAGGTCGCGACCCCCCCCGCGCTGAGCGCCGGCACGGCCACGTACAACGCCGAGACGAACGGCTTCGGCTTCCGCCTCAACGGGTCGGACGGCGAGAACGACGTCGCTCAGGTCTCCTTTACGGGCTTCGACGGCGACGGCGCCGAGGTCTTCTTTGGCGAAGCCGAGGGTGCGGTCGCAGGCGGCTTCGCGCGCCTGCGCCAGTCCGAGGGCACCTTCGAGGGCAGCGCGGTCTTCGCGGCCTTCTTCCAGGGCCTGTGCCTTGCCCCCGCACAGGCGCAGTTTCAGGAGTGCACCGACAACGGCGGCGATGAGCAGATGTGTGTCGACGCGGCGAACGCGAGCCTCGAGGCCTGCAACCGCGAGAAGGCGGCGACGATCGCCCGCTTCGACGTGGCCGTCGCTGACCTGACGGGCAAGGCCTCGGAGACGCTGCAGCTCGTGGTTGCTCCGACGGCGGTGAGCGAGGCCGGCGGCGTCTGTGACCCGATCTCGGCGCTCGGCATCTGCCCCGAGGGCGAGGGGTGCGCGGAGTCCGCGAATGTCGAGACGCTCTGGGCCTGCGCGCCGCTCGTGGCCGCCTGCCCCGAGGCGTGGGGCGCTGTGGACATGAACGCGAACGCGCAGGGCGACGCCTTTGTTTACTCCGGCACCAACGCCGAGGCCGTGAACCACGGCAGCGGCTCCTGCGGCGGCGGCGGCCCGAACACGGTGCACCGCTTCGCGGCCCCCGCGGCGGGGCGCTACACGGCCACGATCAGCGGTATTCAAGAGGGCGACGACACGCTCCTCTTCGCCCGCAGCTACTGCGGCTTCGTGGCCAGCAGCAACGAGCTGGCCTGCAACGACGACATCGAGCAGGGCAACCTGGCCAGCGAGGTCACGGTCGAGCTGGCCGAGGGCGCCGAGGCGTTCTTCTTCGTCGACGGGTACAACGGCGAGTTCGCCGGGGCGTACACGCTGACCATTCGCGCCGCGAACTGAGAGACAGACGGGAGACGCACATGGGGCTTCGTTCGACGCTCGCGCTCTGCGCGGTCACTCTTGTTGTGGGCTGCGGGGGCGAGACGGACGAGAGCCCACCGCCGACGGGCACGCCGGACGCCGCAGCAGGCGGCGGGGCGGACACGCAGCGCGCCACCGGGCTCACGCTCGAGGGCGGCGCCGCGGTCTTGAAGGCCGGCGCGTCCCTGCAACTGCGGGCCATGGCGGCCTTCGGCGCCGACACGCGGGACGTGACCGCCGAGGCGGCGTGGTCCTCGAGCGACGCCGCGCTCGCGACGGTCACGGCAGGTGCGGTCAACGCGGTCGCGCCGGGCAGCGTCACCATCACGGCGACGTTCGACGGGCAGACGCAGTCGACGACCCTGAGCGTTGAGCCCGCGACGCTGACCGGCCTGGTTATCGCTCCGCAGCTCGACGCGTTCACGGTGGGCATCCCCGAGGACCTGACGGTCACCGCGGTCTTCGACTCCGGCGCCGAGGAGGACGTGACCGCGCGTGTGCAGTGGGAGACCTCGAACCCCGACATCGCCACAGTCAACGCCGAGGGCGTGGTCGAGGCGACGCACGGTGGCCCGCTCACGCTTACGGCGACGCTCGAAGGCCAGTCTGCGACGCTGCAGGCGACCGTGGGCTGCGACTACCCGCGCTACGCCCGGACCGTGCAGTTCGGTGGGGTTATGCCGCCGCTCTCGTGGAACGACGCCTACCGCCCCGACGGCTCGAAGTTCGACTTCAAGCTCGAGGACGTCTACTGCGACGTCGCCTACAAGGACGTCACGGCGCTCTTCTTCATCGTGAGCGCCGGCTGGTGCACGCCCTGCACGCTCTACGCGCAGCGACTGCTCACCGAGTACGCGGCGATTGAGCGCGCGGGCGGCCTCATCGCCATCGTCGAGGCGCAGACGACGGACTTTGCGCCCGCCGATAACGACTTCGCGCAGCGTCACCTGAGCCGGATCATCGGCGACGCGTACGCGATTCGTATTGGCTCGCACGACAGCCAGCCGGTCGCAGATTTTCTGCACACGCAGGACATCGTGCAGGGCTTCCCGACGACGATCGCCGTGCGGACGCGCGACATGCGGATCATCACGGACTCGAACCGGAGCCAGTACTACCTGCCGCTCGCCCAGATCGCCGCCGATCCCGAGGCGGACTGGTCGAACCCGAGCGCGCCGCCGTTCGTGAACAACTGCGGCGAGGGTGACGAGGAGCTCTCGGAGCCGAACGACAGCCCGCGTCAGTCCGCGCCGCTCGAGCCCGGCACGTTTGGCGGCGGGATCTGCACGACGGACGGGGACTTCTACGCCATCTCTCTCGAGGGCCCCTGGAGCCTGAGCGTCGAGTTCGACTCGACCTTGGGGGACATCGACGTCTACGTGTGGGACACGCCGCGCGACCAGCCGCTGCAGAGCGGCGGGGATGTCGTGGGCAGCAACGGCACGACGGGCGTCGAGGCCTTCGACTGGCAGGGGCCGGCGACGGTCGTCGTTCAGGGCTACCAGGGCGCGAGCGCGCCCTACGCGATCACGCTGCAGGCTCGGTAATCGGTCGACAGGACGGAGCGCAAGATGCGTCGAACAGGCTGGATGGGTCTCGTGGCTGCCTGTGGGCTCGCTGCCTGCGGGGGCTCGAGCGGGGACGCCCCGAGCGGGTCACCTGATGCTGCGATCGGCGGCGCGACCGGCGGCGCGGGCTTCGGCGGCGAGACGCCTGCGGGCGGCGTGACCGGCGGCGCCGGGTTTGGCGGCGAGACGCCGGCCGGCGGGACCACGGGCGGCGCGCCTGCGGGTGGGGCCGGCTTCGGCGGAGAGACGCCGGTCGGTGGCGAGCCGGGCCTGGCGCCCTGGCCCGTCGACGACGATACGCCCTGGACACCGACAACGCCGGCGGGCGTCTCGGGTGAGGTCGCAGGCGTGCCCGAGAGCGGCCCGCCCGACTGCGCAGACACCTTTGTCGGGGCCGTTCGTGGGTGGGTCGCGGCCCCCGGCGGCGCCCCCGTCGAGGGCGCTAAGGCGCAGCTCTGTATTCACCTCTCGCCGTCGGACAGCCTGCTGTGCTTGCAGCCCGGCACCACCGGCGCAGACGGCGTCTTCACCATCAACGTGCCCGAGCAGAACCGCTGCATCACCCGCAGCGCGATGCGGGTGCTCCTGCCCGACGCGGGCAAGGCGACGACTTACTGCCCCGTCCCCGTCGAGGGCGCGCCGAGCGTCATTCGGCGGGACTCGCCGTTTGTTCTCTTTCAGACAAAGCGTCCCATCACGCTGCCGCCCGAGGGCGACGGCGCGGCCCGCGAGGTCGTCTTCGACGACGGCCTCGTGGTCGAGTTCACGCCCTCGCAGTGGTACAGCGGCGGCGGCGTCTACGACGAGCTCGGCGCGCGTCGCGTCCCCGTCGACTCGGTCGGCCTGTGCCTGCCCGAGGACGCCGCCCCGTTCGCGGGCCTCTACGCCTTTTATCCCGAGGGCGCGGCCGACGAGGGCGTGGCGTTCCCCGTGCACCTGCCGAACGTGGACGGCTTCGCGCCAGGCAGCCAAGTCGAGCTGTCCGTGCTCGGCGGCCTCGACTGCAAGCTGACGGACGGGACGGCAATCCCCGAGGCGACCTGGGCCGTCGTGGGCACCGCCACGGTCTCGCCCGACGGCGCGCGCATCGACAGCGACCCTGGCGTGGGCCTGCCGTGCACCACCTGGCTCGGTTACCGCCCGCTGTGAGGCCTGCGACGCTCGCCGCGACGCTCTGCGCCGCGCTCGGTCTCGCTGGCTGCATCGACGCCTACACAGAGAAGCGCCCGCGCCCGCAGGTCGAGGCTGAGGACGCGAGCGGAGACGCGGCGCGGGGCGACTCGGACGGTGGCACCGCCGACGCGGGCGCAGACGCTGCCCCGCCCGTCGACCCCTGCGCGGCGCGCGCGACCTACCCCGTCGGCCCGTTCGGTCGAGGCGAGGGGGACGTGATCGCGGACTTGAGCTTCCAGGCGGCGGACGGCGCGCCGGTCTCGTTCTCGAGCGCGCGCGCCGAGTGCGGCGCCCGGCTGCTGCTGGTGAGCACCTCGGCGGGCTGGTGCACCGCGTGCCGCGAGGAGCAGCCGCTCCTGCAGCGGCTCTCCGAACAGCACGCGGCCGCGGGCCTCGTGGTGTGGGTCACGCTCTTCGAGAACGACAACTACGCGCCCGCGACGCTGCGGGACGTCGCCGCGTGGGTGCGCCGCTACGACTTGACCTTCCCGGTCGTGCTCGACGCGCCGTTCGCGCTCTCGGCGTACTACGACCGCAACAGCACGCCGATGAACATGCTCGTGAATCTCGAGACGATGCAGATCGTCCACATCGCGATCGGCTCGGTCGACAGCAACTTCGAGAACATCTTGGAGGCGAACCTGTGATGAAGCGACTCCTCGCGCCGCTCGCGCTGATGCTCTGCGCGCAGGCGCACGCCGCCGACGCGCCGACTGCCGCGCCCGCGACGACTTCGGCGTCGACCGCGGCCCCGGCGACCGACTTGGCGCCCGCGGCGTCGCGCACGCCCTTGGGTGACTTCTCGCTGCGCACGCTCGAGGGCAAGAAGGCCCGCCTGAGCGACGCCCGCGGCAAGGTCGTGCTGGTGTCCTTCTGGGCGACGTGGTGTCAGCCCTGCAAGCAGGAGCTGCCCTTCTTGGACGCCCTCGCGAAGAAGTACGCCGACAAGGGCCTGGTCGTGTGGGCGATCAACACAGACGGCCCGAAGACCCTGGCCGATGTGCGTCGGGTGCTCAGCACGCGCGGGCTCACACTGCCCGTGCTGCTCGACGACGACGGCGCGGTGGCAGGTCGACTGAACCCGCGCGTGGCGATGCCGCTGTCGATCTACGTCGACCGCGCGGGCCGACGCGCGCTGGAGCATGAGGGCTACGCGCCCGGTGACGAGGCGGCGATCGAGCAGCGGCTCGTCGCGCTCCTGGCCGAAGCCGCGCCGACTCCGTGACGCGCGTTTGGCCGCTGGCGTGCTGCGTCGTTGGCGCCTTAGGGCCGCTCGCCGCGGCGGCGCAGGAGACCTCGCTGCGCGCGGACGAGCGCTTGGTGCTTGAGTGGCACGGCGACAACCGCAACGGGCAGACCACCGACGACCACTACGGCCTCGCCCTGCAGCGCTTGACCCTGACGGGCTCCTCGGGCGCCCTGCGGACGAGCGCGCAGATCGACGGCGAGCTCTTTTGGGACGCCCCGACGGCGGACTACGAGGACGCTGGCCGCCTCGAGCGCGTGGCCGTGGAGTACGACGTGCCCCTGCGCGGGGGCGACCTGACCGTGACGACGGGCGACTATCACCGCCAGCTCGGCCGCGGGCTGGTGCTGTCGCTGCGGCGCGTGGACGAGGTCGGGCAGGACGTGACGCTGCAGGGCGGCCAGCTCGCGTGGAGCGGCGACACGCTGGACGTGGACGTCTTCGCGGGCCGCACGAACGCCGCTGAGTTCGACGCTGTGTCTCAGCACGCCGTCAACGACCCGCACGACGTCGTCGCGGGCGGCGCGGCCACGCTGCGCCAGCTCACCCCGCTCCAGCTCAGCCTGGGCGTATTCGGGGTGCACATGCGCCCGCGCGAGTCGCTCGTGCCCGCCTACGGGCAGGACCACATGAGCGCGCTCGGCGCGTCGCTTGAGGGTGCGGCGCCGTCTGGGATCGCGGCCTTCTACGTCGAGGCCGACTGGCAGGGCCGCCACGTCGCGGGCGACGGCACGATGGCGAAGGCGCTGTACGGGACCGTCGACCTGAA
This sequence comes from Myxococcales bacterium, assembly GCA_947488215.1. Classification (GTDB taxonomy): domain Bacteria; phylum Myxococcota_A; class Bradymonadia; order UBA7976; family UBA1532; genus CANLBD01. Next base: position 463 of record CANLBD010000017.1, on the reverse strand, counting down.
TCTCGGCGCGCTTGCCGTGCAGCTCGAGGCACTGGTGCTCGACGACTTCTTCGTGCGGGGCAGCCGCAACTCGGCGGTCGGCACGGCCTTTGACTACGCGCAGCCACCGACGCTCGAGCGCATCGACCAAGAGGTCATCGACAACACGAACACGCGCGGCGGGCGGGTGCGCTTGTCCTACGCCCTGCTTGACGGCGAGCTTGTGCCCTACGCCAACCTGATGGTGCGCCAGAACGACCCCGGCGAGGACACGCAGCTCGACCAAGTCCACGCCTACGGCGGCGCCGAGTGGAGCTACGACAACGGCCGGGCGCGGCTCAACCTGAGCGCCGGCGCCCGGGACGAGGTCCAGGACGGCGAGACCTTCAAGGCGATGAAGCACGCCGAGGGGGACTGGCTCAGCCCCATCGGCGGCGGGCACGCGCTCCACATCTCCGCCACGCACGAGGAGCGCCGCTTGGAG
>CANLBD010000016.1 GCA_947488215.1 Myxococcales bacterium | reverse complement strand
GGCCGTGCGGACGTTGTTCTTGACCCTGTGTGGCGGCCTCGCCTTGAGCGCCTGTAGCGACCCGCCGACCAACGCAGACGGGACCATCGCAGCGCCGCCGCCCGCCGACGCCGCTGTGCCCGCGATGCCCGCGCACTGTGTCAGCGGCCCCCTCGACCGTCCGCTCGCGGGCTGCCGGCCGCCCACGCCGCCGAGCACAGGTGACCGCGCGGCGGACTGCGTCGCGCGCATCAACCAGCTCCGCGCCGAGTGCCAGTGCCTGCCGCCGCTCGGGCGCTGGGTCGAGGGCGAGGCCTGCGCGGATACCCACGCCGAGTACGACAGCAGCCGCTCGCCGCACGCGGGCTTCAGCGAGCGCATCTGCGCCGAGAGCGGCTTTGGTCAGAATGAGTGCCCGGGCTGGCCCAACACTGGCGCGGTCATCGACGGCTGCTTGCAGGCGATGTGGGACGAGGGGCCGGGCGAAGACTTCCAGCTCCACGGTCACTACCTGAATATGTCGAGCGACCGCTTTACACAGGTCGCGTGCGGTTTCTTCGATGGTCCCGCTGGCCAGTGGGCGGTGCAGAACTTCCGGTGACCCCGCTGTAAGACCCCGCGCGGCCAGGCGTCTGGTCGACATCCCCCGAGACGAGGAGTTCCCGATGCGCTCATTCTCCCGACTTCGTGCAACGACGCTCGCGCTCAGCGCGACGGCGCTCTTCGCAGCGGCGTGTGACCCCACTGACAACGACGCAACGCCGGACCCCGGCGGCACACCCGCGGGCGGCGAGGCGGCCGGCGGAAACGACCAGCCCGACTCCGGCGCGGGCGGCGGCCCGAGCGGCGGCGTCGCTCCCCCCGTTGGCGGCGCACCGAGCGGTGGCATAGAGCCCCCGGTTGGGGGCATAGAGCCCCCGGTTGGGGGCACGCCGAGCGGTGGCGCCGTGCCGCCCGTTGTGGTCTGCGACCAGCCCGATGAGGCCTCGTGTCGGGCCGCTGGCTGCAACTGGACCGATGCGGCGGGCTGCTCGACAGAGCCCCCGCCGCTCGCCTGCGACCAGCTCGGGATGGCGGCGTGCATCGCCCGCGCAGACTGCCAGTGGGATGGCGCGACGTGCGCGGTCGACCCCGGCCTGATGCCGTGCGCGTCGCTGGACATCTTCGCGTGCGCGGAGCGGGCGGACTGTGTGCTCGACCCCGCGACAAGCACCTGCGGACCCCGTCCCGACTTGGGCTGCGAGGCCCTCGACCCCGAGACCTGCCTGCAGCGCCCGGAGTGCCAGCTCCAAGAGGTCTTCGAGTGCGACCCCGCGGCCGATCCGGTCCCGCCGCCCGACAACGGCGGCCGCCCGATCGCGCCGCCGTGCCCGTCCATGCTCATCTGCACGCCGCTCGGCCAGCCGCTGCCGGGGGATTGCAACGCGTACGCCTCACCGGACGCGTGCAACGCGGACCCCGCGTGCCTCTGGAACGACGCAGGCGTCGTGATCGGCGGCGGTGGAGCGCCCGAAGACTGCGCCTGCCCTGCGGACATGCCGGACTGCGGCTGCGCCGAGGCGCCGCCCGCGCCGCCGCCCCTGCCGCCTGAGCAGCTCGAGGGCTTCTGCGGCTATCGGGGGCAGGTCTTCGATCCGTGCGGGGGCCTCGACCAAGCGACGTGCGGGGCGACACCTGGGTGCGCCGTGCTGGAGCAGCCGGCCTGCCCGCCCTGTGAGCCAGGCCTCCCCTGCGTCGACTGCCTGCCTTTCGTGTGCGTCACGGTCGACCTGCTCTGCGCGGGCTACGCAACAGCGGAGCTTTGCGAGGCGGACGCCCGATGCGACGGAGCGAGCATCGCCATCGGCGCGCCGCCGTGCCCCGAAAACCAGCCCTGCCCGCCCATCGAAGGGGGTGAGGTGTTCTTCTGCGCCCCGGCCCCCGGCCCCTGTGACGGCCTCGACGCGATGACCTGCGCCGCGACAGCCGGCTGCCATGTTGAGCAGTTCGCGACACCGGGCTTCTGCGAGTGCGCGGTCGACGCCAGCGGCAACGAGGTCTGCAACTGCGTCGACGGCGGCGTGGTCGACGTGTGCGTGCAGGACGGCGCCGTGCCCGGCGGTGGGGGCGGTGGCGTGCCACCGAACGGCGGCGGGGGCGCGGTCCCCGGTGGCGCCCCCGACGCGCCGCCTCAGCCTTGAGGCGATGGCTCAGCTGTCTCCGTGGCGGTTGAACCCCGCGTCCCGCACAAAGCTGAACAGGCGAACGTTCGCCGCCCGGGCCAGCGCGTCCGCGAGGCTCGTGGCCGCGCCGACCGTGACCACGACCGGCACGCGCCCCGCCACGGCCTTCTGAACGATCTCGAAGCCGGCTCGGCTGCTGACGACCAGGGTCTCGTCGTCATGCTCCGAGAGCGGCGCACCGAGCCTGAGGCGAGCGCCGAGCACCTTGTCGACCGCGTTGTGGCGGCCGACGTCCTCGTGGGCCGCGAGCAGCGCGCCGTAGCGGTCGAAGAGCGCCGCGCCGTGAACACCGCCGGTCAGCTCGAAGAGCGCCTGCGTCGCCCGGAGCGCCCGCGCACGCGCCTGAACGGTCTCCGCTGCGGGCCACGGCCGTGGGCTGAGCGGCCGCAGCCGAGCGAGCAGGTCGTCGATGGTCGCCCGCCCACACACGCCACACGCGCTCCCTGCGAGCAGGCGGCGCTGGCCGGCGGCCGCTGAGATCGCGGCGCGGTCCACGCCCTCGGCGAGTCGCACATGGAGCACATTGCCGGGCTCGCGCTGCGCGGGCTCGGTGCAGTGTGCGAGCCCGCGGACGTCGTCGAGGCCGTCGATCAGCCCCTCGCTCAGCAGGAACCCGAGCGCCAAGACCTCGTCGTCCCCTGGGGTTCGCATGAGGGTCGCCAGCGGCTCGCCCTCGACGCGGAGCTCGAGCGGCGCTTCGATGGCGAGCGTATCGAGGACCACGTCCCCTCGCCCGCCGCGGGTCCGCTCGATGAGCGCCCCGACCGCCCCGACGTGGGCGCGCGCGGTCTCGCTCACGCGGCCGCTCGGTCGAGGCTGCGTCTCAGGCCGTCGACGTGCCGGCGCAGCGCCTCCGCGCCTGCGGCGTTCGGGTGCGCGCGCAGGTAGTCTCCATAAGCCGAGATGGCCTGCGCCGTGCGCCCCTCGCGCTCGTTGAGCTGCCCGAGCTCGAGCCAAGCGAGCGTGACCACCGGCGGGTGCGTCAGCGCCGCGAGGAGGTGCGCGCGCGCGGCGACCGGGTCTTGGGTGGCGAGCGCGCGACCGAGCGCGAAGTGCGTCGGGGCGTAGTCAGCGCGCAGGTCAAGCGCGCGACGCAGCGACGGTAACGCGCGGTCGATCTGACCCAAGGCCAGCCACGCCGCCCCCTGCTGGTAGTGGCCGCGCATATTCTCGGGCTCCGCGCGCGTCACCGCCTCGAAGCGCGTGACCGCTTCGGCGTAGCGTCTCCGCTCGTAGTGGCAGAGCCCAAGCGCATAGGTCGCGCGGACGTGGCGCGCGTCCTGAGCGAGCGCGCGCTCCAAGGCCGCCACCGCGTCATCGAGGCGGCCCACATCACGGAGCGTTACGCCCAGGAGATAGGCGACCCGTGCGTCGTTCGGCCTGAGACCCTCGGCGCGCTCAAGCGCCTCGACCGCCGACGCGAGCCGCTTCTCGTCCCGCAGCGCCCAACCCAAGCCATAGGCGAACAGCGGCTCCTCCGGCTGCAGGGCCGCGGCGCGCGCGAAGTGGCTGCGCGCTTGGTCGAGCAGCCCCTTCGTGTGGGCCGCGCGCCCGGCGTTGTAGTGGAGCCACGCGATGTCGTCTGTCGATCGCGGCGCGTCATCGGAGAGCGCTGCGTGCGCCGTGAGCAGGGCGACGTCGGGCAGGCCTGCGTCGACCAGGGCACGCACCCGAGCGCGGTCCCAGCGGGGTGGGCAAAAGAGGCCCGTGGCGAGGACCACCGCACGCGCCGCGAGCCGACGCACCGCTGCGCGCCCCGTGCTCACGCCGCCTCAGCCGCCCGTCGACTGAAACCGACGCGCCGCGCGGCGAGCCGCCTCGGCCGCCGCGACCTCGCCCTTGGCCTCGAGCAGGGCCGACAGCATCAGGTAGTGGCTCGGGGACTGAGTGCCCAAGTGAATCGCGAGCTTCAGGAGCTCGTCGAGCCGCTCGTGGTCATCGAGGAGCGCCGCGAGCTCGATGCCCGCCGAGACAATCGCGAGCTGCCTCAGGATCGTCCCGTGCACTGCGGCCGCGTCCATGAAGAAGGTCCACGCCTTCTCCGGGCCCATGTGGCGCACGTAGAGCTCAAGGAACGCGATGAACGCCGACGCCGCCTCTTCGGGCGCGACGTCCAGCATCGGCTCAAGCAGCTTCCAGGCCCGGCCCTCGTCGCCCAGGTCGAGGTGCGCTTGAATCAGGTCAAGGTCAAGCCGCAGGCGGTCCGGGCCGATGGGGACCCGGTCGCGCACTTTGTTCCAAACCCCGATGGCGTCCTTCAGCAGGTTCTGCCGGCGCAGGGCCTGACCCATGCCGACCTCGGCCCGAAAGGCCTGCACGTCGGGGTCACGAAACGCTGCCAACGCGAAGCCTTGGCTCGGCTTACGGGCCTCTCGGAACTGCGCCTCGGCCTGAATCGGTCGCCCCGCGTCGAGCGCAGCCTGCCCCGCAGCGTACCACAGCTCGGCGTAGTGCGGCGCGACGGCGACGCCCTTCATCGCCAGGTCGAGCGCGGCGTCGGGCTGGCCCGAAGAGCGCAGGCACTCGACCGCGAACACATAGGCCGACAGCCCGTAGTTGAGCCCCGGCGCGCGCTCGATCACACGCAAAAAGTCTCGGGCCGCCTCCGCGTCGAGGCCAGCGGCGTAGGCCTCTTTCGCGCGGTAGAAGAGCAGCATCGGGTCGTCCGGTCGCTCGGACAGCTCGCGCTCGAGCAGGCGGTTGTTCCGCTCGCTCTTGCCGCGCTCCCGCGCCAGCGCGGGGTCGTACCCCAAGTGGACGACGCGGATCGAGTCCTCGTAGACGTGCTTGAGGCCCGCGACGCCCTCACCCACCCGCTCGTGAATGCGCCCCGTGAACACGAGCTCGGGTCGCACGCGCCACAGCCGCGGCATGTGGTCGGCGCCGAGCGACTGGCCCGCCGCGTCTACGTTCGCGATCAGCGGCGCGTAGACCGTCGGCGGCGCGTCATCGGGCTCGCGCGCGACCACAGCGCGCAGCGCGCCGCGGCTCTCTGCCGCGAGGCGCTCGTCTGCGTCGAGCCAGAGGACCCACGGCGTCCGCACCTGCGCGAGGCCGACGTTACGCGCGGCCGCGAAGTCATCGGGCCACTCGATTTGGACCACCCGCGCGCCATGGGCGAGCGCGATGTCGATCGTCGCGTCGCGGCTGCCCGTGTCGATGACCAGAATCTCGTCGACGAGCCCGTGAACGGACTCGAGGCACCCCGGCAACATGCGCTCCTCATCGCGCACGATGAGGGCGAGCGTCAGCGTGCGCGGGGAAGCGGTGGTCACTTCGACCTGGCCGTACCCGGCGCCGTCTCGGTCGTCGGTCCACGGCGCCTGTTGCGGTCGCGGCCGCGACGGCCGAGGACCGAGGCGAGCACGACCGTGGAGTTGTCCTCGCCCCCGCGCTCGTTGGCGAGCCGAATCAGCTGCTGGGGCGCGCGTCGACGCTCCTCGGTCGACACGATCTGCAGGATCTCGTCGTCCTCGACGTGGCCGGTCAGGCCGTCGGAGCAGAGCACGAACTGGTCGCCGCGCTGCAGCGGCACTGCGCCGACGTCGACCTTGACCTCGCGCTCGTAGCCGATGCTGCGCGTGATGATGTTGCGCATCACGGAGACCTTGGCCTGCTCTGCGGTGATCAAGCCTGCAGCGACCTGCTCTTGCACGAGCGAGTGGTCCTCGGTGACCTGCGTGATGCGACCGTTGCGAATCAGGTAGGCGCGGCTATCCCCGACATGGCCGAACCAGGCCTTGTCTTCGTAGACGAGCATCGCCGTCACGGTGCTGCCCATGCCCGCGAGCTCCGGCTGAGCGCGCGCCGTGTCGAAGACCGTGGCGCAGGCCTCACGCACGGCGGCGTCCATGATCTCCGCGACGTTGATCTTGCCCTTCGGGCCCGCCGCGCGCTCCGCTTCGCCGAGGCGCCGCACGAGCGCGCGCCCGACGATGTCAATCGTGATCGTCGACGCGAACTGGCCGCCCGCATGACCGCCCATGCCGTCCGCGACGATCCAGATGTGGTTGTCCGGCAGCATCATGAACGAGTCTTCGTTCACTTCGCGCCGCATCCCCACGTCGGTCGCGCCGTGGCCCGTGACGTTGAAGTCTGGGGTCCGAGTCGCGAGGCTCGGCGTGCGTTTCCGCAGCTCACGCCGATTCGTCTTGGTCATTTTACGCTCGCAGGGCAGTACGAAAAATCGGGGGCAGCATACAAAGCGCGCCGCGCGGGTGCAATTTCCGCGCGCTCAGGTCGCATCATTCTTGAGCGCAACCCGCGCTGCTCCGAACGCGAGCGCCGCCCAGCCGCTGATCAGCAGCGTCCCGCCAAGTGGCGTCAGACGACTGAGGGGCGTGTCGAGACCGAGCGCCTGCGCGTAGAGCGTGCCCGCGAAAACGCACACGCCCGCCGCGACGAGACGGGCGCCCCAGAGCGCGGGCCGCGCCCGACCGGTACGCTCGACCAGCCAGGCGGCGCCGATGAGCCCAAGCGCGTGCGCCGTGTGGTAGCGCCAGGCGATGTCGAAAAGCTCAGCCGCCTTTGCGTCCGTGAAGAGGCTCTGGTGGCGGCCCAGCGCGCCCAAGGCGACGGACAGGGAGAGCAAGCCTGCGCCGAGCGCCGCGAAGCCCATCAGGGCGCCCGATTCACGTAGAGCGTCTGCCGGCTGGCCATGTCGTCGTCCTCACGCGCGACGACCGTGATCCGGTTGACGCCGCTCTCGAGCGGGACACGCGCCGAGAACTTGAGCCGACCTCGGTCAGCGTCGGCCGCGCCCGCGTTCGACTTGAAGAAGACCTTGCGGTTGTTCACGAAGATCAGCAGGTCACGCACCACGCGCTGTCCGAGCGCCTCGCCCGTGAGCGTCAGCGACGCGTCTTTGACCTCGGCGAGCGGGCCTCTCTCGGCGAGCGTAATGACCGGCGGGGCTTGCAGCGCGGCGGGCTCCAGCAGAGCGTTCCCGGCGCTGTCGGGCCCTGCGTCGACCTCGGCCGCGCTCACCCACGCATACCCCCCCTCGTCGCGCGGGACCCGCCACCATGCGCCGTAGCGGGCATCTGCCCGCACAAAGGTCTTGGCCGCAGCGACCAGCGGCGCAGCGTCTTGGTAGAGGCCCCGCAGCGCGATCTCGAGCCCTCCCCGGGGGACGAGCCGCTGCTTGCCGAGCTGGAGCGGCGCGCCCGCCTCCACGACGCGCAGCACCGCGCGCTCGCTCGTAGACTCTCTCAGGTCGGCGTCCGACACGGCGAGCGTGAGGGGCACATCGAGCGCGACGAGGTCCTCTTTGACGCGGAACGCGAAGCGCGCTTGCTTGCGTGTACCCGGCGTCAGGCCCTCGACCTCGACGCGGCCCCGCTGAAGGAAGACCGCGCGCACCTCGTCATTCTCGCTGTGATTCAGTGTCGCGACGGCCTTCGCGGACGGCCCATCGCCCGTGTTTTGCAGGTCGAGGACCAGCTCGACCTCCTCTCCGCGCTGCACCAAGCCGTCCCCGTTGCCGCCCTTTCGATCATCCACGGTCCAGCCGAGCGCGAATCGCGGCCGCGGCAGCGCCGAGACGGCGACCGCGAGCGTGGGTGCCGGTAGGGCCTGAGCATCATCGTGCCTCAGCTCGAGCCGCACCGTGTCTCGACGCGTCGCCGTGCTGTGCGGCACGTCGACCGTCGTCGACCATGCGCGTGACTGACCCGGCGGCACGTTGCCGAAGACGAGCTCGAGCCCATCGAAGACCTCGTGCTCGGAACTCGTGACGGCCCACAGGCGCCGCGCGGTCGCGTCTCCCGTGTTCTTCACGCGGGCCGTGACCGTGAGCTTCGAGCCCGCGACCACGCGCTCAGCGGTCGGCTGGGTCTCCAGCGTCACGTCCAATTGGGGCCGCCCGCGCGCCTCGGGCGGCAGCGGGCGCCAGTCAACGCCGCGCGCGGAGAGCGCGGACTCGATGGCCTGCGTGAGCTCGGCGCGACGCCGCTCAAGCAGCGGCAACGCATCGACGAGCATGGCGTCACGGTCCGCGTGGCCCAGCGCCGTCGCCGCGACCAGCTCTCGGGCCAGCCCGACCTCGAAGTCCGGCACGAGCGCGTTCGGACTCTCCTCGACCTTGCGTGTGAGCTCAGGGTCCTCGAGGTGCTGCAGGATGAACTCGGGCTTGGCGCGCTTCGAGATCTCGCTCGAGGCGTGGTCGAGGTGCGCGGGCAGCTCTTTTTCACCGCTGCGCTCGACCTCGACGTTGTGCAGGTTCAGCGCGTCTGGCGTGATGGTGACGGCCTCGACGCCGACATCGGGCACGACCCCGACGGACTGAATACTCACGTCTCCCGGCGTGAGGTACTGCGCGATCGTGAGCTTGAGCGCGGAGCCGTCGCGGGCGTTGTCGTAGATGACCTGCACCGAGCCCTTGCCAAAGGTGCGTTGCCCCACCAAGAGCGCCCGCTTGTGGTTCTTGAGCGCGCCGGCGACGATCTCGCTCGCGCTCGCGCTCTGGCCGCTCACGAGCACGACGAGCGGGTAGGTGGGCTCGTCCCCCGTATCGGTCGCGACCTTGGGCTCGCGGAGCTTGTCTCCATAGCCGACCGTCGTGACGATCGCGCCCTTCTCGACGAAACGGTCCGCGACCTTGATGGCTTGGTCGAGCAGGCCGCCGGGGTTGTCGCGCAGGTCGAGCACGAGCCCGCGCAGCGGCCCAGTCTTCGCCAGGTCCTCGAGCGCCTGTCCGAGCTCCGTGTCGGTTGAACTCTGAAAATTCTTGATGCGAACCCAGCCGACACGGTCAGCGAGCAGCGTCGCGTCAACGCTCCGCACTTTGATACTCGCGCGCATGAGCGAGAACTTGCGCGGCGACTTCCACCCTGAGCGCACGATCCACAGGTCGACCGGCGTCTCTGGCTCACCGCGCAGCAAGTCCACGGCGTCCTGCAGCACCATGTTGACCGTGCTGTCCTGGCCAATCTGAACGATGCGGTCGCCCGCCTTCACGCCCGCCCGAGTCGCTGGCGTATCGGGCATCGGGTTCACGACCGTCAAATGGCCATCGCGCAAGCTGACGACGATGCCGAGCCCACCGAACTTGCCGCGGGTGCTCGCCTTCATCTCTTGGTAGTCCTCGGGCCGCAGCAGCGCGCTGTGCGGATCGAGCGTCGAGAGCATGCCGTTGATGGCGGCGTACTCGACCTCGGGGAACTTGTCGAAGTGGCGCAGGTTCGCCTGGATGAACTTGAAGATGTCTTTGAACTTGAAAGACATGTGCCAAAGGTTGTCGACGTCGGTCAGGTCGAAGGTCTGCTCAGCGGCGTCGATGCGGACCGTGACGCGCTTCGGCCCGCCTGAGGCGTCCTTCTCGGTCTCCGCGAGCAGCTCCGGCACCGCCCGCTGGACCTCGTCGAGCGCACTCTCGATCATGCGTCGCTCATCCACCCGCTGCGGGTCGACGTAGTTCTCCTTGATGTGGATCACCGCGCGGTTCAGGACCGAGAGGCTCTTGAGATCGTAGTCGGCGGGCGTCTCTGAGCCCTGCGCGCTCGCAGGGCGGGTGTTGAACTCCAGCGCCCAGCCGGGGTCGCCGGATCGCCACGTAAGCGAGACGTAGAAGCCGACCAGGACGGCGACCAGCGCTGAGAGGAGCTTGACCATGTGTCTCTTTGTGACTCACTCACAGGTTGCGGGTTTCACGCTAGTTTTCTCAAGTCAGGCTCCGCGGTCCCGCTCTTGACACGCTCGGCGCATCGGGCGAGAAGATTCGTATGTCCGAACCCCAAGCGAAGACGCTGCTCGTCGCCGACGATGACTCCGAGATGCGCCGCCTCGTGCGGCGCGCGCTGGAAAAGCGCGGCTACACGATCGTCGAGGCCCGTGATGGCGAAGAGGCCCTTGAGCGCATCCTTGAGCTCAAGCCCGCCGCGGTCGTCCTTGACGTGATGATGCCCGGCCTCACCGGCTGGGAGATTTGCAAGTACATCCGGTCCCACGAGAGCCTCGCGGGCGTCGGTGTGCTGATGCTCACCGCCATCGGCCGCACCGTGAACGAGATGACCTCGCCGCTCTACGGCGCAGACGCCGCGTTGGACAAGCCCTTCGACGTGAGCGAGCTCGTCGAGACGATGGAGAAGGTCCTCGCGGCGCGCGCCGAGGGCTGACCTCAGCCGCCCGCGCGGGCGAGCAGGTCTCGGGCGGGGCGCTGGTTGGCGTCGTCTCGCGGCAGCAGCTTGATGAGCGCGCGGGCGAGCCGCTGGGCCGCCTCGCGGTCACCGTCGGCCAGCGCGCGCTGACCCTCGCGCAGAATCAGCCCCGCGCTCTTCCGCATCTTGTCCTGAAGGCGCGGCGCTTGCGGATGACCGGGCATGAGCTGCAGGACCCGCGCGTTCGCCTCGATGGCCTCGTCGTAGGCCTGGCGATTGAACGCTTGGATCGCGACGGTGTACGACTGCTCCGCGAGCTGCTGGTCGATCCGGTCCCGAAAGAGCCCGCCGAGCTTGCGGTCTGTGCTGCTGGCTCTCTGAAGCGCGCTGACAGCCTCTTTGGCACGCCGCGCGCGCACGGCCTTCTCCGCGGCGCTCCACTCATCAGCGAAGGTCCGCACGAGGCGCGCCTTGGAGGCGGCATCGGCGCCCGCCTTGCCGCCTCGCTTGCCCAGACGGTCGAGCGCGAGCGCGGCCTCCGAGAATCGCTCCGCGCGATAGAGCGCCATGGCGTCGCCCTGCTCGGCGCGGGTGCGGCCCGTCTCCGCCGCCGGCTCGACCTGCGCCGGCTCGCGGCGCTCGGGCCGGACGCGCGGCGGAGGCTCCGGCGCGACCCGAACGGGCGACGCGACGATCCGCGGCGCAACGGCCGGGGACGCGACGCTCAGAGGCGCCGTCGGCGGCGTCGGCTGCAAGAGCTCGGCGACCAAGCTCTGCGCCTCGGCGTGGTACGCGCTTTCGGGCGGCACGAGCCGCAGTCGCTCGGCGACTTGAGCGCTCGGGGACGTCGCGCGCATCGCCCGCGCCTCCTCGAGGCGCGCCGCGTTCACCCGCTCACTGTCGATGCGCGCCTGCGTCGCAGCGTAGGGCAGGTCGAGCTGAGGCGCCAAGCTCCGCGCGACCGTCACGGCCTCTTCGGCGCGCCCCCACGCGCGGACCTTGATGGCGCTCTCGGCGAGCGCCATCTGGTCACGCGCCTTCAATGAGGCCTCGTCCGGCGCGGCGTCTCCGCGGCGGAGCTCGCGCACGACGAGCATGCCGAGCAGCACCACACAGAACGTGACGGCCGACCACAGCGCGATCCACCGCCACGGCACCCGCTGCTCCTCGGGCGCGCTGTTCGGTGCCGTCGTGGTCCGCGCGCCCGCCGTCGCGGGCGTCAGGACGTGGCGGGGGTCTGTAGGCTGGGCGTTGGTGGCGCGCACGCGCGGACGCGAGACGTACGTGACTTCGATGATCGTATTGCCGAGCGCGATCTGGTCCTTGTCGTACAGCTCGCCCTCTTCGCGGCGCTGCCCGTTGATCTGGGTGCCGTTGCCGCTGCCCAGATCGACGAGCTTGAAGCCCTCGCCATGACGGTCGACCCGAAAGTGACGGCGGCTCACGGACAGGTCCATCAGCACCACATCGTTGTCGATGCCCCGACCAACCGAGGTGTGGTTGCGGTTCAGGAAGTAGCTCTTGCCTTGGTTCTCGCCCTCGACAATCAGGAGCTTCGCGCGAGGCAGCTCAGGCAGCGCGGCGGGCGGCTCGTAGACCCCCGTAAGCTCGTTCTCGGCCGGGTCGACGGGTCGCACGGGCTCGACGCGTTCGGTCGGCGCCTTGCGCTTGTGCATCGGCCCCTGCGGGCGCGCATCGCGCCGCTCTTTGCGGGGCGCGGAGAGCTCGGGCAAGGGCGCGTGCTGCGCTGGCGGCTTGGCCGACGCAGCGGCGCGGCGCTTGGCCTCGACCGCGGCCCGCGCCGCGCTCAGCTCCGCTGCGGCGGCCTCGGTGTCCTGCCGAATGATGAGCGCCTCGTCCACCTCGATGGAGGGGCGCGGCGCGACGGCGGCGGGCGCGGGAGCGGCGGGTCGCACGGGTGGCAAGAACGCCGTGGACTGCAGGTGGAAAGGCTGCGCGACAGGCTGCGCCTCGGGATCGGGGACCTGCTCAAACAGGTCCGCCGGCGGGTCGTACGCCGCAGTGCGGTCCCCGCCCGCCGCAGACAGGTGCTCAGACGTCCCTGCCGAGACGTCGTCGTCGAGGTCTTCATCGATGACGATGCCGCGCTGGTCACCGTCAAGCCCCCCCGGGCTGTCGTCTGGCTCCAGATCGAAGGGGAGCTGGGCGCCTGTGCGCTCGACGGCAGACAGCTCGTCGTCCTCGACGTCCGCGGGCTCGGCGATGACCGCCTGCGTCGGTACGGGCGCCTGAGCGGAGCCGACAACCGCGTCGAGCGCGGGGGTCCACTCGTCGTTGAGAGACGCTGCGGGCGCCGCGGCCGCGGGTCCGGCGCTCGACTTTGGGCGGCGCGACTTGCTCATTTCGCCTCGACGCCGGGGCTGCGCGCGAGCAGGCCGCTCCGGAGGGACGCAGCGCGCGCGCGGCTGTCTTCGGCGTGCTGAGCGCGCCCGGCGGCGTCGTGCACGCGCGCCAGCAGCTCCCAACCCAGCGTCAGCCGCGTGTCCTGAGCGAGCGCCGCTTCGATGAGCTCCTGCCCCTCCTCGCGGTCTTCGTCGTGCGTCGCGTCGAGCCACGTCGCCCAGCCGAGCAGCGCCTGGTACAGCGGCTCCTGCGGGTCGGCTGCGTGGGCCCGGGCGAAGGCCAGCCGCGCAGCCAGGTGCTCGCCCCGCGCCAAGCAGGCCTCGCCGCGCGCGAGCTCTTCCTCTGCGGCGAAGCGCGCCGTCGGCTGCGTCTTGTTCTCTTCGAGGCGCTCTTGGTAGCGCTTCGCCGCGTGCGGGTCGGCGAGTACCGCGAAGGCCTGCGCCCCCTTGATGAAGACCTCTTTGGCCCGGAGTCGAATATCCGCGTCCTCGTGGTCCACGAACCGATCGGGGTGGAACTTGCTCGAGAGGTCGAGCCACGCGGCCTCCACCGCGTGCGGCGTCGCGTCCCGCGGGACGCCCAGCACGGCGTAGTGGTCGCCGCCGCGGGTCGCCAGGTAGCGCGCGATGACCTCTTCGCCAAGCGTGTCCGGCGCGGCCTCGGGCGAGGGGTCGAGCTGCTCGGGGCTCTCGAGCACGAACTCCGCCTCGGGCGCGCCGGGCAGCGTCGCGACCTCGGGCAGCTCGGCATCGCCCCGCTGCACTGCGCCGCACGCCGAGAGGACCTCGATGATGGCGGCGAGCCGAGTGGGGGGCAGCGCGAGCGACGTCGCGACCTCGCCGACCGACCGGGCGGCCTTCAGCGCTGCGGTGAGTGAGGCGCCCGTGTGCAGCCGGTCCAGGAACGGGCCGAGCTCGTCGAGGACAGGGGTCGGCGCCAGCGTATCGGACGCCCAAGCGGCGGCGCGGGCCTCGAGCACCTTGGACGACGAGCGCCTGAGCGCGCCCTCGACGAGCAGGGCGAGCGGGTTCATCGGGAAGCTGAGCTTCTCCTCGAGGAACCGCGCGTCCTCCACGAAGACGTAGGACGACCCCAGCCACGCCATGCAGCGCGCCACGCGCTCGATGACCTGCCCGCGCAGCAGCGCGTAGACCTGCTGGTGGCTCATGACCCCCTGCGCGACGAGGCCCTCGCCCTGGCGGACGTGGTGCTCAGCGCAATAGGCGCGCAGCGCGGCGTACTCCTCGGGTGAGAGCACACCGCGGCTCAGGAGCCAGCGCCCGAAGGTCTCGGTCAGCAGGTTGCTCTCGGCGAAGACCGGCAGCCCGTTCACGAAGTACACATCGCGGCGCGCGCCGTCTTTCTCGAAGCGCAGCACGCCGACCGCAGCGCGGCGGAGCAGGTGCACCATGAGCTCGGCGAGCGTGCCCTCGTCGACGACGCCTTGAAGCACCGGGGCGGGGCTCGTTGACCCGACGGGCGCAGCCTCGCTGCCGCGGCCAGCGAGCGCTGCGCTGACGGCCTGCAGCAGGTCGGGGACCCTGAACGGCTTGAGCAGGAAACCTTGAATGAATCCGGAACCTTGCTGAGTCAGGCGCGTCTGGGCGCGCGCCGAGGCGGCCATGACGACGACCGGGACTTCGTCGTCGAGGGCGCGCAGCCTGTCGACGAGCCGCCCCCCCTCGACCCCGGGCACAAGGTGCTCGACGACCACGAGATCGAATCGGGCCCTCGAAAACAAGTCGAGAGCGGCCGCGCCGTCGCGCGCCAAAGTGGCCGCAAAGCCACTGCGGGACAAGACCTCCTGCAGCTTCTCGCCGATGCGGGGGTTGTCCTCGACGACCAGAACTCGAGCGCTCGACATGGGTCCCGACCTTATAACACCCACCGCAGGTCGCGTCGAAGATCAGCCGGCTTGCGCTCGTTGCCGCATCAGCGCGGGGCGTGCTATTCGGCCGCCCCATGCGTATCGCGGCGCTCTTCTTCGGTCTAGGCCTCGCGGTCTTCGCGGCGTTCGCGGGGCCACGGCTGCTGAGCCACAGCAGCGACAACCACTTCGTCTATCTGGCCGACGCCTTCTTGCACGGCCAAGCGGAGCTCACGCGGCGGCCCCACCACCAGAACGACTGGGCGAGCTACGAGGTGCTCGAGGTCACGGGCGCAACGGCCGAGCAGCACGGCTCGCCGGTCAAGGGCTTCTTCACCAAGCGCGGTGGCAAGCCCAACGAGTTCCGCACGCTCGCCGGCGAGGACATCGACATCCCGCCCGCCGACCGTGGGACCTCGACGCGCAAGGACTTCGTGTCGTTTCCGCCGTTCCCCGGCGTGCTGATGATCCCCTTCGTCGCGATCGCGGGCTACGGCGCGAACGATGTGGTCTTCACCGTGCTCTTCGCGGCGCTGAACGTGGCGTTGGTGTACCTGCTCCTCCGGCGCTGGGCGGCGCTCGGCTACAGCGCCCGCAGCGAGACGGACGACCGCTGGTTGACGGTCCTGTTCGCCTTCGGCTCGGCTCACCTGTGGTGCGCGGTGCTCGGGCAAGTCTGGTTTACGGCCCTGATTGTCGGCGTGACCTGTCACCTCGCCTATTTGCACTGCGCGCTCGACGCCCGCCGGCCACTCCTCGCGGGCCTCGCGCTCGCCGCCGGCTTCGCCACGCGCACGCCGCTCCTCTTCGCGTCGGTCTTCTTCCTGCACCAGCTCCTGTGGCCCGCCTCCGGCGAGCGGCCCTCTCGGGATGTCCTCGTCCGCAAGCTCGCCTTCTTCGCCGCCCCGTGCGTCGTGGTGGGCGGCCTGCTGCTGGCCTACAACTACGCCCGGTTCGAGAACCCCGCCGAGTTCGGCCACACCTACTTGGCCAACGGCACGATCGCCCGCATTCGCGACTTCGGGCTCTTCAACCTTGAGTTCTTGAGCCGCAACCTGACTGCAGCGCTCACGCTCCTGCCGTCCATCGACGGGACGTACCCGTACCTGCACCTGTCGAAGCACGGCATGAGCTTGTTGCTCACGACGCCCGCGCTCATCTGGCTCCTCTGGCCCATGCGCTCGAACGCCCTGATGCGGAGCTTCGCGGTCGCTGGAGTGTCTGTGGCGGTCCCGATCTTCTTCTACCAGAACACCGGCTGGGAGCAGTTTGGCTTTCGCTTCTCGCTGGACTTCATGCCGTACCTGGTCGGCGCGCTCGCCGTCGGTGGCCGCCCGATCAACCGTCGCTTCAAGACCCTGATCATCGCCGGCGTTCTTGTGAACGCCTTGGGCGCGGTGACCTTCAAGCGCGGCGGCTTTGGCGGCCTCTACAACGACTATCTGTGCGAGGAGCCCAAGTAGTCTCCACGCGCACTTTTTTCGAAGATCTGTGCGACACGCCGGCGCAGCGACCGATTACTCGATGTGCGCGCCCCTCTCCTCCCGCTTGCGCTGGGCGTCGTGCTCGGCGCCCTTCCTCCGTGGCCGTGGGGTGTCGCGCTCGGCGTGGGCCTCGCGCTGGCCTCTCGGGGACGAATCGCCTTGCTCTTGCCGGCGCTCGCCGTGTGTCTGGGCGGCGCGGGGGTCTTTTGGGGTGCGCGGTGGGCTGCACAGCAGCCGGTCCTTGAGGGGGTCCGCCAGTCCGCCGTCGTCCGGGCTGTCGAGCTCACCGGCGAGACCCCGCGCTTGCGGCTCGAGCCCGACGCTGCGCCCGGCTACTTGCTGCGCCTGAGCGTCCCGCGACTGCCCGCGGGCCTGGGGGTCGGCGCCCGCGTCGAGGTGAGGCTGACCGCGCCGCCTCGACGGCCCTCACCCGCGGACGCGGATGGCCTCTTCGACGCCCAAGCGTGGTCGACGACCCGCCGGCTGGGGTGGACCGCTCGCGGCCACGCGCGAGTGCTCGAACCGGCAGACTCGGTCTCCCTCGCGTGGCTCGCGCTGCGCCGCGGGGCGCACGCAGCGCTCGACCGCGCGCCCAATGTGCAGGGCGCTCAGGTGCTGCGCGGGCTGCTGCTCGGCGACCAGTCGGGCCTCGACGACGCCGTCGTGCGCGCGTTCGAGACAACGGGCACCGGCCACCTGCTGTCGGTCAGCGGGCTGCACATCAGCGGGCTCGCGTGGGTCGTCTTCGTCGCGGTGCGTCGTCTCGCGGCCAAGCTCGGCGCGCTTGAGCCGAGCCGCGCTGCGGCCCTGTGCGCGTTCCCCGTCGCCTGGCTCTTCGTGGGCCTCTCGGAGTGGCCGCTCGCGGCGGTGCGGTCCGGCGTGATGACCGGTGGCATGCTCTTGGGCCATGTCGTCCGACGCCGCGCCGAGCCGCTCAACCTGCTCGGCCTCGCGGCGCTGACCGTGCTCTGGCCCGACCCGACCGTGGCGCGAGAGCCCTCGTTCGGGCTGTCGTTCGGCGCGGTGCTCACGCTCATCGTGCTCGCCGAGGGGCAGGGTCCCGTGAGCTGGCTGCGCGCGAGCTTGGCCGCGAGCGCCGCCACCGCGCCCTTGCAGGCGGGCTTCTTCGGCACCCTCTCGCCCGCCGCGCCGTGGGCGAACTTGCTGCTGGTGCCGGTCGCGTCCGGTGTGCTCGTCCCCGCGGGCATGCTGGCGCTCGCGCTCGCGCCCCTGTCGCCCGCGCCGCTGGCCTGGACCTGCGAGGCGACGGCGTTTTTCACAGCGCTCGTCGAGGAGACCGGCGCGCTGGCGGGGCCGGTCTGGGTCGTGGGCGCGCACGCGGCGTGGGGGCTCGCGGCGCCGCTCGTGCTCTGGGCGGGCGCGCGCGCCGGCCTGCCCAGAGCCGCGGTCGCGATCAGCGCGGCCCTGGGTGTCGCGACCGTGGTCGTCCGCCCCCCCGCGGTGCTCGTCGAGTTCTTGCCGGTCGGCCAAGGGGACGCGATCATCGTCAAGTGCGGCGCGCACGCGGCGCTGATCGACGCCGGCCCCGACCCCGAGGCGCGGGTCGTGCGCGCTCGCTTGCGGCTGCTCGGTGTCGACGCGCTCGACGCGGTCGTCGCGACGCACGCCCACCCCGACCACACAGGCGGGCTTGCCGCCACTTTGCGGTGGTTCGACGTCGCGCGCGTCTTCGCCCCCGCGGACGCCCACGCCGTCTTGGTCCGCGCGACGTGGGGCGCCCGGACGCGCGCGCCCCTGAGCGACCCCGGCGCGCTGTCGCTCCCGCTCGGCCCGACCTGCGCGCTGCGCTTTCTCCCGCACGACCCGCCGCTCCGAGCCGAGCCCAACGACACCTCGCTCGTGGCGCGCCTCGACTGGCCGGGGGGCCGAGCGTTGTTCACCGGCGACATCGAGGCCGACGCCGAGGTCCGTCTCGTGGCTCACCACGGGGCGGACCTCCGCGCAGACGTCCTGAAGGCCCCGCACCACGGCAGCACGACGAGCAGCACACCCACGCTCCTGCGCGCCGTGTCGCCGCGAGCGGTCGTGTTCACGACGGGCGTGAAGAACCCGTGGGGCTTCCCGCGTGAGGGCATCGTAGACCGCTACGCGCGGCGGGGCGTGGCCTGGCTCGACACCGCACGGCACGGGAGCGTGCGCTTGGACGCGGACGCCGAGGGTGCGTGGCTAACGCCCCACCGCGGGCCGCGGGTGCGCGTGGGCGGCTCAAGTGGTACACTCCGAAGACCGCCATGAGCCCGCCGCAGCGCCCGACCGACACGCCGGACCTCGTCGTCGTCGTCAGCCCCCCCGCGGGCCGGGGTGGCCGCGCGACCCCCCACCGGCTCGCGGCGCGCGGGGACGCCGGCGACCCCGTGGTCTCCGCGCTGCTTGGGCGTGACCCGAGCTGCGGCGTGTGCCTCGACGACCCCGCGGTCAGCCGTGCGCACGCCCGAGTCGAGGTGCGTCGAGTGGCCCGCGGCGGCTACGAGATCGCGGTGACCGACCAAGGCGGGCCCGGGGGGACGCGCGCGGGCGGACAAGCCCTCGCACCGCTTCGACCTACAGGCGTGGCGGACGGCGCCGCGCTGGACGTCGCCGGGTGGACGGTCACGCTCCGGCTCGACGCCGCCCGCGGCTTTACCTCGGACAGCCAGGTCGGGGACGCGCCCGCGCCGGTGCCCGCGCCGAAGCCCCTTCCGGGGCCGAACGCGCCCACACCGCCACGACCGCAAATCAGCGCCGCGCCGGCTGTGGCGCCTGACCTCGTGGCGTGGGCGCTCCGGGCGCTGCCGTTCATCGGCCTCGCAACGGCCGCCTACGCCCTCTGGGAGACGCTTGCCTGAGCATCGCGAGGGGCGCCCGCGCGCCTTACCCAGAGCGGTCAAATGCACGTCGCGCCAACGCCGCGCAGTCAGTTAGACTCCGCGGTATGCTCTCTTCGCTGCGGTTGCTCGCGTGGGTCCTCGCCCTCTCAGCGGCCCTCGGGGCCTACGCGCCCGCCGAGGCGCGACTGCGCGGGCAGTCAGCCAAGCAGGCCAAGCAGGCAAAGCCGGCCAAGCCCGCCAAGCCCGCCAAGCTGGAACGCCAGAGCGTCGCGGGCGGCTCCGCTTGGCGCCTCAAGACAAAGGCGGGGCCGGTCTGGGTCTACGCCCCGCCGGGCTACAACCGCGCGACGGCCGGCGTCGTCGCCTATGTGCACGGCTACAACGTCACGCTCGACGAGGCGTGGAGCCGCCACGCGCTGGCTTCGCAGTTCCGAGACAGCCGGCAGAACGCCCTGTTTGTCGTGCCGGAGGCGCCGAAGAGCAACGCGGAGCACCCGCGCTGGACATCGCTCGACGCCTTGCTCGGGGCGGTGCGCGCGGCGGGCATTCGCACACCCGGCGGCCCCGCGGTGGCAGTCGCTCACAGCGGCGGGTTCCGCACGGTCGCCACATGGCTCGATGAGGCTCGCCTCGCGCAGGTCATCCTGCTCGACGGCCTCTACGGCGCGTCCGACGCCTTCGCCCGCTTTGCCCGCACGGGGGGCAAGCGACTGGTGCTCGTGGGCGAGGATACGGCAGAGGCCTGCGACAAGCTCTTGACCGGGTTCAAGCGTGCGGCCCGGCTCCCTCGGATTCCCAACAGCGTGTCCGACCTGCCCGCATCGGCGAAGCGCGCCCGAGTGCTCTACCTGAGGTCACAGTACAATCACGGCGCGATCGTCGACGGACGCAAGACGATCCCGCTGCTGCTGCGCCTGACGCCCCTGCGTGCGCGCGCTGGCTGACCTGTGATACACCGCGCGCCCATGAGAAGCCTGCTGGGGAACTTGTGGACGCTGACGTTGACGCTCGTGCTCGCCGTGAGCGTGCCCGCCCGCGCGACGGAGGCCGACATCGCCGCGCGCCTGCTCGCGGGCCTGCCGCCGACCGAGGGTGAGCCTGCGACCAAGGCCCGCGGCGTGGCCTACCAAGGCTATGCGCGCGAGATGACAGCCGCGTGGGGTCGTTATGACGCCCGCACCCTCGCGCCGCTCCGGGCCTTCGTGGCCGAGCAGCTCGCGGACGTCGCGCTGCCGGTCGTCTTCTACCCCTTCGCGGGGCCGGACATCGTGAACGCGGTGACGGTGTTCCCCAAGGCCCGCACCTATGTCTTGCTCGGCCTCGAGCCTGTGGGCGAGGTGCCCGCACCGCAGCGCGACCCCGCCGCGAAGGTCCTCGGCGGCGTCAAGCGCCTGCGCACGTCGATCGACAAGCTGCTCGGCCTGAACTTCTTTCGCACGCAGAGCATGAAGGCGGAGCTCAAGCAGGACAGCTACACGGGCGTGGGCGCGCTCATGATGTTCTTCTTGGCCCGCACCGGCCACACCATCGAGTCGGCGCGCGGCGTGCGGTTCGACGCCTCCGGCGAGGTGACTGACGCGCTCGGCAAGCCCTTTACCGGCCTCGAGATCGTGTTCCGCGCCCCCGGCGACGCGCCTGAGAACCCGCGCCGCGTGCTCTACTTCTCGGGCGACCTCTCGGACACCGCCTTTGAGCAGCGCGCCGGCCTGCGCGAGTTCCTGCGCAAGAGCGCGCCCGTCGCCACCCTGCTCAAGGCGGCGTCGTACTTGATGTACGGGTCCGCGTTCGACGACGTGCGCAACACCATCCTTGGCCGCAGCGGCGTGATCGTGCAGGAGGCCTCGGGCATGCCCTATCGCTTTCTGCGCAACAATTCGACGTGGAAGGTCAGCCTCTACGGCCACTACGACAAGCCCATCGACCTGTTTGCGACCCGCTGCCAGCCGGACTTGGCGCGCGACATGAAGTCCCAGAAGCCAGGTCGCTTCGACTTCTCCTTCGGCTACGAGTTCCGCGCGGGCGAGGGCCACCTGATCGTCGCCCGCCGCTCGCCCGACGCGCCGCTCCAAGAGCCTGTGCTGGACATGTCGTACCAGCACGGCGAGGCGACGCGGTGCGCCAAAGACCGGCTCGTCCTGACGACGTGCGTGCAGGGGCGCTGCTCGGTCCGCTTCGAGTAGCGGCGCCCGCCTTGCCGCGGCGCGCGTCTGCGGCTAGCGTGCGCGTGCTTGGGGCTGCGTGCCCCGCTCACGCCCTGCCGGAGACCCACGATGCTCGCCCAGATCCAGAACGTGCTCGGCGCCGAGGCCGACAGCCTGCTGAACCACACCTGCGGTACGGTCGCGAAGGACCTGCTCCACCTGCCCGGGCCGGACTTCATCGACCGTGTGTTCTCGATCACGGACCGCCCGGTGACCGTGCTGCGGAACCTGGCGTCGCTCTACAACCACGGCCGCCTCGGCAGGTCGGGCTACCTGTCCATCCTGCCGGTGGACCAGGGCATCGAGCACTCGGCCGGCGCGTCCTTCGCGCCGAACCCCATCTACTTCGACCCCGAGGCCATCATCAAGCTGGCCATCGAGGGCGGCTGCAACGGCGTCACGTCCACGCTGGGCGTGCTCGCGTCCACGGCCCGCAAGTACGCCCACAAGATCCCCTATGTCCTCAAGCTCAACCACAATGAGCTGCTCTCGTACCCCAACCAGTTCGACCAGGTCATGTTCGCGCAGGTCGAGCAGGCCTTCGACATGGGCGCCGTCGGCGTCGGGGCGACGATCTACTTCGGCAGCCCCGAGAGCCCGCGACAGATTCAAGAGGTCGCGCAGGCCTTCCAGCGCGCCCACGAGCTCGGCCTGTTCACGATCCTGTGGTGCTACACGCGCAACAACGCGTTCAAGACCGCCGACAAGGACTACCACGTGAGCGCCGACCTCACGGGGCAAGCCAACCACCTGGGCGTCACGATCAAGGCCGACATCATCAAGCAGAAGATGCCGGAGAACAACGGCGGCTATAAGGCGGTCAAGTTCGGCAAGACGCACGACAAGGTCTACTCGCAGCTCTCGAGCGACCACCCCATCGACCTGTGCCGCTACCAGGTCGTGAACTGCTACATGGGCCGTCAGGGCCTCATCAACTCCGGCGGCGCGGCCGGCGACAACGACGTGTACGACGCCGTACGGACCGCTGTGATCAACAAGCGCGCGGGCGGCACCGGCTTGATCTTGGGCCGCAAGGCCTTCCAGAAGCCCGTCAAGGACGGGGTCGCGCTCCTCCACGCCACGCAGGACGTCTACCTGACGCCCGGCGTCACGGTCGCCTGAGGCGAACGATGCGCGCCGCCCGCACCACGCTGGTCGCCCTGCTTGTGCTGGGCTGCGCCGACTCGGACTTTCCCGCGCCGCCCGGGGTCACGCCCACGGACGCCGCTCCGCCCCGCCCCGACCTGGGGGACGCCTACGTGCCACCGGACGCGAAGGTGGCGGACGCCTATGTGCCGCCGCGGCCACCGCCGGAAGACGCCGCTGCGCGCGACGCCGAGGTGCCCGACGCCGCCGAGCTCGACGCCAGCGATCCCGACGCCGCCGAGCCCGACGCCGCCATCGACGCGGGACCACCGCCGTGTGTGCCCCAAGCCGAGGTCTGCAACGAGGCCGACGACGACTGCGACGGCTTCGCGGACGAGGGCGTGCCGCTCCAGTGGCCGGACGCCGACGGCGACGGCTTCGGCGGCCCGATCGGCGTGCGGTCGTGCATGCCCGGCCCCGGCCGCGTGCCCGATGACCGCGACTGTAACGACTCGGATTCCTTGATTAATCCGAACGCGCAGGACACCCCCGACCCCGCATTTTCGGACACGAACTGCGACGCGCTGGACGGAGACCGAGAGACCCTCGTCTTCGTCGACGACGACGCGGACCCTGAGACCGCACGCGGGACGCCTGACCGCCCCTTTGCCACGATCGGCGCCGCGCTCGATGAGGCGTCGATGCGACCCGAGGTGGTCGGCATCGCGTTGGCCAGTGGCCGCTATGCCGAGCAGGTGCGCTTGGTCGACGGCGTCTCGCTTTACGGCGGCTACGACCCCAACCTGAGCTGGGCCCGCAGCGCGCGGACCGAGTCGCTCGTGTTCAACGACGTGCCCGACCGTGGCCGCGTGGTCACGGTCTTGGCCGAGGGCGTGCGCACGCCGACTGCGGTCGACCTGGTGACCGTCGAAGCCGCGGGCGATCCGGGACCTGGCGGCTCGGTCGTCGCGATCAGCGCGCGCGTGGCGCCGGCGCTCACCCTGCGCGCCGTCCGAGCGCAAGCGGGGGCAGGCGCGGCAGGCCTGAGCGGCGCGGACGGCGCGCGAGGCGACGATGGCCAGCCGGGTCAGGGCGGCGGACGCTGCGGCGGAGCGCCCGGCGCAGGAGGCGCGAGCGCGTGCGGCGCGACCGGCGGGCAAGGCGGCGCAGGCCGACCCCGAGGTCAAGACGGCGAGGCGGGCCAGTTTCCCGGGTGCGGCGGCAACGGTGGCCCGCGGGGCGGCGGCGCAGCGGGCGGCGACGGCGGGCCCGGCTGCAACCCCGCCGCACCCAGCGCGGGCGCGGACGGCCTCGGCGGCGATGGCGGGGCGACCGACCCGCTCGGCGACTGGCGCACGGCGAGCGGCGCGGACGGCCAGCTCGGCCCCAATGGCCCGCCGGGCGGTGGCGGCGGCGGCGGCGGTGGCGCTGCGGTCATTGACGGCACGGGCGGCAGCGGCGGCGGCGGCGGCGCAGGCGGCTGCGGCGGGCAGAGCGGCCTGGGCGGCGGTGGCGGCGGCGCGTCGTTCGCGCTCATGGTGGTCGACTCCACCGGCCTGCGTGTCGAGGCCAGCGACCTGCGCGCGAGCGAGGGTGGCGCCGGCGGGCGCGGTGGCCGTGGCGGCGACCCGGGCAACGGCGCGGGCGGCGGTGGCGGCGGCGCGGGTCGCGAGGCCTTCGCGTGCGGCGG
>CANLBD010000015.1 GCA_947488215.1 Myxococcales bacterium | reverse complement strand
GAGTACCGCGACGCGGACGGCGTGACGGCGGCGCAGATTCGCCAAGCCGTCAGCCGCATGGGAGAGGAGCTCGGCCTCGACGCGGCCGCTATCTCCGCGGCGACTTCGCCTCCGGTGGTGGCGCCGGCGTCTGCCCCGCCTGCGCCCTCAACGCCGTGAGACGCTCAGCGAGCGCGGGTTCGGCGCCCGCGCCGCGCGGATGGAAGAGCGTCAACCCCTCCAAGTCGTCTGGCATGTACCGCTGGGCCACGTAGTTGCCCGCGAACTCGTGCGGGTAGCGATAGCCGTCGCCGTAGCCGAGCTGCTTCTGCAGGCCGGTCGTGGCGTTGCGCAGGTGGAGCGGGACGGGCAGCGCGCCGTGTTGAGACACCGCAGTGCGCCCTGCGGCGAGGGTGGTGAGCACCGTGTTGCTCTTGGGCGCGCAGGCCAGATAGGTCGCCGCGTGGACCAGGTGAAAGAGCCCCTCCGGCAGCCCGATGACGCGAAACGCGGCGTGGCAGTCGTTCACGACCCCGAGCGCGGCGGAGTCCGCGAGCCCGATGTCCTCGCTGGCGAACACGAGCATGCGGCGCAGCACGAAGAGCGGGTCCTCGCCGGCCTCGAGCATGCGGAGCATCCAGTACACGGCGGCGTCGGGGTCGCTGCCGCGCAGTGACTTGATGAAAGCGCTCACGACCTCGTAGTGCTGGTCACCGCCTTTATCGTAGGTGAGCACGCGGCGGTCGAGCGCGGCCTGAGCGGCGGCGAGCGTCACGGGCTCGCCCGCGGGCGCGAAGTCGAGCGCGGCCTCGAGCGCGGTCAGTGCGCGGCGGGCGTCCCCCCCCGACAGGCCCGCGAGGTGGTCGAGGGCGTCGGGCTCGACCTGCGCGCCCGGCCACCTGCCTTGCGCGACGGGATGCGCCAGGGCCTGCACCAAGATGTCGCGCACGCGCTCCGGCGTGAGGGCTTGCAAGACGACCACGCGCGCCCGAGAGAGCAGCGCGGCGTTGAGCTCGAAGCTCGGGTTCTCCGTCGTCGCGCCGACGAGGGTTACGGTGCCGTCTTCGACGTGCGGCAGCAGGGCGTCCTGCTGGCCCTTGTTGAAGCGGTGGATCTCGTCCACGAAGAGGATCGTTCGGCGGCGCTCGTACTTGAGGCGCTCGCGCGCGGCCTCGACCGCGACGCGCAGCTCCTTGACGCCGCCGAGCACAGCGGAGAACGGCTCGAAGTGGTGGCCGGTCCGGCCGGCGAGCACCCGCGCGATGGTGGTCTTGCCTGTGCCCGGCGGGCCCCACAGAACCAGATTCGGCACGCGGTCGCTGTCGATCGCGCGGCGCAGGGGCTTGCCCTCGCCGAGCAGGCGGTCTTGGCCGAGCACGGCCTCGAGGGCGTCGGGGCGCACCGCCTCGGCCAGGGGCAAGTGGCGCCTCGCGTCGGGGGCGTGCGCACGGGCGTGGTCGAAAAGATCCAAGGGCGTCCTCGGGCGGCGACGGCTCAGAGGGACAAGGTGTACCGCAGGTGCGCCGCGTCGTTGTGGCCAAATGCGCCCATCAGCGTGCCCGCCTCGCCGTCCAGCAGGAGCAGGCCCGCGGCGAGCGTGTGCCGCAGCGCGTCTGCGCTCGCGCGGGGCGGCGACCACGCGACCGTGGGAGAAGCCGCCCACGCCCGGGCCGTGAGCGCGTGCTGGAGCGCGAGCGTGACCTCGACGCCCTCGACCTGGGACGGCCGCCACTGGGCCACACCCCCCGCCTGCGCCCATCCCCGGCCAAAGAGCAGATACTCGCCGTCGCGCAGGGGGGTGAGCCCGCTGAGCTCCAGCGTGGCCGAGAGCGCCTCGTCGTCGAGCCAGTCGACGCCGACGGCCCACGACAGGGCCGGGGCGCGCACGGGCTGGAGCGCAGCGTCGTACAGCGTGCGCCCTGGGGTCGCGGCGACCTCAGCCTTGACCACGTAGGCGTCGACCGCCATCGCGGCGTCCACCCCCGCCGTCAGGGTACGCTCGTGGCGCGCCTCTACCGCGCGTCCCCCGTCCGCAAGCCGCGGCGCGACGCGCGGGTAGAGCCGCAGAAGCGTGGGCAGATCGTCCTCACGCGCGGCCACAAGCAGGGCGGTCAGCTCCGGGTCCACGCGCAAGGTCGGCGTGCGGTCCCAAGCCCAGCTCACCTGCGCGTGCAGGTCCAACCCTTCGCCCGAGGTGCCGACTCGGGCGGCGACGCTGCCGTTCGACGGCCACGCCTCGGGCGGGTCCGGCGTCAACAGCAGCGGCTGGAGCGCCTCGCTCGCAGAGGGCGCAACCAGCAAGTCGGTGAGCGAGAGCGCGCCAGCGAGGCTCGGGTCGAGGCGGGTCGCCGCCCAGTCGCTGTCTGTCGCGCTGCCCCAGTGCGGCACGAAGAAGGGCTGCCAGACCAGCTCAAGGCTCAGGTCGTCGCTCACATGGCTCGCCCGCAGCATGGGGATGGGGCGCACCGGCACGTCGGTCGCGCCCGCGCGCGGCGGCCCGTCTCGAAGGTCCATCGGGTTGAGCACGTCGTTTGGGCTCTGCAGGTCCATCACGCCCCAGCGCACGATGAGCTGTCCGACATCGAGACGCAGCGGCCCACGGCGGTGCGAGAGCCAGGCCTCGCCGAGCTCTGCCGTTGCCTCGGCGCGGCCACGCGCGGGGGCCAGGCCCCGCCACTCGCCCGGCGAAGGCGTTCGGCCAGCGCCTCGCAGGGCGCCCTCGAGGTGCATCAGCGTCGCCGCGGAGAGCCGTGTCTCGACCCCAAGCGTCCAGCGCGTGCTCGCCGCGAGCAGGTCTTCATCCGCCGCGTCGTGCGCGAGATCGCCCTCTATCGCGGCCTCGAACCGCGCAATGACCTGCATATCGGAGGGCGTCGCGAGCGCGACGATCAGCGCCATCATCCTCGCGAGAGGCTCTCGGGGGTAAAGTCAGCGGGGTCGAGCGGCGCGCGCGTGTCGACCTCGTCGATGGTCAGGCGGGTGGTGCGGCCCGTCTCGACCGTGTGCATTTCCGCCTCGGAAGGCGTCGGTTTGCCCTCGAGCGCCGCGAAGGCGCGCAGAGTGTATCGCTTGAGCAGCCGGTCGTCCGCGGCGTGCAGCTCGCTGCGCTGAATGAGCCCGTTGTCGCGCCGGATGTGCAGCACGACGCGGCTCACCCCCGCTGCGGGGGCGGTCGGTCGCGCCTCGACGCGCCAACAGGGCACGCCGTCCAGGGATGCCTCGGTGACGGGTGAGTACGCCGCGGTCTTGACGTCGCGGTACTCAAGGTCGGCGTAGGTGAAGTCGGTCCCCATGAAGCTGCCGTCCTTTTGGCTGCCGGCGATGCGGCGGGTGCGCTTCAGGGCGGGCAGGTACAAGTGCATATCGTCCGGCGCGTCTCCCGGCTGCTCGACGAGCAGAAAAGCCGCGCCTTGGACCTCTGAGGGGCTCAAGAAGCGGAGCACGGTGCGGGGCCCGCCAGCGCCGCCGCGGAGCGTCCGGGCCCGGAGGACGCGCTCCTTCGGCGCTTGGTCGCCGCCTGTGATCGACAGACGGACGCGCGCCGACCCTTGGTCGAAACCAAAGCCGTTGCGCGCCGTGGCCGAAGCGACAAGCGTCGCAGCGTCCGGCGTCTGCGCGGCTGCGGGCGCGCCGAGCGAGAGCAACATTGCGGCGCAGAGCGCCCAGCGAGTCAGGCGTAGGCGATTCATGCGGGCTCTCCGGGCTTGGGGGCGGGGGGCGCAGCGCCGGTCGACGCGGCCAGGTCGATGATCCGCGTCGAGCCGACGTAGGTCGTCGTTTCATAGCGGGTGATCTGCCCGATTTGCTTGACGATTTCGGCCATTCGGCTCGCCTCTCGGTGGATGACCTCGAGGGGGCGACGCGTCGGATCCTCGGGTGGCAACTTGCGTGTCAGGAGCTCCGCGTAGCCCAGGACGCTCGTCAATGGCTGGTTGAGCTCGTGCGCCGCCGCGCCCGCGAGCTCCGCCAAGAGCGCCTGCTTCTCGCTGGCGTCGAGTCGCTGCTGCGTCTCCTCGAGCGCACTCCGGATGCGGAGCTGCTCACGCTGGTCCTGAAAGAAGAAGAGCACGGCGGTCTCGTGGTGTTCGCTGCGGGCGGTCGACGCGCTGACGAGCACGGGGATGGAGCTGCCGTCTGCGCTCAAGACGATGCGTGAGAGGGGCGGCGTGATTCGCCCGTCACCGCCATCGTCTGGGGCGCGCAGCCGCTCCGCGAGCTCGGCGGCGCCCCCCGGCGGCATCAGACCCGAGAGCCCAAGGCGCCCGACGACGTCGCTCGCAGGGCGTCCGAACAGGCGCTCGGCCGCGCGGTTGAAGACGAGCACGCGCCCGTCGAGGGTCGTGGCGACCACGGCGTCGAGCGAGGCGTCGATCAGGCTCCTCAGAAAGTCGCGGGTGCGCTCGAGCTCCCGGCCCACGGCGCGCTCCTGCGTGACATCGCGCGCGCTCAGACAGAACGCCGGCGGCTCCCCCGGCAGGCGCGACAGGTTCACGCTGACCGTGGTCGGTCGGTCGCCGGACAGGTCGCCTGACAGCTCGAGGTCGGCGCGCGCGCCCGACGCGCTCGTGCTCAGCTCCGTGAGCATCGCGCGCAGCCGGTCGCGGTGCTCGGGCACCACGAGCGCGGCGAACTCGAGGCCGCAGGCGAGCACGCGAGACAGGCCGGTCATCGCCTCGGCCTGCCGGTTCACGAAGAGGACGACGCCGTGCTCGTCTGTGATGAAGGTGGCGTCCGCCGCGCTCTCAAAGAAGCCGTGGTACTGCTCGACGCGCCGCAGGCGCTGCTCGGCGCTGGCGCGCGCCTGCGCCTGCCGGTCCGTCTCCTCACGGATCTCCCGAAAGATCTCCGCGTTCGATACGGCCACAGCAGTCGCGTTGGCCACGATTTGACCGAACTCGCGCTCGCGCGTCGCGAAGGTCGTGGTCGGCGCGCGCGACCGCAAGAAGAGCACCCCGATCAGACGGTCCGCCTCGAACATCGGGAAGAGCGCGACAGAGCGCACGTCGAGCTGCGCGAGCTGGTCCTTGACCGGGTCGAAGAGCGGATCGGCGGCGATGTCGGTCACAATGAGCGGCGCGCGCGTCCGCACGACACGCCCGATCTCCGGGTAGGCGTCGACGCTGATGCGCCGGTCCATGCGCGCGGGGCTGTCGGAGGCGGCCACCACGCGCCCAGTGCGCGCGTCCGTGTCGAGCAGCACGATCGAGCAGCGGTCCGCGGCGAGGACCGCGGACACACGCTGGGCGACCTCGGCGAGGATCGTCGGCAGGTCGAGGCGACCGGTCAGGCGCTGGCTGATCTCGACGAGCGTCTGGCTGTCCTGGCGCTTGCGCTCGAGCTCTTCGGCGTAGCGGACGATGCGCAGGTGCGCGTCGACCCTGCTGATGACCTCGCCCAGATGAAAGGGCTTGGCGATGTAGTCGTCCGCGCCCGCCGCCAGGACCTCTTTAAGGGCATCTTGGCTCGCGCGCGCTGTGAGGACGATGACCTGCACCCCCCGCAGGTCAGGGTCCGCGCGGAGGGCTCGGACGACCTCGAGGCCGTCCATGCGGGGCATCATCACGTCCAGCAGGACGAGGTCGGGCGGGCTCCGCCGAATCTCCGCGAGTGCGGCCTCGCCGTCTGCGGCCTCGTCGACCTCGAAGCCGCGGGCCGTCAGCGCGCGCACGAGCAGGTCGCGGATGAGCTTCTCGTCGTCGCACACCAGCAGGCGCTCACGGCGCGCTCGGGCGGGGACCGGCGTCATCTCGGTCACGGGGCATCGCTCCGGGCGTTGGACACCGCCTTCGGCAGGTCGAGCAGGAAGAGCGGCTGCCCCTGCGTGTCGAGGGTCACGCCGAAGAGGCCCTCGACGCGCTCTAGAAGCGGGCCGAGCGGACGCAGTACAGCGTCCTGCTGCCCGACCACGCGGTCGACCGCGATGATGAACGGGCCGTCGTCCGCCGCGTGAACCACCCCCAAGAACCTCTGCGACGAGGGGGCATGGGCGCGGCCCTCGGTCAGTGCGCACAGGTCGTAGGCGCGACGCGTCGCGCCGTCCCATGTCGCGCTGGGGGGAGCCCCGGTGGCCATGGGCTGCGCCTCGAGGTGCGCGGTCGTGATGACGCGCCCGAGCGGCACGCCCCAGGTGCGCCCCCCCGCCTCGACGAGCAGCACGCGCGCGATCCCCGGGGTGCGTGGCAGGCGCAAGCGGACGCGGGTGCCCACGCCGAGCTCTGTGGTGACCTCTATCAGGCCGCCGAGCGCCTGCACGGACTCGTGCACCGCGTCGAGGCCCACGCCCCGCCCCGAGTTGTCCCCCGGCGTCTCGCGCGTCGTCAGGCCCGGCATGCACAACAGCCGCACCAGATCATTGCGGCCCAGCGCCTCGGCGCGTGCGCGGTCGAGCAGGCCCAAAGCCTCAGCCCGCTGGGCCAGGCGCGCCACATCCACGCCGCGGCCGTCGTCCTCGAGGTCGAGCACGAGCTCGTCTCGCTCTCGGGCGCACCGCAGAGTCAGCGTGCCGTGCGGCGCCTTGCCGCGCCGGACGCGCTCCTCGGGGGTCTCGATGCCGTGCTCGATCGCGTTCGTGACCAAATGCGTCAGCGGCGCGTCGAGGCCCTCGATGATGGCGCGGTCAAGCGCGAGGTCATCCCCGTGCAGCGCGAGCTGCGCGTGCTTGCCCGCCTGCCGCGCCAGGTCGCGCACGACGCGGGGCAGGCGGCTCGTGAGGATCGAGAGCGGCGTCATCCGCACCTCGAGCGCGTCCGCGTGCAGGGCGTTGATCACCCGAGACAGGTCCGCGACCGCGCTCGCGAGCGCCGGGTCGTCCCGCGTGCGCTCCAGCGACCACAGGCGCTGGGCGATCAGGCGCAGGTCCGCGGTGCGGCTCAGCACGCCATCGAGCCAGTCGGTCCGCACACGCACAGCGCGCGCAGACCGACTGGTCTTCACGACGGCGGCGTCGAGCGCAGGCGGCTCGGCGGGCGGCGGCTCGGCGGGCGGCGGCTCGGCGGGCGGCGGCTCGACGGGCGGCGGCTCGACGGGCGGCGGCTCAGCGACGAACGCCAGCGCGTCGAAGTCGTCCGCGTCGATCCGCGGACGAGCGGGGATCTCGATAGTCATTCGCGGGAGCGGGCGCGACACGGGCCGCGCGGGACGGTTGATGGGCTCCGCCGACCACGCGCTCTTCTCAGGGCTCGCAGGCGCGAGGTCACTTGAGAAGGTCAGCTCGAGCGCGTCCTCTTCGATGACCGTGGCCGCACGCGCCGCGGTCACTTCGACGACCTCGGGCATCAGACGCAGCCACGCTCGGAGGTCTTCGGGCGACCACCGCGTCGCGACGACGACCGAGAGCGGCTGCTCCAGACGACCGCTCCGCAGCGCGCCCAAAGGGGGGGAGACGGAGCGGACTTGCCCGATCTCGGTCAGCCGACGCCATGCGAGCAGCGCGCGCAGGGCGGGGTCAGTCACGGTCGGGGCGAGCTGGACTTCGACGCGCACTTCATCCGCTGCGCTCGACAGGGGCTGCGATGGTCCGCCCGAGGCGCCCTTGAGCTCAGCGAGCGCGGCACGCGCGCGGTCCGCGATGGCGCGCGCGGCAGCGTCCAACGACAGCGGCAGGCGCTCCGCGTCCACGTCCGCGACCCACTGGCCGATGCGGTCAAGTCCCCCCAGCAGCGCGTCGACGGCGCTGGGCGTGAGCGGCACACGCGTGGTCCGAAAGTGGTCAAGCAGGTCCTCGAGCCCGTGCGCGAGCTCGAAGACGGGCGAGTAGCCCATCGTCCCGCTCATGCCCTTGATCGAGTGGACGAGTCGAAAGAGCGTATCCACCGCCGAGCGATTACTGGGTTGGCTCTCAACCTCCACGAGCAGGCGGCTGAGCTTGTCGAGGTTCTCCTGAGTCTCGGAGACGTAGAGGTGGCGGTACCGCGACAGGTCCACGCTCAGCTCCCCCGAAACGCCGCGTCGATGGCGGCGAGGACACGCTCAAGGTCGATGTGCTCAAACGCGAGCGCGGGGGTCGTGAGGGCGTCGATGGTCCAGCCGCTCTGCGGCAGCGAGGCCGTCGGCGCGAGGTTCCGCACGGCGTCTCGCGCCTCGACGATGTGCACGCCCACGACACACAGCGCCACGGGCAGCTCGGGTCGATCAATGAAGACCGCCACTCTGGGCGCGGCAGTTGTGTCCAGCCCGAGCAGCGCGGCCAGATCGACGAGCGTTGTCAGCCGCCCCTGGTGCTCGACGGCGCCCCGCACGCAGGTCGGCGCCCAGGGGACGCGAACGGCCCTGTCTAGAGGCGCGACCTCGGTCACGTCTGCCAAGTCGAGGCCGACCCTGTGCGTGCCAAGCTCGGCGACCAAGTAGCGCTCAACGGCCACGTCAGTCGAGCCTGAAGCGTCGCGCGACGCTCATCAGCTCGGACGAGAGCTCGCCGAGGCCCCGCGCAGCGGCCTCGAGCTCGCGCGCCCGCCGCAGCTGCTCCCCCGAGGCGACCTCGACCTGCTCGGCGCTCGCGCGGTTGTGGTCGGCCAAGCGGCGCACGTCTTGCCCCGCGCGCGTGACGTCGTCGGCGAGCGTTGAGAGCGCGGCCGTGAGCGTCGACAGCCCCTCGACCTGATGCGCCTCGTGCCGCGTGAGCTGCGCGACGGTGTCGAGCGCGCGGCCGATGTCGTCTAGATCGCGGCGCCCCGCGACGATGTCGAGCGTGGACGCCTGCATCGACTCCACGACCTTGCGGCTGTTGTCGTCGATGCCCGAGACGATGACGCGGATCCGCTCGGCGCTTCGGCCCGAGACCTCGGCCAGCCGCCTGATCTCGTCCGCGACAACCGAGAAGCCTCGACCCGCGTCGCCCGCTCGAGCCGCTTCAATCGACGCGTTCACCCCGAGCAGGTGCGTCTGGTGCGCGAGCCGGCCGATGGTCTCCACGATGTCGTGAATCTCGGCAGTCCGGTCTGTGAGCCGCAGCGCGTCCGCGCCCGAGGCCTCGACGTGCTCGAAGGCTGTCCGCAGGCGGTCGAGCGCCTGTCGGGTGC
Organism: Myxococcales bacterium; assembly: GCA_947488215.1. GTDB lineage: Bacteria > Myxococcota_A > Bradymonadia > UBA7976 > UBA1532 > CANLBD01. The sequence goes on along the minus strand of CANLBD010000015.1, from coordinate 15,348 downwards.
TCTCGGTGCCGTGGGCGGCGGCGGCGCTCGCTTGGGTCGTGGAGCGCGCCGCCTCGCCCGCGAGGTCTGCGGTGCGGCGCAGGTCGTTCAGCATGCGGGCCAGCGCCTCGCTCTGCGTGTTCACCGCCGCGGTCTGCTGCGCCGCGCGAGCGCTCATCTGCGTGAGCTGGGTCTGCACGACCTCGCCTTGCACGCCGGCGGCGTGGCTCGAGCGAACGACCGACGTCGAGGTCGCGTCGAGGCGCGTCGAGGCGTCCTGAAGCTGCGCGACGAGGGCGCGCAACGCCTCAAGCATTCGCGCCGTCGAGTGGCTCAGCGCGTCGATCTCGTCGGCGAAGTGCGAGGGCGACGGCGGGGGCAGGCGCTCGCCCAGGTCCCCCGTGCCGATGGCCGTCGCCGCCGTGGACAGCGCGTCGAGATGCCGCGTCAGCCGCCGCGCGATGAGCCACGAGATCAGCGCTGCCGGCAAGAGCACCGCGAGGCCCAGCGAGAAGCGGCTCTCAAGGCCAAGCACGTTGCGCTCCGCCAGCACGACGATCAGGCTCAGGCTGACGAGCACGGCGAGCAGGTGGCCTACGAAGATCTTCGTCGAGAGCGGGACCCGCACGCGCGTCGTCGAAGACGGCCTCGACTGCGGGCTGTGCGGGCTCGACGCGCTCATGCGCCGCGGATGGTACCCCGAAACCCGCGCGCCGCCCAAAAGCACGCGACGGGGCCGTCGGTTGCCACTCGACGGCCGCGGTGATACACTCGCGCGCCTTCAGCGGGCGCTGCGTCGGCGCTAAGGCTTCAGGAGACGAAGGGAACCCCATGTCCGACCTCCGCACTTTGAAGCGGCGCATCGGCCAGCGCATCATCGTCGGATTCGATGGCCCCAAGGTGCCGCCCGAGGTGTTGCGACTGGATGAAGAGTGGGGCCTCGGCGGCTTCATCCTCTTTAAGCGCAACCTGCCGACCTTCGAGCAGGTGCTTGAGCTCACCGAGCACCTCTGGACGATGGGTCAGGGCGTGCCGCCGTTCATCGGGGTCGACCAGGAAGGCGGCCTCGTCCACCGGCTGCCGAAGCCGTTCTCAACGTTCCCTGACATGGCGCACTTGGGCCAGGTCGGCTCTGTCTCGCTCGCCTACGAGGTGGGCGCTGTGCTCGGCCGTGAGCTCACGGCGGCGGGCTTCAACCTGAACTTCGCGCCGATTCTGGACATCAACACCAACCCGCAGAACCCAGTCATCGGTCGGCGCGCGATCTCGAGCTCGCCGCAGCAGGTCTCGTCCCTCGGTCGAGCGGTGATTCGCGGTCTGCACGACAACGCGATCGTCGCCTGCGGCAAGCATTTCCCCGGTCACGGTGACACGCGCCAGGACAGCCACCACGAGATGGCCTACAGCGAGGCCGACATGGAGCGGCTGCGCGCGGTCGAGCTCGTGCCGTTCCACGCCGCGTTCCATCGCCCGCCGAACCTCGACCTCGTGATGACCGCGCACGTCAAGTACACGGCCATTGACCCCAAGCATCCCGCGACGCTGAGCCGCACCATGCTGCAGGACCTGCTTCGCTTGGATCTGGGCTACAAGGGCTTGGTCGTCAGCGATGACCTCGAGATGAAGGCCATCACCGAGCACTACTCGATGGAAGAGGTCGCGCTGCTCGGCCTTGAGGCGGGCATCGACTTGTTCTTGGTCTGCCACTCGGTCGACCAGCAGGTGGCGCTCCTCGAAGCGCTCCTGCGCGAGGCGGAGACGGGCTCGTACCCCAAGCACCTGTGGGAGCGCAGCTACCAGCGCGTCCGTGACGTCAAGGCGCGGCACTTCCGCGTCGTGCGGAGCATCGACCGCGGCCATGCCCGTGAGGTCGTCGGTAACCGCGAGCACCAGCGCATCTCGCGCCGTCTCAAGGACGGCAAGTAGTCGCTCAGCGCGTCTGCGCGCGGGCTGCCTCGATCTTCTCGATGAGCGCGGCCTCCATGCGTGCGGGATCGCTGGAGTGCACGCCGACCTCGACGTCGTCCACCGTGCCATCGGGCGCGACGACGACGAGCATCGGGATCGACTCGACGCGCCACGCGCGGGTCGCTGAGCCATCGTCGAGCAGCACGCGAAAGTCGTAGGCGTTCTGGCGCATGAAGCGCGTGACGAGCTCCGCCGCCCGCGGGCCTTCGGTGTTCACGCTGAGCACCTCGACGTCCTTATCCCCTTTGTAGCGCGTGTGGACCTTCTGCAGCACAGGCAGCGTCACGCGGCACGGCGGGCACCACGTCGCCCAGAAGTCGAGCACGACGGTCCGCCCATTCAGGGTCGTCAGGTCGAGCGGCGCGTCGGCGCCCAGGAGCGCGAGCTTGAGCGGCGGCGCAGCTTGGCCGGCGGGCGGGCCACCGGTCGGGCGCGTGAGTGTCCACGCGAGGGCGGCGACGATCGCGAAGAAGACGAGGTTCTGAATCCAGCGGCGCACGACCCCATCGTCGCACTCAGCGGCGGGAAAATCGAGGCGTCGAGTGCGATGACGCGCGCGCCTCTGTAGAGTGTCAGCCCATGCTCGCCGCTCGCCTGCTGTGGCTGTTCGTGCTCTGCGTGCCGGTGGGCGTGGCCGCCGAGCCGCGGCCCGCAGCGCGGGGTCCGCTCACGGGAGACCCCACGCTCATCGCGGCTGTCGCGCCTCTGCTCGAAGCGCCTGTGCTCAAGGGGGCGCGTCTCGGGCTGTGCGTCGCTGGCGCGGACGGGGGCGCAGCACTCCTCGCGCTCGACGCAGACGCCCCGCTGCACCCCGCATCCAACGTGAAGCTGCTGACCACGGCCGCGGCGCTCGTTCGCTTGGGCCCCGACTTCACGCTCGACACCGAGCTGTGGTCGACCCCGCTCACCGAGGGCCGCGCCCAGTCGCTTTGGCTCGTAGGGCGCGGCGATCCGGGCCTGCTCGTCGAGGACTTGTGGCGCTTGGTCGACGAGGCCTACCAGCGTGGCCTGCGGCGAGTCGAGGGCGACCTTCTCCTCGACGAGTCAAGCTTCACGCCCGACCACGAGGCGCCGGGGTTCGACGCGCGGACGACGGACGAGGCGTTTCGTGCGCCGACGGGCGCGCTGAGCCTGAACTTCAACGCGGTGCGCGTGCGCGTGGAGGCCGGGGTGTCTCCGGGGATGGCGCCGCGGATCACGGTCGATCCTGCGTCGAGCCACGTGCGGGTCGACAACCGGGCGACCACCCGACGCCGAGGTCGTCCGACCCTGAAGATTCAAGCTGTGACCGAGGCAGGGCAGCTCGTGGTGCGGGTCGAGGGCGCGCTCGCCGTTGGAGAGCCCGCCTTCGAGACGCGGCGTCGCGTGAGTGACCCCGTCGCGTTCGTGGGGGAGACGCTGCGCGCCCTCCTTGTGCAGCGTGGCATCGAGGTCGTCGGGGCGACCCGCCTGCTCAGCGGGCCTCCGCCTGCGGAGCGCGTCTTACTCGGCCGCCAGACCTCGCGTCCGGTGGCCTGGCTCGTGGCGCAAGTGAACAAATACTCCAATAATTTCATGGCAGAGCAGCTCCTGCGGGTGCTCGGGGCCGTGCGTCGGGGCCGGGGCGGCTTCGACGAGGGGCGGCAGGAGATCATCGACTTCTTGGAGCGCGAGGTCGGGCTGGGCACGGTGCGGCTCGCGAACGGCTCGGGCCTCTTCGGGGACTCGGCGGTCACGCCGGCGCAGCTCGTGCGCCTGCTCCAGTGGATGCGTGCTCGGCGTCCCGCGCTGCCGGAGTACGACGCCTCGCTCGCGATCGGCGGCGCAGACGGCACGCTCCGCAAGCGCATGAAGGCTGCGCCCGCCTACAGCGTCCGCGCGAAGACGGGCACGCTCGATGGCGTCGTGGCGCTCTCAGGCTACACGACGTTCGCAGACGGCTCGCCCGCGGCCTTCTCCATGCTCTTCAACGACGTCCCCGACCGCCCGTGGGATGTGTGGCAGGTGCAGGACGCCGTCATCGCCGCGATTCAGGGCTTCACGCCGCCGCCGCGGGGGCTCGGCCGCTGAGCGCCCGTCAGGGCAGCGGGCTCGCAGGGAGCGATTGGGGGCTCGACGCGCGGTCGGCGGGCATGGTCGAACCAGGGGCGTCATCCTCGACAGGGCGAGGACGTGCGGCCTCACGGCGCGCGCCTTCGATCGCGTCGAGCTGTGCGCGCGCGCGCTCGACGTGGGGGCCACCCGCAGCGATGGACTGCCGCAAGAGCGCAGAGGCGCGCGCGAAGTCCCCGAGCGCCGCGTAGGCCTCGGCCGCCTCGATGAGCACGACCCCGCGCGGCGCATCACCCGGCGCCGGGCGCGCGAGCGCGGTGTCGTAGAGCCGGGCGGCTTCTCCCAAGCGCCGAGCGGCGAGGGCCGTGCGGGCGAGCGCGAGGCTCGACGCCGCCTTGGACTCTTCAGCGGGCGCGCCGGCGGTCTCTGAGCGGGTCTCCGCGCGGCGTGCGGCGACGGCAGGCGCAGGCGCAGGGGGGGCGCCCGCGGCGGCAGGTGCGGCGGTGTCCGCGGCCGCCTCGGCGTAGCTCTCGTCCTTGGTGGGTGATCCCGCCTTTTTGGAAGGCGCCGCGGCGCCTGCGGGGGCGTCCTGGGCCTCATCGGCCTCTTGGGCGACGAGCCGGGCCTTGGACTTTTCAGCGGCCGCTCCGCGGGTCCCTACGCCGGGAAAGGGCTCCGGCGGGGGGGCGGCCGCGACCGCCTGAGCCTTGCTCTCTGCCTTCGCGCGGCCGATGGGCGCCGCCGCGGCCTCTCCCTTCCCGAGGCCGTCGGTCAGGGGCTCGACGGCGGGCGTCGAGGCGGCGGCGACGACCGCTGCGGGCTTCTCGTCCGCGGGTTTTTCGTCTGCGGCCGGTTCGACGGGGGCGGCGGCTACGCGCTCGGGGCTGAGCGCGGCCTCAGGTGCCTGGTCTGTCGACATCACCGCCGCGCCGCCGATCGCGAGCGCGACCCCGAAGGCGCCGACCACGATCGAGCCAAACCCTGCGAACCACCCGCGGGGCGTCGATTCGCCTGCGGCGGCGGCGCGCGACCGCAGGCGACCTTCGGCGTGCGCGCGCGCCTCGCGGAGGACGTGAGCGCGCACGCCCGGCGGTGGCTCGGGCAGCCGGCTCGCGCGCCGCGTGGCGCTGAGCGTCGCACGCCAGGTCGCGAGGCGGTCAGCCAGGACGGCGTCCGCCGAGACCCGCTGCTCGAGTGATGCGCGTGTCTCCGGGTCGAGCGACTCCGGGTAGAGCAGGGCGATCAGGTCGTCGTCGTCGGGGTGCGGCTGCATAGTTCAGGCTCTGTGGCGTGCCGCGACCGGATCGGCTCCGGTCGGCATGTCGGCTGCGTAGTCTGCAAGGCGGAGTCGAAGGTTCTCGAGCGCGTAGCGCATCCGGCTCTTGATGGTGTTCTCCGAGACCCCCAGGATCTCCGCGATCTCTCCAAAGGAGAGCTGCCGGGTCTCACGCAGTAGGAAGACCTCGCGCTGCTCGGCGCTGAGCTCCGCGATGGCGGCCTCGATGCGCGCGGCGACCTCGGACCTGTCAACACGGTCGAAGCCGTCCTCGCTGTTCCCGACCGTTTGCTCAACGAGTGGTCGGCCTTCCGGATCGTCGCCGACGGGCGCGTCAAGGCTCGTGGTGCGGCGGTGCTTGCCCTTGCGCGCCGCATCGACGGTCAGATTGCGGGCGATGGTGTAGACCCAGGTCGTGAAGCGCGCTTTGCGTGTCCAGGTCGGGGCGCTGCGCACCACGCGGAGCAGAGTGTCCTGGAGCAGGTCGTTCGCGAGCTCCGCGTCTTGCGTGTGGCGCAAGAGGAAATGGTACAGGCGGCGCTCGTGGCGCGTGATCAGCGCCTCGAAGCACTCGACGCGACCATCGTCCCTGTAGCGCTCCATCAAGTCCTCGTCCGTCAGGCTCGTCAGCGTCTCAGCACGGGTCGCGCCGCTCGGATCGAGCGGGCGACGGCGGCCGAAAAGCATGAGCACGAAGGCCAGCATCGAGGTCGCCTACGCCTTCTTACGGACGACGGTCCGCGTCGTTCTGATTTGCTTGATTTTGTCCCAGCGCGCGGACGAGCTCGGGCAGGTCGACGAGCCCGCGGCGCGCGAGATGCTGGACGAGGGCGAGCACCAGCCCCGCGAGGCCCGGGCCCTGGCGTTCGACGGACCGCGCGAGCGCGTCGAAGAGCGCCTCGGCCTCGCGCGTGGGGGGCGCGGCCCCAAAACGCTCCACGAAGCGCGCGATGAGCTCATCCGCGGGCTGACGCGTCTCCCCGAGCGCTTGTGTGTAGCGCTCCAGAATGTGCCGCAGGTCCGCAGGATCTTCGTGGTCGATGACCCCGACCGGGAGCGCGCCGCCGGGCGCGTCGCTGGGGCGGGGCGGCGCGGGCTCAGCGAGCCGACCGACCGGCGGGAGCGAGGGCGACGAGTCTCGGTGGCCTGCAGGGCGCCCGGGCTCTCCGCCTGGGCGACTCTGCCGCAGCGCCGGGGGCAGCGGAGGCAGCGGGCGCGGCGAGCTGGAGCCGCCCAGCGCGCCGGGTGGACCCACGAGCGGTGGGCTACTCCCGGGGAGCGGAGCTCCGGGCGGCGGCGCGGAGGGCGCGGGCGCTCGGCCTGGGAGCGGCGGCAGAGCGGTCAGACCGGAGAGCGACGGCGAATCGGGCGGGCCGACGTCGACCGACGCGCGGCGACGCGGTGCCACGACGCCGAAGCCGGGCGCGGTCTCGACGAGCGAGGCGGGTGGGGGAGGCGCGACGCTGGGGCTTGGGGCTCTCGACGCCGCCGGCGGCATGGGCGGCAGCGCAGCGCGAGACATCTCCGCGGTGGCCATCAGAGCCTCGTTCCCCGAGCTGTCGAGCAGGCGCGCAAGGTCGAGGTCGGCGGGCGCTGGGGCCATCGAGGGTGACGAAGGCGCGCTCAACCCGAAGCGCGGCGCGGCGGCGGGGGGCGGAGGCTGAGCCCCAAAGAGCCCGCCCGCCGGGGGGGGCGGCGCGGGCGGCTCGTCGTAGGCCGACAGGTCCATCACGGCGAAGTCAAAAACGGCCTCAGACGGCGCGGGGCCGCTGGTGACCGGGCGCGCAGTCGCGGCAGGCGCCGAGAGGGGCGGGCGGACCAGCGGCGAAGGCGTTGGGGCGGCAGACAGGAACGCGGGGGGGGGCGCCATGTGAGCGGGCGGCGTGGGGGCGACGGGCGGTGACGTCGCGTAGTGCCGAGCAATGGCGGCCTTGATCTCGCGCGCGCTCGCCACCAGCGGCTGAATGCGCAGGCGCGCCTGCTGCATCACGACCTTGATCGCGCGCACATCGAGGGGGTTTGCCATGGCGACGTGCAGGTGGTCGCCGGTTTTGCTCGACTCGATCTCGACGGGAAAGACCAGGTGCTCCTGGCAGAGCTCGACGGGGAGCAGACCGAGGGCCCTCGGGTCAGGGCGGGCGGCGTCGAGGCCGACGACGGGGCGATTGAGGGACTTACCGATGGTCTGGAGCATCGTCGCCTCGTCGATGATCCCCCGAGCCACGAGCAGCTCGCCAAGGTCCATGCCCGTCGCGTCTCGCTCTCGGACGAGGTTCTCGAGCAGGCTGCGCTCGAGCACCCCCGCGCGCACCAGGATTTCGCCGAAGCGGATCTTGTCGCTCAACGCCCACCCCTCATCGCGGCGCCCCATCATAGGCGTGGGTCTCGGCCGCGCGCGAGAACTAACGCACGGTCAGAGGCGCTCGATGGTCACGCCGCGGGGCGCTTCGAGCATGAAAGCCTCGTCGGGCAGCTCGACGTTCACGCGGTGGTCCTGCAGGCGGGCGTCTACCCTGAGCGCGCGCGACGGGACCTCGAAGCGCAGGCGGCGGGGCACAGCCGTTGGACCCGTGCCATCGTAGTCGCCCAGCCACGCGTGCAGCGTCGTGGCGTCGCCGGTCTTGAAGACCACCTCGGCCAAGCGGTGGGCGGCGGGCTCAACGAAGAGCGTCTGGCGCCGCGCTGGCTCACTCGGAGCGCGGGTCGGCACGTCCAGGCGCCACTGGCCCCGCTCGCCGTCCCAGGAGAGCGTGGGCTCGCCCGCGTCCGCCATCAGCGGCAGCTCGCCCCGCAGGAGCGCGCCGAGCGCCTCGGCGTCCACAGGGACTTGCAGCACGCGCGCCAGATTCTCGGCCGTCGCTTGGCCTTCGTAGAAGCGCCGCTCATCGAGGGCGTAGATCGAGAGGGTTACGCCGTCTGAGACGAGGGTCGAGACCGGCTGCTCAAACGGCGTGAGCGTGTCGACTCTCAGGTGGCTGGGGCGGCGCTGGGCGATGAGCTGCCGCAATCGAACGCGCTCATCACCTCGCCAAACCTCGAGCGCGAGCATGCCCGAGAGCGACCGGACCCCGCCGGCGCGCGCGCCCACCGCGGCGACGAGCGCGGCGGCGTCTGCGGGGCCGTTCGTCGGTCGGGGCACGGCCCCACCGCAGGCGCCCAGGCCGGTGAGCGCGGCGACGAGCGCCCAGCGGGCGAGGCGGAGGCGGCGGCTCACCTGGGCGTGCTCCGCGGCGCTGCCTTGACCTTGCCCTGCGCGGCGGCCTTGCGCTTGCGCCACGCGGCGCTGAGCTTGGAGTCCTTGGTGAGGCTGAGCGCCTTGTCGTACGCCTCTACGGCCTCTGGAAACCGCCGCGCAGCCGCCAGAACTTCGGCCAGGTGAAAGTGGAGCTCGCCCTCTTCGGCGTCGAGCTCGATGGCGCGGCGCAGGGTCGCCTCGGCCCCCGTCAGATCGCCTCGGCGGAACATCACCCAGCCGAGCGAGTCGACGATCGCCGCGTCGCTTGGGCTGACTTGAAGCGCTCGCCGGATGAGCGTCTCCGCCTCTTCGAGCCGTACGTTCTGTTCGGCCCAGCTATAGCCGACATAGTTCAGCGCGCCGGCGTGCTCCGGCTCCCGTGCGATGAGCGCCTGCATGACCTCGAGAGCGCGGGTCCGCTGGCCGAGGTCTTCGAAGAGCATGCCGTCCAGGAAGTGCAGGCTTGTATCTTCGGGCCATCGCTGACGCGCCTCGTCGAGCATCGTGCGGGCCTCGGCGGAGCGCGCTTGCGCCCGGCGGATACGGACGCGCTGCGCGGCGAGCGCGGCGCGGTCCGCCTCGGGCCGCTCCGTGCGCAGCGTCTCGAGAAGGCTGTATGCCTTGTCGAGCGAGCCCTCAGCCTCGGACTCAAGCGCGGCGAGCGCCCTCAGTTGGAGCGCCTCGGCGCGCTGCTCTGCCCCGGTCGGAATCGCAGCAAGCGCGGCCTCGGCGTCTGCCCAGCGCTCCGCCGAGCACAGGACGCGGCCGAGGCCCAGCCTCAGACCGGCGTCGTCGGGGGCGCGCGCCAGCGCAGCCTCGAGGACGACGCTCGCGCCCACGGGGTCCTGCCGCTCGGTCAGCATGCCCGCGAGGGCGAGCGCGGCCTGCGCGTCGGTCGAGCTGGGGCCGCCGATGCGCTTGATCGCCGCGAGGGCGCGGGCGTTGTCGCCGCCCTCGAGCGCGAGGCGCACGATGAGCGTGTCCAGAAATCGCCGATTCGGGTCCAGAAGCCGCGCCCGCTCGAAGGCCTCGGCGGCCTTGAGGTGCGCGCCGAGCTGCATGCGGGCCTTGCCCAGAAGCTCCCACGTCTTCGGCGCGTTCGGGTTCGCGCGTGTGGACTTCTCGAGGACCGCCTCCGCCTCAGCGAACGCCTGAGCTTCGAGGAGCGCCTCCGCTGCGGCCGCGCCCGCGCGGGCGTCCTCGGGGTGCTTCGTCAGGCGCTCAGTCAAGCGGGCCTTGAGGGCGTCTCCACGTCCAGCGCGGCGGAGCGCGTCCTCGTAGGCCGACGCGACCTGGGGGTCGTCGGGGCTGATGGCCTCGGCGCGGGCGGCGCGCTCAAGCGCGGCGTCGTGCTCATCGAGCGCGCTCCGGGCCCGCGCTGCCGCGAGCCAAAGATGCGCAGCGCCAGGGTCCGCCTGCGCTGCGGCGTCGTAGCGCGCAGCGGCTTCGACCATACGGCCCTGCTGCAAGAGCATGGTGGCCTCGGCATAAGCGGCGACCGCGGCGGGCGGCGGGGCCCCAGAAGGCTGCGCGGTCTGCGGGGTCGCGCCGCACGCCCAGAGGCCGCCGCAGAGCATCGAGAGCAGCCACGGCCTGAAGGTGAGCGTCCGCATGCCAGCACGCTACACGTCGGGTCGATCAGGCGTCAATCGACCCCCCCTGCACAAAGCCTTCAAGTCCTGCCTCGACTCGACCGATGCCTTGGATACAGGGGGTGCGCATCATGAACGGAGACGACGCCTCTCAGCCTACGTTGACCTTGGTCTCCTTGCGGGCGTGGTTCCGCGAGCACTTGACCGACGCCGAGGCGCAGCAGCGTGTGCCGCTCGACGAGCCGACGCGCGAGTACGTGCTGCAGGTGCTCGAGACGTTCTCGGGCCGCGATGCCACTGTGACGGACGACCTGGATGACCTGTCGGACGAGCCGCTGGCGATGCAGCTCCTGCGGGCGATGCAGGCGCCGCCGAGCCGCCAGTTTCAGCAGCTCCGCCAGCTCGGCGACTACAGCCTCTACCAGACAGGCTTCTTCGCGGACTCGCTCGCCCGCGCTCACAACGATGAGCGCTACTTCGTAGAGATGGGCGCGAGCGCCTATCGCGGCGCGGCGCGCGCACTGCCGGACAAGGGCAACCCGTTCCGCGCGCTCTACGACGGCATGTCGCGTCGCTTCGGCGACCTCGTGAGCCTGCTCAACGACGTCAGCGAGCGCTGCTTCCGCGGGGAGCAGGACGTCCTGCGTGTCTACGAACGCTATGCCGCGACCGGGAGTCGGCGCCTGGCCACTCGACTCGCTCACATGGGCGTCGCCGTGCCTGCGGGCGCGCGCACGACCCACTGACCATGGCCCCATCCGCGGGGACGCTGCTCACGGCCACTGTGCGCGCGCTCCAGCAGAGGCTGTGCGACATCTACGCGCTCGACGCGCACATCGACGCGGCGGACTTCGTCGTGGACGACGCGGGGCGCGCGGATTTGCGGGCGCGGTTCGGGCACGCGGTCGACGCAGGGCGTGAGGCGCTGTTGCTGCGAGAGGTGCCGCCGCCGGCCCTGCCGGACGTAGGCGAGCCGGAGCTCTGGCTCGCGCTGCTGCTCGAGGACGCCCTCGCGACCGCTCAGCCGCACGACGACGCTGCCCTCGACCCGTGGTGCGCCGCGCTCGAAGGCGTGAGCCACCTCGTCTACGTCGTCGACCGCGCGCACATCGGCCGCAGCGTCTCCATGCTTGAGCTTGAGCTCCAAGCCGAGGTCGACAAGTTCGTGGGCGTCTGGTCGAGCCGTCGTGACGCCGGCCAGCGGGTGGACCCGGACGCGATCTGGCGGCGCCTCTTCTCGGGCTTTCGTATCGAGGCCGCGGACGCTGAGGCTGTCGCGCGGTATGCGACAGCGAGCGCGTTCGCCGGCCGCTACTGTCGCTACCTGAGCGCGCGCTTCATGGGCGAGCGCGGCCTGAGCGGCCTTTGGCCGGAGCTGCGTCGCTTTTGGCGGATGGGGTGCGCCGAGAAGCTCGGCCACATCGAGGCCCGCGCCGCCTGAGGCGGTCCGCGGGTTCTTGCGGTTCGGGCCGCGGGGCGCGTAGATTCTCAGGCGATGCCCCTCACCCCTGCGAGCCGAGCCTGCGCCGTCGCGCTGCTTGCGGCGGCGGCCTGCTCAGGCCCGCCCGACGCGCCAGAGGCCCGAGAAGCGCTGCGGGAGGGCGTCTTCGGCGCCTCCGCCGAGGGCGCGCGCATCGACGACGTACACCTCCTTTTCGTCTCGCGTGAACACGCCGAGGTCATCGGCGAGTCGGGCGAGGCGCCCCTGTGATGAACTTGTCCCTGGTCCGGAGTGAGGCCCTCGTGAGGAATCCATGCGTCTGACATCTGCAGGTCGTACGCACGTGGGCATGAAGCGCGCCCACAACGAGGACAGCCTCCGGCTGTTCCGCGAAGAGAACCTCTTTATCGTGGCCGACGGCATGGGCGGTCACGCCTCGGGCGAGGTCGCCAGCCAGATGTCGGTCGAGACGCTCGCGGAGTTCTTCCGAGCGACGTCCGAAGATGACGAGGTCACCTGGCCCTACAAGATGGATAAGGGCCGAAAATACGAAGAGAACCGGGTGGTTACCGGGGTCAAGCTCTCGAATCGCAAGATCTTCGAGTCGGCCAGCCGAGACGCCAAGCTCAAGGGGATGGGCACCACGATCGTCGTGCTGTTCTTCGTGAACGGCGGGTCCTACGTCGGGCACGTCGGCGACAGCCGTGTCTACCGGCACCGCGGCGAGACGCTGACGCAGCTCACCGAGGACCACTCGCTCCTCAACGACTACATCAAGATGAAGAACCTCACGCCCGAGGAGATTGAGGCGTTCCCCCACAAGAACGTCATCGTGCGGGCGCTGGGCATGAAAGAGACCGTGCAGGTGGACGTCCTGCACGAGGTCCCTCAGACGGGCGATGTGTACCTGCTGTGCTCCGACGGCCTGTCGGGCATGGTGACGGACGAGCACATGGCCCAAATCCTGAGCGACCCGGACGGCGACCTCGACAAGAAGTGCGAGCGCCTGATCGACGCGGCGAACGCGAACGGCGGCACCGACAACATCACCGTCATCTTGGTCCGCTACGAGGACACGTGACCTGAGCGGCGCGTCACGTCACGAAGACGTGGTCGGTGGCGCTGTCCGTGGCGGTCGCGCCGGGCCAGAGGACGCAGCGCTCGAGCCGAACACCTGAGCGCACCACCGCGCTGGTGTCCACCACTGTGCCGGCGCCGATAAAGGCGCCGGCCTCGATGCGGGCGCGCGGGCCAATCCAGCACGGCCCCTCGACGACCGCGGCGGCGTCGATCGTCGCGGTCGGATCGACGCGACGCCCGGCCGCGTCGGCAGCGGGCAGCCGGCGGTTGCTCGACCGGCGGAGCGCCTCGGTCTGCGCCTCGAGGTAGCGGGCGGGCGTGCCGACGTCGACCCACAGGGCGTCGTCCGGTACGAAGGTCCCGATCAAGCGGGCACCCTCGGCCAAGCGCTTGGCCCACGCGGTGCGGAGCACATCACACGCGCCCTCGCGCGGCAGCGCGTCGATGAGCGCGGGCTCTAAGACCTGCACCCCCGTGAATACGGCCTCGATGAGGCCTGCGGCGTCGGCGTTCGGCCCGCGGACCTCGGCGATGCGCGCGATCTGGCCGGTGATGGGGTCAATCGCAACCCGACCGAAGTCCTCGCCGGGGCGGGGCCGACGCAGCGCGAGCGTCCCGAGCGCGCCCTGCGCTTTGTGGGCGGCCAAGACCGGCGCCAAGTCGAAGTCAAACAGGGCGTCGCCGTTCGCTGCGACGAGCGTGGTGCGCGGCAGCGCCGCCGCGAGCCCGCGCAGGCCGCCGCCCGTGCCCTGCAGCGTCTCCTCGTGCACAAAGACGGGCTGGAGAGCGCGGTGCGCCAGCGCCGTCGGCACCTGGTCGGCGTGGTGAAACAGGTTCACGCCGACGGCCGTGACCCCGAGCGCGTCGAGCGCGTCGAGCGCCCACTCCAGCAGCGGGAGGCCTGCCACCGGCACCAGAGGCTTGGGCTTGAAGTCGGTCAAGGGACGCAGGCGCGTGCCGAGGCCAGCGGCCAAGACCGCGCCCACGATCGGGGGGTTCATCGTCATGCGAGGTATATGCGCCGGCAGCGTTGGGCGCGTAAAGCGCCACGCGCGAGTTGCGCGGGGGGGGCACGCCGAGGACGATGGCGGGGTGCAGCGCCCCATGAACGCTTGGACAATGACGCGCCTGAGGCTGCAGCCCCTGCTCGCGGTCAGCCTCATCGCGTGCACCTCGCCCGATGACCCGCGCGCAGACGCGTCGATGGACGCGGGCGGCGACGCCGCGGACGCCACCCCGGCGCCCGCGCTGGTGCTGCTCGTCGACGGTCCAGATCCGCGCACAGTGCTGCGGCGGACCGGCCTGTGGCGTGTTCGCGTCTCGTGGGCGGGCGTTCCTGTTGCTGACCGAGTGCTGGGCGAGGGCGAGGACGTTGTCTTTCCCGCGACCGCTCGGTTCGAAGGCTTGGGCGCTGGACCCTTCGATATTCAGGCATGGTTCGATCGGGACGGCGACGCTCGCTTTGAGGGCTGCCCTTTCCCACCCGATGTCGAGGCCGCCATCGACCCCGGCCGCTTCGAGAACATCTCAGCGGCTCGGCAGGGCGTGGTGCCGGGCGCTCCCGTGACGCTCACGCTGGCGCGCCGACTGTGCGGCCCTGGCCGGCTCGAGACAGGCCTCGGGGGGCAGCTTGAGGTCGACGCCCCCGTGACCCACGGCGTCTACTTCGCGTTCCGCCCTTCGAGCGCGTGCGGAGCGGGCATCGAGCCGGGGGCGGCGGCGTTCACCGTCGTCGGATTTCCTGTGGGGGTGAGCCAGTCTCAGGCCTTTCGCCTCGGGGAGCTCCTGCCGGGGTGCTTCGAGGTCACAGCGTTTGCGGACGAAGACTGCGATCTGCGGCCGAGCGCCTGCGGGGCGGCGTCACGCGGCGGCGACCACCGCGTCGTCGCGCTTGGGGCCATCGCGCTCCGGGCGGGGGAGACGGTCTCTCTCGACGCGACGGTCGCCCTCGTCTCTGACCCGCGATGCGAGGCCGCCTTGACCGGCGAGCGTCTGCGGATTGGCCTCGACCCTGGCGCGCTCGTGGGCGCTCCGGCGGGGCTTTTGGCGCCGAACCAAGCGCCGCTGCGCGTGCGCTATATCGACGCGCTCACCGAGGCCACCGACGACCTCGACGTCGGGCGGGCTGTCGCTCTCGATGGCGCGCTCGCGGACCTGACCGTGACCGGCCTCGCGCCCGGTCGCTACCGTCGGGTCGTCTACTTGGACTTGGACCTTGACGGCCAGCTCACCACCTGCGGCGGCTTGTCTACGGGGATGGACGCGTTCACGCACGTGGCCGACGACGTTGTCATCGAAGGGGGCGCCGTGCGTGATGCGGGGGAGCTCCGCCTGCGCCGCGCTGACGACTGTGACGTGCGTCGGACCCTCTTGACGGGCTCGCTGGATCTGCCCGTCGAGGGGGGCGCGCTCGGCAGCGGGCGGCCCTTGCGGCTTGAGCTTGTCCCCACGGGCGCTGATGGGGAGCCGCGGGGCCTGCTCTTGGCGGCCAACCACGCTCAGGTCGGGTCGCCCTTGGGCGAGGGGCGCCGCCGCGTCGACTTCTCGCGCCTCGAGGCGCTCGCCCCGGGCGACTATCGCGTCCGCGCCTTCGTGGACTTCGACCGCGACGGCGTCGCGCGTACCTGCGATGTCGAGCCATGGGGGGACCGCGTCGTGAGCGCCGCCGAGCGGCTCCGCGTCCCCTCTCGGGCCGACGCCGAGCCCGCGGCGCCGCTCGAGCTCGGTGCGCTCACGCTCGACGCCT
>CANLBD010000014.1 GCA_947488215.1 Myxococcales bacterium | reverse complement strand
CTCGCGAACGTCCCCAAAGACCTCGTGGCAGGTCATCAGGTCGGCGAGCACCTGACATGGGTGGTACAGGTCGGTCAGGCCGTTGATGACCGGCACCTCGGCGTAGCGCGCGAGCTCTACGATGCTGCTGTGCTCGAACGTACGCAGCATGATGCCGTCGACGTAGCGGCTGAGCACGCGAGCCGTGTCGGCGATGCTCTCCCCGCGCCCGATCTGGATATCCCGGCTCGCCATCACCATCGCGTGACCGCCGAGCTGGTGCATGCCGACGTCGAAGCTCACCCGCGTGCGCGTACTCGCTTTCTCGAAGACCATCGCGAGCGTCTTGCCGCGCAGCGTGTACGCGTGTCCGCCGGCGCGCCGCATGACCTTGAGTTCGATCGCGCGGTTCAGCAGCGCGACGAGCTCGGCCGTCGAGAGGTCGTCGATCTCCAGCAGGTCGCGCTTCATGCGCCCTCCCCCTTCAACGCACGCTCAAGGGTCGCGACCGCGTCGTCCACATGGCTGCGGCTCACGATGTAGGGCGGCGTGAAGCGCAGCGCGTCCGGCCCCGCCTGCGTGATGAGCAGGCCCAATCTGCGGCAACGGTCGATGATCGCAGCGCGGTCAATGATGCTCGGGTCCACGCCCACGCCGGCGAGCAGGCCGCGGCCACGCGCGCCGGTCAGGCCCGGCACACGCGTCGACAGCGCGTCGACCTCGCTCCGCAAGTGCGCCCCGACGCGCTCGACGTGCGCGATGAGGCCCTCCTTCTCGATCACGTCCAGCACGGCGAGCGCGGCGCGGCAAGCCAGGGGGTTGCCGCCGAAGGTGCTCGCGTGCGCGCCCGGGGAGAAGCCCTTGCTGACCTCTTCGGTGCAGAGCATGGCGCCGATGGGCACCCCCCCCGCCAGCCCCTTCGCGATCGTGAAGACATCGGGGCGAACGGCCTCGTGCTCGTGCGCCCACAGCTTGCCTGTGCGCCCGACGCCGGTCTGGACCTCGTCGAACATCAGGAGCACGCCCTTGCGGTCGCAGACCTCGCGCAGGCCCCGCAGGTAGCCCTCGGGCGGCACGAGCACGCCGCCTTCGCCCTGAACGGGCTCCATGAGCACCGCGCAGGTCTCGTCGTCGATGGCGGCCTCAAGGGCGTCGAGGTCACCGAAGGGCACATACGTGAAACCTTCGACCAGCGGACCGAAGCCCTCGTGATAGTTGGGCTGTCCTGTCGCGCTGATGGCTGCCCACGTGCGGCCGTGAAAGCTGTACTTGGCGGTCACGAACTTCCAACGGTTCTCGCCGCGCACGGTCCGCATGTAGCGGCGTGCGAGCTTGAGAGCGGCCTCGTTCGCCTCGGCCCCGCTGTTGCAAAAGAAGATGCGGTCCGCGGTCGAGCGGTCGATCAGGCGGTCGGCCAGGTCGATCTGCGCTTGGTTGAAGTAGAGGTTGCTCACGTGGAGCACGCGCTTGGCCTGCTCCGCGATGGCCTGCGCGAGGACAGGGTGGTTGTGCCCGAGGCACGAGACCGCGATGCCGCCCGCGAAGTCCAAGTAACGATTCTGGTCGCGGTCGTAGAGGAACGGCCCCTCTCCCGTGACGAAGATGACGGGCTGCGGCTTGTAGTTCGGCGTCATCAAACGCCGCGCGCGCGCGACGACGTCCGCTTGGCTCTCCTCGATCTGGATCACGCTCCGACCCCTCTCAAACGACTTCCGTGCCGATGCCACGGTCCGTGAAAATCTCCAGCAGCAGCGCGTGGCGCATGCGGCCGTCAACGATGTGCACCTTGCCCACACCTGCGTCGAGCGCATCGAGCGCGCACTCGAGCTTGGGGATCATGCCACCATCCGCGACCTTGCGCGCGATGAGGTCACGCGCCTTGTCGCGCGTCAGGCTCGCGAGCGTCGCGCCGGTCTCGTCCTTGACGCCCGCGACGTCCGTCATGAGCAGGAGCTTCGCAGCCTTGAGCTGCGCCGCCACCGCGCCCGCGGCGAGGTCGGCGTTCACGTTCAGCGGGCGGTCGTCATCGTCGACCGCGACGGGGGCGATGACGGGCACGACGCCGCTCTGCGCGAGCATAGTGAGGTGAGCGACGTCGACCGTGTGGACCTCGCCGACCCGCCCGACGTCCTCGCCGCGGACGAGGTGCTTGCGACCGCGCAGCAGCCGAGCATCGGCGCCCGAGAGGCCAACAGCGCGCCCCCCCGCACGGTTGATGACAGACACGACGTCTTGGTTGACCTGTCCGACGAGGACCATCCGGACGACCTCCATCGTGGCGTCGTCGGTGACCCGCTGGCCCGCGCGAAACGTCGACTCGATGCCGAGCTTGCCGAGCAGCTCCTGAATCTGCGGCCCGCCGCCGTGCACGATGACGACACGGACGCCGATGGACGCGAGCAGCACGACGTCCCGCGCGAAGCTCTCGGCCGCGGCGGCGTCTGTCATGGCGTGGCCGCCGTACTTGACGACGAAGGTCGCGCCCGCGAAGCGTTGAATGTAGGGCAGCGCCTCGATGAGCACGCCCGCCTTGGCCTGCTCGGCCGTGACCTCTGAGTCGAGATGGCTCCTCATGGGCCGGGCGTTGTACCCGACCTCAGCGCGCGAGGACATCCCTCAGATCGCCGCGCACGCCGTTCGCGCCGCTGTTTCCGCACGCCGCGGCGCCGCCCGCGCCCGCCGCGCCGAGGCTCGACGCGAAGACGCCGCGCGAGAACGCGTTGCCAACGCCCCACATCGCCACGCTCGGGCCACCGCCGCCGCCGCCGCCGCAGCCGCCGTTGCCGCCGTTGCCGCCCGTGCCGCCATTGCCGCCCTCGCCGGTCGAGTTGTTGTTGTCGGTGGCGCCGAAGCCGCCTTGTGCGCCCGCGCCGCCCTGGCCTCGGCCGCCGCCCGCGCCGCCCGCGCCGCCCGCGGCGGTCACAAGGCGGACCGAGGCGCCGAAGGTCACGGTCGAGGCGCGGACGAGGAGCGCGATGGAAGCGCCGCCGCCTGTGCCCGCGGTCCCGCCGCCGCCGCCACTGCCGCCGCCGCCGCCGCCACCGCCGCCGCGGCCCGCGCCACAAAAAAGGCAAGGATCGTCGCCGAATGGATTGGGAATGGTGCAGTCCTCGCCACCTCCGGCCCCGCCGCCGCCGCCGCCGCCGCCCGTCCCGCCCGCCAAGCCGTTGGCGCCCGCCGACGCGGCGTACGTCCAGCCGTTCCCGCCCCAAGCCCCCGCGGCGCTGCCGGCGGCGCCCGAACCGCCCGCGTCGCCGCCGCAGCCATTCCCGCCGTCGTTGCCGCGCTGCGGATCACCGTCGTTGCACCCTCGACCGCCGTTGTTCGTGGTGCCCCCGCTGCCGCCGCAGTTGGCGCCGTTCGAGCCGCCGTTCGCCCCGGGCAGGCCGGTGTTCTGGTTGCGACCGTCGCCGCCCCGGCCGCCGCCGGGACCGCCGCCATTGCCGCCCGTGGTACCGCTGCCGTTCGCCCCAGGCGCCCCAGGCGCGCCCGCACCGCCCGCTTGACCCGCGGTGCCGTCGGTGCCCCGCCCCGCCGTGACAGTCACCGCGCGCAAGCGCAGGTTGTCCCCGGAGTCGAAGACGACCATGCCGACTGAGCTCGCGGAGCGCCCGACAGCGTCCGTCGCGGTGACGTTGATCTGGTCGAGCGCGGTCGTCGTGCGCAGGTCGTTCGCCAGCAGCGGGTCTGAGACAACCACGACGGACCGCTCTGGCCCACGCGCCCTGAAGTCGCCCGTGTAGCCGCCGTAGTAGCCCGTGCCCGAGACGAGCGAGAGGTTCGACCCTGCGTAGTTGCCCGAGGCCACGAGGACTTGGTCGCGTACCCCCGCGAAGGCCCGCGCGAGCGTCAGGCCGCGCGCGATGCTCGCGACCGCGCGGTTCGGCGCCAGGCCGTTATTCCCGTCGTTGCCGTTCGAGGCTGAGACGTAGATGGCGCGGTCGATGTCGCCGTCGTAGCCGTCGCAGTCGGAGTCCACGCCGCCTTCGTCCGGCACATCGACCCCGGCCTGCGCAACGCAGGCGTACTCACACCCGTTGCGGGGGTCGCCGTCGAGGTCGACAAACCCCGGCAAGCACTCGAGCAGCGCGCATACGCCGTCGTCGCAGACCGGGACGCCGCCCGCATACACGCATCGACGATTGCAGCCGCCGCAGTGGTCGATGTCCGTGCTGACGTCGAAGTCCTCGTCCGTGGCGCCATCACAGTCGTTGTCGATGACGTCGCAGACCTCCACGCCCCCATTCGTCGGCACGCAGCCGTACTCGCAGCCGTCTTCGACGAAGCCGTTGAGGTCTTGGAAGCCGCCGACGCACTCCCGCACGCCGCAGCGCCCGGCGTTGCACAGCGGGACCGCGTTCGGCACCGCGCAGCCCAAGCCGCACGCGCCGCAGTTATCTGGGTCGGTGGCCACATTGAAGCCCTCGTCCGTGCGGCCGTCGCAGTCGTTGTCGTCTAGGTCGCACGCCTCGACGCCGCCATTCGTTGGGCCGCAGGCGTACTCACAGCCCGTCGCCGCTCGCCCATCGAGGTCCACCGCGCCCGGGGCGCACGCGACCAAGGTGCAGTCCCCGAGCGCGCAACCCGCCTGCGCGTTGGGGAGCTGGCACACGCGACCGCACTGCCCGCAGTTGAGCACATCGCTGCTGGGGTCGAAGTCTTCGTCGACCTGACCGTCGCAGTCGTTGTCGGCCTGGTCGCAGACCTCGGTCGCGTTGAAGGTCTGAACGCAGCCGTACTCACACCCGTCCTCGGGGTCCTCGTTGAGGTCCCAGTGACCTTCGTTGCACGCGTCGAGCTCGCACTGACCGCGGTCGCACACGGCGACTGCGTCGTCGAACGCGCACGCGACGCCGCACGCGCCGCAGTTCATCAGGTCGCTGCTCAGGTCGTAGCCCTCGTCGGTCCGCCCGTCGCAGTTGTTGTCGAGCCCATCGCAGACCTCGACGCCCTCGTTGGACACCACGCACTCCAGCTCGCAGCCGTCGCGGGCGTCGCCGTTCGCGTCCACCCAGCCGACCTCGCACGCGCCGACGAAGCACGCGCCATCGACGCACGCAGGGTTCGCGCGGTCGACCACACACACGAACCCGCAACCGCCGCAGTTCGCGGGGTCTCGCGCCAAGTCGAAGCCCTCGTCGAACAGGCCGTCGCAATCGTTGTCGATGCCCTGGTCGCAGGCCTCGACGCCGTCGCGCGTCAGGTTGCAGTTGTACTCGCAGCCGTTGCCGTCGTTCCGGTCCACATTGTACCAGCCCGCCTCACACGGCCCGAGCTGGCAGCTCGCCGCCTGACAGAGCCCCGCTGCGTGGTCGAAGCGGCAGGCGTTCCCGCAGAACGCGCAGTTCTGAGGGTCGTTCGTCAGGTCGATGTCCTCGTCGCGCTCCCCGTCGCAGTCGTTGTCGAGGCCATCGCAGGACCGCTCGACCTCCGCTTCATAGGCGTCGGGGTAAGCGCACGCCCAAGCGCCGCTCAGGCACCGCACCTCGGTCGCCGCGCATACGCCCTGCGCCAGGCACGTCATGTCTGCGGGCGGGTCGACCAAGTCACGGCGGTCATCCGCTGTCGAGTTGCAGTCGTTGTCGAGGCCATCGCACAGCTCGGGCGCGCCCGCGTACACCGTGGGGTCCGCGTCGTTGCAGTCGAAGCCGAGGCAGTCACCGCCCTCGCCGAAGCCGTCGCCGTCCGCGTCCGTGCAGGGCAGGCAGGGGGCGCCGCCTGCGGGCACGCACTGTCGGCCTCGTGGCCCCGCGTCCCCCCCGCCCGGGATGTCAACGCACTCGTAGCCATCCGGGCAGAATCCGTCTTGCGAGCAGTCCTCCGCGCAGTAGTTGCCGTTCCCGATGCGGACGCACAGGTCCTCGTTATCGTCACACTCCAGGTCGGTCGCGCACGGTTTGCACAAGTCCGGCCGGTCAGCGACGCACAGGAACGTTCGGTCCGCGCCGCTGTTCGCGATGGGCTCGCACTCAAAGCCCGCGGGGCATGACTCGGTGCACGTCTCGGTGCACACCTTGCCGCCGTCCGGGTGCTCAACGCAGTAGCCCGACTCGCAGTCACGACCGTTCTCGCACGGTGCGCCGAAGCCACCGCGCGTGCCCGTGTCCTCGGGTAGCGAGAAGGCGTCGATCGGCCGAAGCGCGTCGCCCACGTTCGCGTCGAGGCCCGGCGAGACCGGCACGACGTTCGAGAGCGCGTCGTCGCCGCAGCCCGCGACAGCAAAGACGACAGCGGCCCAGTGCCAACGCGACATGCGTTCCCCCATCAGGTGCAAAAGTTCACCGTGAGGGTACGCGGGGTCGCGACTCCGCGGCAAGGCGCGCAGGCGCTCCCACCCACGTTGTCGTCTCAGGCGTCTGAGGCCCGAGCGCGCGGATGCGCGGCGTCGTAGACGCGCATCAGCGCCTCGACGTCGACGTGCGTGTAGCGCTGCGTGGTCCGCAGCGACGCGTGGCCCAACAGCTCTTGAATCGAGCGCAGATCAGCGCCGCTCCCGAGCATGTGCGTGGCGCATGCGTGGCGGAGCCAGTGCGGCGTCGCGCCCTGCTCCGAGCAAGCGGCGCGGTTGGCTTCGACCAGGCGCTGCACCGCCCGCTGCGTCAGCCGGCCACCGCGCGCGCCCAAGAAGACCGCGGTCGGGTGGAGACCGGCCGCCTCGCCCCGCGCGCGCTCTGCGAGCCACGTGCGCACCGCCGCGACCGCCTTGCGCCCCATCGGCACGATGCGGGTCTTGCCCCCCTTGCCCAGAACGCGCACGAGCCCCCCGTCCAAGTCGACGTCGAGCAGGTCGAGGCCCGTGACCTCGCTCACGCGCAGGCCAGCGCCATAGGTCAGCTCAAGGACGGCGGCATCTCGCACGGACGCACGCGTCGCGCTCGCGGCGGGCGCCTCGACCAGCCGGGCGGCGTCGTCCGCAGACAAGAACCGCGGCAGGCTCCGCTTGACCTTGGGCGTGGCGACGCGCGCGGCGGGATCGCGGGTCGCGACCCCCGCGCGGATCATGCACTTGTAGAACGTGCGAACGGCCGCGAGCCTGCGCTGAATCGTCGCGGGCTCGAGGTCCGCCTCGTAAAGGCTGCGAACCCAAGCGCGGACCTGAACGCGCTCGACCTGCGCGGGCTCGAACGGTCCGTCGCCGGAGACGAACTGCGCGAAGAACCGCACATCGCGGAGATACGCGGCCACGGTGAGGCGGCTCGCTCGCTTCTCGGTCGACAGGTAACGCTCGAAGGTCGCGAGTGGTTCCATGTGCGATACGCTCACACACGGCCCCGACCTCGGCAAGAAAACGGCCTACTCGACGGGCCAGCGCACCACGGCGGCCGCGTCGCGCTCGCTGTCCTCGAGACCCGCGAAGAGTCCAGCCGCGCTCGCAGCGAGGCCGAGCACCTGCATCCGGTCCGCCGGCAAGCAGGCGGCGACGCGGACGTCCCCGCTCGGGTCGAGGCGCAAGACCTCGACAACGGCCTGGGCGCCGGTCGCTGTCTGGGGAGCGCTGACGACATCGAGAAAGCCCACGTCCCCGACCGTGGCCAGGCGTGTCGACGGGATGACGAGTGCGCTCCCGCCGAGGCGCGCGGGTGCGGCGTCACCTTCGCCCGTCCACGTGTAGATACCCGAAGCCTCAAGGCTCCGCACCGGGTCCCCCGCGAAGGTCGCGGAGACGACGAGCCAGAGCCGGTCACCCGTCGGCCCGAACAAGGCGACGCTGAGCGCGGTCGCGTCCGCCTCGCCCACCCCGAGCGGGAGCGCCTCGACGGGACCACCGGTCTTCGCCACGCGGTGCATCGAGTCGACCGTTGGCCCGGGCGGCGCGCCGCTGGCCGAAGCGGGTCGCGTGACGAAGTAGACGAAGTCACCGAGCAGTGCGACCCGCCCCGGCGCGCTGTCCGTGAGCGCCGCGAGGGGCGTGATGCCGCCTGCGTCCAGGTCGATGCGGTACAGCGTCGAGGGACGCGCGTCCGCCCCGCGCGTGGCCTCGGAGAACGCATAGAGCGCGCCGTCGCTGTCGAAAGCGCCCGAGAATGCGATCGAAGGCTCGCCCGCGATCTCGAAGGGCAACGTCGGCAGCGGGACCGGCGTGCCCCCGTCGAGCGGCACGCGCGTGAAGCCCCCCAACGCCCCTTGCCAGAGCAGCAGGCGGTCGCCCTGCGCCCAGAACGTCAGCGGCACGGGCACGGCCGCGGGGTTCGTCCACACCGGGCTCCACGCGCTGTCGGTCGTCGACGCGCCGAGGATCTGGCCTTCGGCCTGCACAAACACCTGCGTCTCCGTCGCGGCGACGGGGCCGAGGAGCGCCCCCTCCGCGGACGGCGACCACGGCCTGACAAGCTCAAGGCCGTCGACGCCGCACGTCGCGTCACGACCGCCGCTCTCCCCACACGCGACGAGCGCGCTCACACAGCCGAAGAGACCCCACATCGACCTGCGACTCACCATGCGACCCCCTTCAAGACCCGGTCACGGTGGGCTCGCCCCGACCACGTCCGCAGCCTCACGCCACCACGCCGTCATCGCCGCCGTCGCGCGCTCGACGAGCTTGACGCGCACGTCCCCCTTCGCGAGCTTGCGCCCCTTCGGGCTGCGCCGTTCTTCGTCGGGCAGGGCGTCGAACAGGCTCCAGTTCAAGTTGCTCGGGGCGTAGTCGCTCAGCATACCGTCGCCGCGCAGGTGCCGGCGCATCGCCCCGAACGCCGTCGTCGCCGGCGGAGGCGGGAGCGCGCGCCCGCGCAGCCGGGCCAGCACTTGCCACGCCACCAGCAGCCCGCACGCCGTTGACTCGACGTAGCCCTCGACGCCCGTGATCTGACCCGCGAGGTACAGGTCCGGATCATCGTGCCAGTGCAGGGCATCGCTCAGGAGCGTCGGCGCGTGGACGTACGTGTTCCGGTGCACGCTCCCAAATCGCAGAAAATCCGCCTGCCCAAGCCCCGGCAACGCGCTAAAAATCCGCTTTTGTTCCGGGTACTTGAGCCGCGTCTGAAACCCGACCATATTCCAGGCCGTGCCCTCGCGGTTCTCCATGCGGAGCTGCACCACGGCGAACGGCCACCGGCCGGTCTTGGGGTCCGTGAGGCCGACGGGCTTCATCGGCCCATGCGCGAGCGTCAGCGGCCCACGCTCCGCCATCACCTCGATAGGCAGGCAGCCCTCGAAGTAGCGGGCCTCCTCGAACTCGCGCGGCACAACCTTGTCGCCTGCACAGACGGCCTCGACGAACGCCAAGTAGGCGTCGCGGTCGAGCGCGATGTTGGCGTAGTCCGCGCCCTCGCCCTTGTCCCAGCGGCTCTGCCGCCACACCACGTCCCAGTCGATGGACGCGTCGTCGATGATGGGCGCGATCGCGTCGTAGAAGTAGAGCGCGTCACGCCCAGCGCGCCGCGCGAGGTCCGTGGCCAGCTCCGGCCCGGTCAGCGGCCCCGTGGCGAGCACTGTCAGGCCGCCGGGGATCGACTCCACGATACCGTGCTCGACTGCGATGAGCGGGTGGGCCCGAACGGCCTCGGTCATCGCGTCCGCGAAGCGGTCCCGGTCCACGGCCAGCGCGTCCCCCGCAGGGACCGCGTGCACGTCCGCCAGCCGCATGACGTGGCTGCCCACCTGCCGCATCTCGACCTTGAGCAGGCCGATCGCGTTCTGGGGGTTCGCGCTCCGAAACGAGTTGCTGCACACCAGCTCTGCAAGCTGGTCGCTCGTCTGCGCGGGCGTGCGGCGCAGCGGCTTCTGCTCGATGAGCCGCACGGGATAGCCGCGGTCCGCCACCTGCAGCGCGACCTCGCAGCCGGCGAGCCCGCCACCGACGACCGTGACGACGGGCGCGCGCCCTGCGGTGTCGCTCATACCGTCACTCCGCGTCGTCTTCCGCGGCCGCAGCGGCCGCCGGTGTGCCGAGCGCCTGCTTGACCCAGTCGCACTTCGGGCACACGATCCCCAGCGGCTTACCGCGGTTCCCTCGGCCCGTCTTCAGGCGCTCCACCAAGAACTCGCTGTCGCAGTTCTGACAGCCCTCGGCGATGGGGCGGTCCCAGAGCGCGTGGTCACACGCCGGCCAGGTGCTGCAGGAGTAGAAGGTCTGCCCCTTCTTGCTGCGCTTCTCGACCAGCCGCCCGACCTTGCACTGCGGGCAGGTCACGCCCAGGTCCACCGGCCGCGTGGTCTTGCACTCGGGGTAGCCGGTGCAGGCGAAGAACCGACCAAAACGACCGCTCTTGACCGCCATCGGCTTGCCGCACGTCGGGCAGTCGACGCCCGCGAGCTCCTCGCGCACGACCTCGATCTCGCCGCCCTCGCTCGTTCGATACTCCCGCGTGCTCTTGCACTCGGGATAGCCGGAGCAGCCCAAGAAGCGTCCGTTCTTGCCCCACTTGATGACCATCGTGTGCGTGTTGCACTTCTCGCAGACGACATCCGTGGGGATCTCCTCGCGCTTCACGTCCCGCATGTTCTGCTTGGCCGTGACGAGGGTCTGCTTGAACGGGTCGTAGAACTCGTGGAGCAGCCGCTTCCAGTCGACGGAGCCTTCTTCGACCAAGTCGAGGCGGTTCTCCATCTCGGCGGTGAACTCGACGTTCAGGATGTTCGGGAAGTTCTGGACCAGCAGCTCGGTGACGATCTCACCGAGCTCCGTGGGCCGGAACCGCTGCGACTTGTCCTTCTCGACGTAGGCCTTGTCGAGGATCACCTGAATGATGCTCGCGTACGTCGAAGGACGCCCGATGCCCTTCTCCTCGAGCTCCTTGACGAGCGTCGCGTCCGTGAAGCGAGGCGGTGGCTTGGTGAACTTCTGCTCGGTGTGGAGCTTGTGGAGCTTGAGCGCGTCACCGACCTGCAGCGCCGGCAGCCGAGCGTCGTCCCCCTCGGCCTCTTCGGCCGGCTCCTTGCCGTCCGTCTGCGGGTCGTCCTTGAGCTCGCGATAGACGGCCTCGAAGCCGG
The DNA here is from genome assembly GCA_947488215.1 of Myxococcales bacterium. GTDB lineage: Bacteria > Myxococcota_A > Bradymonadia > UBA7976 > UBA1532 > CANLBD01. Next base: position 14,222 of record CANLBD010000014.1, on the reverse strand, counting down.
GGTAGCGCAGGACGCTGCCCGACGCGCGGAACTCGAAGCGCGGTCCGGCCGTGATGTCGACGGACGTGGCGTCGTAGATCGCGGGGTTCATCTGGCACGCGACGAAGCGGTTCCAAATGAGCGAGTAGAGCTTGAACTGGTCGGGCTGCAGGTACTCTTTGACCCGGTCAGGCGGAAAGTCCATCGAGGTCGGTCGCACCGCCTCGTGGGCGTCCTGCGCGCTCTTCTTCGTCTTGTAGACGTTCGGCTTCTCAGGCACTTCGCCCGGGCCATACTTCTTCTGGATGTACTCGCGGACCATCGTCAGCGCGTCGTCCGAGACGCGCGTCGAGTCGGTTCGCATATAGGTGATCAAGCCGACGAGGCCGTCCGCGCCGAGGTCGATGCCCTCGTACAGCTTCTGCGCCGTCTGCATCGTGCGCTTGGCCGCGAAGCCAAAGTGACGCGAGGCCTCCTGCTGCAGCTTCGAGGTCGTGAAGGGCGCGGTCGGGTTGCGCTTGCGCTCCTTCTTCTGCACGTCCCGCACGACATACGCGGCGCCCTGCAGGCCCTCGCGCACAGACGTCGCGGACTCGCCGTTCCGGACGTCCGCCTTCTTGCCGTCCACCTTGCTCAGGCGCGCGCGGAAACGCGGCGGGAGCGCGGCGTTCAGCTCGGCCTCGATGTTCCAATACTCTTCGGGCTCGAAGGCGCGAATGGCCGCCTCACGCTCGACCACGAGCCGCACAGCGACGGACTGCACGCGCCCCGCCGAGAGCCCGCGGCGGACCTTGTCCCAGAGGAGCGGGCTGATTTGGTAGCCCACGATGCGGTCGAGGATGCGGCGGGCCTGCTGCGCCTCGTAGAGCTTCTCGTTGAGCGCCTGCGGGTTCGCAATCGCCTGCGTCACGCCGCGCTGGGTGATCTCGTTGAAGAGCACGCGAAAGACCGGCTTCTTCGACTTCTTGATCTCGTCGAAGATGTGCCACGCGATGGCCTCCCCCTCGCGGTCGGGGTCGGGCGCCAGGTAGATGACGTCCACCTCTTTGGAGGCCTTGCGGAGGTCAGTGACGACCTTGCCCTTGCCCTCGATGACCTCGTAGTGCGGCTCGAAGTCGTTGTCGAGGTCGACGCCCATCTGCGACTTGGGCAAGTCCTTGATGTGCCCGACGCTGGCCTTCACGTCGTAGTCCTTGCCCAGGTACTTCGAGATGGTCTTGGCCTTGGCCGGAGACTCGACGATGACGAGGGCTTTGGACATGGGCTTGGACTTCCTGGCTGACCTGCTCGGTCAATCGGTCGGGCGACTCCGCGCGTAGCGGCCGCCGGGGGACGCGACCAAGAAGCCATCGAGCTCGAGCATCAGCGCGACCGCGGCAGCCTCGGCGATGCCCAGCCCCGCCTCTGCGGCGAGGGCCGCGAGGGGCGTTGGCTCGGCACCGGCGGCGCGCCACAGCCCGAGCCCGGTCAGAGGTTCACGGCCGTCACCCGTCGGGGACGAAGGCGGAATGCTGCGCGCCCCCGTCAATTTGTCAACCCTCGCCGCCGAGAAAGCCGCCGACGCGGCCCACGCGTCCGGCGCCTCAAGGAGCGCAGCGCCCTGCGAGACCAAGCGATGACAGCCAGCGTGAAGCGGGCTGTCGATCGTGCCGGGGACGGCCCACACCGGTCGCCCGAGCGCGCGCGCGGCCGCCGCCGTGTGCAGCGCGCCCGAGTCTGCGCCCGCCTGCACGACGATCGTGCCGGCTGAAAGGGCCGCGATCCACGCGTTGCGCGCGGGGAACGTCCATGCTGCGGGGTGAACGCCGCACGGGTAGGCGCTCACGACCGCACCGCACGCCGCCGCGCGGTCGAACAGCCCCCGGTGGCTCGACGGCGCAGGGTGCGAGAGCCCCGAGCCCAGCACCACCACCGTGGCGAGTCCGCGCTCCAGAGCGCGGGTGTGGGCGATGGCGTCGACCCCGAGCGCGCCGCCGGAGACGACCGGCACGCCCCGCGCCGCGGCGGCGTCAGTCACGCGCTGAGCGACGTCCCGCCCATACCGATCGACCTTGCGCGTGCCCACGACCGCCAGGCGCGGGCCCGCAGGCAGGGTCCCACGCACGCGGAGGACGCCCCGCGCCTCGACCCCTGCAGGCCAGTCGGCATCGAGCGGCGTGACCGCGCGTGCGTCGACTTGGTCGAGTGCTCTCCGCTCGGTGTCGTGCGCCACCCGCCACGCCCCCGAGGTCACGAACTCGAACCACGCTGCGGCCGCGCGCGGCGCGAGCCCCGGCGGCGAGACCCACACAGACGCGTCCGCGTCGTTCGGCAGCCCGCAGAGCGTCTCGACGAGGCTGCCTGCAGAGGTGCCGGGGCACAGGCTCGCCACCAAGACGCGGTCCGACGGGCACAGGTCGTCGAGCGAAGCCATGCGCCCCTGCCCTCAGTAGTTGCGCTGCATCTCCACGATATCGCCCACCTTGAGCTCGCGCTCGGAGCGCGTGATCATCACGGTGCTGTTGCGCTCTTGGGTCTCCATGACCATGACCTCACCGACCTGCTCCCACGGGAGCTTGTCGACGGCCTCGCCCTCAAGCGCCACGCGACCATCACCGCGCCGCAGCACGAAGAGGCGGTTGCCCGCCTGCAGGCCATCCTGAGCGCCCTTGTCGATGAAGGCGATGTGGAACTGACCGAGCTCCTGCACCTCGCGGAACGAGTCGACGATCACGCCGCGCAGGTCGAGCAGGTTCTGGCGTGGCGCGACGACCTGATAGTGGTTGAGCAGCGGGGTGAGCTTGTCGCCGCGCTCGATCTCGCTGAACGCGCGGGTGATGCGACCGGTCGCTGTGTGGTCATCGACGCGCTCGACCTCAGCGATCCCGAGCACCTGCACCTTCTGACCCACGATCTCACCGCTGCTCGGGTGCTCGACGTCCCGCAGGACGCGGTACACGCTGTACTGCTGACCGATGCGCACGTCCTCGAGCTTGGCGAAGGTCATGTAGACCGGGTCGCCGCTGCCCAGGTAACGCTTGTCCTCGGTGCTGAAGTCGAGCGTGCCGGCGCGCTCGAGGTCGCGCTCGACGATGAAGCCCTCGTTCAGGCTGACCTGCGAGGCGTTCGCGCTCCCGACCGTGTAGTTGACGAACTTGAGAGCTTCGCCGGGCTTCGGTGTGTCCGCGCCCGCGGCGGGCTTTAGCCGCAGGATGTCACCGGGGTAAATCCAGTGCGGGTTCGTCACGTGCGGGTTGAGCGCCCACACGCTCGCCCAACGCCATGGCTCGCCGAAGAAGGTCTCGCACAGGTCCCACAGCGTGTCGCCCTCCTCGACGACGTGCTCCTCTGGGACGGGCTTTTCGGCGCCGATGTCGACCGATTGAGCGAAGGCGGGCGCGCTGAGCGCGCCGGCCGCGCACGCAGCAAAAGCAAGGGCGGGGACGAGACCGCGCGGCTGAATGAACGTCATCGGCTCCTCACAGGGCTCGGCTACGCAGCGCCTCTTGGGCACGCCGCGCAGCGTCGGTCTCAGGATACATCGCCACGAGGCGCGCCAGCGTCTCTTTGCTCTCGGTCGCCCGCCCCATCCGGTCGAGCGTCACGCCGATCATGTAGAGGGCGTCAGGCACCTTGTTGCCGCTCGGGTACTCGTCGACGACGCGCCTGAAGGCCGCGAGCGCTGCGGCGGTCTCGGCCCGTCCCAAGCGGGCCTCGCCCACCAGAAAGAGCGCGTTGTCCGAGTAGCTGTGAGACGGCCACTGCGCCACGAAGCGCGTGAAGCCGGAGATGGCCGCGGGCACATCGCCCGCCTTGAGCTGGTTCCACGCCGCGCGATACGCCCCGATGGGCTCGGGGTCCGGCGCGGTGCCTGCGGGCGCATCGACCGAAGTAGAAGGCACACGCGCGACGCCGATGTTGCCGGCGTTGGCGGCGTTCTCGGGTGGTGGGACCGGACCTCGTCGGCCGCTGGTCACGCCGCCGCCGAAGGCGTCAACGTCGGCCTGCGTCAGAACGCGACCCGCGGGTGCCTCTGCAGTGGACTCTTGCTCGGCGTCGTCTTCGGCCGCTTGTGCCGCCTCACTCGCTGCGTCGCGCTGGGCCTGCGGGCTCAGGCGCACCACAGGCAGGGCGCGCGGCGTCGCCGCGAGGCGCGCAGTCTCAAGCTCGTCCTCGAGGAGTTCGACGCGCTCGCGCAGCGCCTCGACGCGCTGATTTTGCGCCTCGTACGTGTTCGTCAGCGTCTGCAGGCGCGCGCGCTGGTCGGCCACCTGCTGCTCGAGGCGCTGCTGTGCGCCGCACCCCACGCTCACGAGCGTGGTGGCCAAGAGCATCAAGCGTCGCGGAGAGAGGCGCATCCGGGCCGGATTGTGTTGCGCGGCGCGTCGGGCGTCAATGAACGTGGTAACTTACACGCATGGACGCCCAGAAGACCCCCCAGCCCCTCAGCGACCTCTTCATCGGCATCGCGGGCATGATTGGCGCGGGCAAGAGCACCCTCGCACGCGCCCTCGGTGAGCACCTCGGCTTGCCCGTCTACTACGAGCCTGTCGAGGACAACGAGTACCTCGCAGACTTCTACCGAGACACGCAGCGCTATGCCTTCGCGACGCAGATCTACCTGCTCAACCGCCGTTTTCAGCAGCATCAAGAGATCATCTGGCGCGGCGGCGGTGGCGTGCAGGACCGCACGATCTATGAAGACGCGGTCTTCGCGAAGTCGCTCGTCAACTTGGGCCTCCTCGACGAGCGCGACTACCGAACGTACGTCGCGCTGTTCCGGCACATGAGCAACTTCATGTGCCGGCCGAGCCTCATCATCTACCTCGACGTCACGCCGGAGCGCAGCTTCGAGCGCGTGCGACTTCGGACCCGCGACGTCGAGAGCGGCGTCAGCCTCGAGTACCTGAAGGCGCTGCACACGGAGTACGAGCGCTTCATCGAGGACATCGCGCGCACCGTCCCCGTCATTCGCGTGGACTGGGACCGCTTTCACGATGTCGAGGAGATGGCCCGCGTGGTGGAGCGCGAATACCTGCACTCCAGCTTCTTGCGGAACGCCCAGTGGGCGCCGACGCGCGGCTAGTTCAAGGCGCCGCGGGGATCTCGCAGACGCTCAGGTCGTCCTGACACTCGGCGCCGATGCGCTCCTTGCAGCCCTTGAAGCAGCCGCGGAAGGGCACGGTGGCCTGGTCGGTGAACGCGATCGAGCCCGTCCACACGCCGTTGTCGAGCAGGTCGATGTTCAGGTCGCCGTCCGTGTCCTTCGGGTCGCAGGTGCCCGAGAGCTCGAACTGGTCGACGTTCACGTCGAGCTCGGAGATCTGGTTGCGGATCAGGTCGCTGAGCGCGGCGACGAGTACGGTCTCGCAGAAGGTCGAGCCACCGCCGATGTTGCGGTTGATGGCCTCGCACGGCAGCAGCCGCTCGAGCACCTCGGCCAAGTCGACCGGCCCCTGCTCACCCAGGATCGCGGGGATGATCCAGTCCTGCGCCACGGCGAGCAGGATCGTGCCGTACTCGATGGTGAAGCTGTGCGCGGGGATCTGGAGCTGCGTGCCCACGACGCGAGCGGTGAACTGCCCGTTGATCGGGCGTGAGTTCTCCTCGGGCCCGATCGCGAACGAACGCACGCAGTCGGCGGGGTTCGGCTCAGGGCAGCCGGACCGCCACTCGAACTGGAAGCGGTTCCAGCGGTTGTCGGTCACGGGCAGGTCGCCGTTGGCGTCCGGCGTGCCGGCCGTGAACTCGATCTGGCCGACGACCGTGAGTTCCGAGACGATGTTGTAGATGTCGCCGACGATGTTGAGGATGTTCAGGACCTCGGGCGGCACGAACTCCTCGATCAGACCGTCGATGACGCGCGCGCCGACGAGCTCGACCGCGCGGCAGACGCCGGCGTCGAGGTTCGCAACGTCGCAGAAGAGGCGAATCACGGCCGCGCCGCGGTCACCGTCCGCGTTGCCGATGATGCCGATGACCTCGAGGACCTCGTCGACCGTCTCGAGCGTCGAGTTGCCCGAGTTCGAGAGCATGTCCGTCAGGTCGAACTTGTTCACGACGTCGAAGCGGCCCTTGTACTGCAGCGGCAGGTCAGTGACCGGCACGGTCGCGAGCGTCGGGCCCGCGCCCGAGATGCTCACGCCGCTCACGCAGCCGAACGCCAGCACGTTGTCGTCGCCGTTGAGCGCCTGCACAGCCACCGAGAAGGTCGCGCCGGTGTCGAGGGCGTTCGCGCGCGACTCGTTCGCGAAGTTGTCGAACGGCACGATGTCGGGCAGCTGCAGGTAGGCGCCTCGCAGGTCGGTCGCCATGCTGCGCAGCATGTCGCAATTGTCGGTGTTGAAGATCGCAACCTTGGCCTTGCCAATCTCGCGGAACGTGTAACGCCCCCCCATGGCCTGGCCTGCGGGCACATACACGGCCTTGACGATCAGGTCGCCAGACGAGGCCGCGCTGACCGTGATGTCCACGGACGGGCGGGCGGCGTCCGCGATGCCCGCGGCCGTGAAGTACACGCGGAAGTGCGACTCCGCGTTCCCCGCGCGCACCTGGAACTGCGCGGAGCCGTCCGCTGCGGTGCGAGCGGCCGAAGCGACGAGAGACGACCCGGCGATACCGCCCGCCGTGATGTCGTTGCCCATGTCGTCGTACATGTTCGCGCGCACGGTATCGTTCGCGCGAGCGACGCCCGACTCAAGATAGCGGACGCGGATCTCGGTCGACATCCCGAAGCCGACGAGGCGCTCCCGCGAGCCCTCGACCTCAAGCGTCGTCGGTCCGACGGGCGGGGGCGGAGGGGGCGGGCCCATGTCCGGCATGGTGCCCGGCGTAATCGGACCAGGACCTGCGTCCGCGACGATCTTGCCTCGCGGCGCGTCGTCTGAGCAGGCCGCGATGACCGAGAAGAGTGCCGCGACCACAAGGCCGCCGCGCAGAGAAGACCACTTCATACGTCTCAACCCCCAAGAGATGTGATGGCGCGCCATTGTCGACAAGGCGCGGACTAGACTTCAAGGACTCGGTCGATGCGATCGAGCAAATCGCGCGTCTGCTCTTCTGTACCGAGCGAGAAGCGCACCCAGCCGGCGAGCTGGTTCATGCCGGAGCGGTCCCGGACATACACCCCCTCTTCCTGCAGACGCTTGACGACCCAGGGGGCCTGGTCGAACTGCACCAAGAAGTAGTTGGCGGGCGTGAGCTTGAAGGGCAGTCCGCGCGTCGCGAAGAAGGGCTGCAGCAAGCGCTTGCTCGCCTCGACCTCACCGAGGTACCAGCGCAGATAGCTCTGGTCCTCGAGCGCCGCCATCGCGCCGATCTGCGCGAGGACGTTGACGCTCTTGGGGTTGAAGACCCGCCGCAAGTCCATGATCACGCCCGGGGCCGCCATCGCGTAGCCGATGCGGAGCCCCGCGATCCCGTAGGCCTTCGAGAAGGTCCGGGTGATGACCAAGTTGGGGTACGTGTGCAGCAGGTCGATGCAGGAGCATCCGGCGAACTCGGAGTAGGCTTCATCCACGATGACGAGCGTCTCAGGGCAGGCGGCCAATAGAGTCGCCACCTCTTCGCGCGTGTAGAGCACCCCGGTCGGGTTGTTCGGATTGACCAGGTAGAGGAGGCGCGGCCGAACGCGTTGCGCCGTCTGGACGAGCAGGTCGATGCACGAAGCGAACGGGTCCGGCCCATGGAGCGCCTGAATCTGCGCGCCGCGCGTCTGAGCGAACACGAGAAAGTGCGTGTACGTCGGTGAAGGGACCAGGACCACGTCGTCCGGGTCTAGATACGTCGTGCAGATCGTATCCAGAGCGTCGTCGCTGCCGTTCGTGATGAGCAGCTGGTCGCCTGACAGGCCCAAGTGCTTCTCGAGCCGCTCGATCAGGTTGGTGCTGTTCAACACCGGGTACCAGTTGAGGTGGTGCGCGTTCCCCAAGAAGGCCTGAATGGCCTCAAGCACCTTGGGCGAGGGCGGCACCGTCGACTCGTTCCAGTCCAACTTCAGCGGCACCTGGTCGGGGCGGCTCAGGATCGCCTCCAACGACGACACGGCTTGGTAGGGCTTGACCTCACGCACCATCCGCGCCGGCGCGATACCGGACTCGGGACGCAGGGGGCGCGTGACGGTCAGGACCGCCGAGGCTGCTGGGTTGGGGGACGACGACTTGGCCATTTCGACGACTCCAGGACCGAAGACGGCCGGGACCCCCATTCGCGTCGACTGGCCTTTCCATTGCCAGTCAGCGGGGGTATCTTTCCGCCACTTCGGAGATTTCGACGCGGTCTGCAAAGAACGCGCCAGCGCACTGACAGCCCGAGCGTTGAGCACTTGGCCAATCTACGACGATCACACCGTTACGCTTTTCGGCTTGAGGTCCTGCTGAAGGGTGGCTGGAAGCCCACGCCGACGACGACCGACGACGTGAGCTTTCACGGCGTCTTCGTTCGGACGGACGAGGAGCGCGCGACCAACCAGCTCCTGAAGTTCACCGTCACGGACCCGCGCTCCGGCGAGGCGCTTGAGCTCATGGGGATCGTCGCGCGCTGCGTGCCGCCCTCGGCCGCGAGCCCCGAGCGACCGCCGGGCATCGGCATCTCGCTGTTCGGCAACGACCGCGCGACCGAGGCGAAGTGGGTGGCGATGATTCGTCAGGTGAAGGCCTGGGCGGACCAAGGCCTCAAGGCGCCGCCGCCCGCGCTTCCGGTGAGACCTGGGGCGCCCGCGGTCCCGGCGTCGAACCCCGTCGCCACGCCGACGGCGTCGCGCCCGCTTCAGCAGACCCACACGCCGCTCGGCCTGCCACGGCCAGTCCCGTCGACACCGACCCCGCTCCCCGCGCGGCCCGCGCCCGCACCCGCGCCCGTGGCGCCACCGAACGCCCCGAACGCCCCGAACGCCGAGCCCGTCGACGCGACGAAGCGCGCGTACACCCGCCGCCCCGCAAAGTTCAACGTCACGCTGCGTCCCGATGGGGTCGGCGCGCTCCAGCAGTTTGAGCTGCGGGACATCAGCGAGGGTGGCACGTTCGTGTTGAGCGCGACGCTCATCCCTGTCGGCTCGCGCGTGAACCTGCGGCTCGTGCATCCACAAACGGGCGAGACGTTCAGCATCCAGGGTGAGGTGGCGCGGGTCGTCGACAGCGTGAACCCGCTCGACAAGGGCATCGGCATTCGCTTCGAGCTCTCGCCCGAAGAGCGCGTCGCGTGGCGCGCCTTTGTCGACCGCTACGCCCCGCCTCTCCCTGCGGACCTTCCTCGGCGCGTCGTCGCGATCCGTCCCCCACCCACGGAGCCGCCGATCATGCACGGCCCGAACGAGACGGACGTCGACCCCCTCAGTGACCCCGCCGCGCCGCCGGTCGTGCTGGGGCTCGGCGAACGCCCCGTGCCGGTCCTGCTCGGCGCAGGGCTCAGCCCCATCATGGCGCCCTCGGCTTTGCCGCCGGGGCTTCCCCCACTCCCTACCCCGCCCCCGAAGAGGTGAGCCGTGTCCGACGACCGCATTGAGCAGTTCCGCAAGATGGCCAAGGCCAACCCGGACGACGACTTGGCCCACTTCGCGCTGGGCCAGGCGCTGAACGACTCAGGGCGACATGCCGAGGCCGTGATCGTGCTGCGGCAGGTGGTCAAGCTCAACGCGGACTACAGCCGCGCATACGTGCTCCTCGGGCGCTCTCAGGTCGAGACCGGCGACGAAGAGGGCGCGCTCGAGGTCTGGCAGGCGGGCCACAGCGCGGCCCTTCGCCGCGGTGACCTGATGGTGTCGAATGAGCTCGCCGGTTTGCTGCGGGCGCGTGGCGTCGAGCCCGAGCGCACGATGGGCACCGTCGGGATCGACGAGCCGAGCGCGCCCGTCGACGACCGAGAGCCGGGCCCGGACGAGGTGCGCGACCACCGCACGGGGCGCGTCGGCAAGAAGATGAGCTTCGATCCTTTCGGGGATGAGATCGGCGCGTTCATCGTCGCGCACATCAGCGACGAGAGCTGGCGCGACTGGATGGAGATGAGCATCAAGGTCGTCAACGAGCTGAGGCTCGATCTCGGCGACCCCGAGGCGCAGCGGACTTGGGACACCCATATGCGGGACTACCTGAACCTGCCGGCGCGGCTCTTCGAGGACAAGACCTACGGCTGACGCGCCTCAGCGCGAAGCCGTAACGCCGACACGACGGCAGGGCCCGCTCTGGAGAGGGCACGTCGAGCAACGCGGGCTGGTGGGTCGGCAGACCTTTTGACCGAGCGCGACGAGCAGCAGGTTCACGCGCATCCACCAATGCTCGGGTAACTTCTCGCGCAGCCGGAGCTCGGTCGCGTCGGGTGTTCGCGTCCGCACGTAGCCCCATCGGTTCATGATGCGGTGCACGTGGGTGTCGACGCAGATGCCGGGCAGGCCGTGTCCCTCGGTGAGGACCAGGTTCGCGGTCTTGCGGCCCACACCCGGGAGCGTGAGGAGCGCGTCGAGCGTCGCGGGCACTTGGCCGGCGTGGTCGTCGAGCAGCGCCTGCCCGATGCGGCGCAGTTGGCTCGCCTTGTTGCGATAGAACGCCACCGGGTAAGCGAGCTCAGCGAGGGTGTCCTCGCTGAGGGCCGCCATCTCGCGGGGTCCGGGCGCGACCTCGAGCAGGCGCGGCGCAACCTTCGTCGTCACTTGGTCCAGCGTGCGGAGCGACAAGATGCAGCTCACCAAGACGCGCCACGGGTCGCTCTCGTGCTGAGCGACGAAGGCGAAGACAGGCGCATCCGACCAAGCCCTGAACTCCGCCTCGACCGTCGAGAGCGCGGCGTCCACATCGAATGCGCCCGCGCGCGCCGGTCGTGTCATGGGGCTTCGGCGCCTTCGAGCAACGTGATGAACTCGGGCTCGGTCAGCACGGTCACGCCCGCTGCACGCGCCTTGTCGAGCTTGCTGCCCGCCTTGCCCTCGCTGCCGACGACCAGGTAGGTCAGCGCCTTCGACACGCCGCTCGCCGCCTTGCCGCCGAGCGCCTCGACGCGCGCTTGGGCATCCTCTCGTCGCATCTGTGCCAACGTGCCGGTGAAGAGGAAAGACTGGCCCGAGAGCGCGCCCCCGGAGAGCGCCTGCGGGGGGGCGCCGGGGTCGTCCTCGACGATGACCCCCACGCCAAGGAGCGCGTCGATGGTTGATGCGCGCGCGGCCAGACCCGAGACGATCTTCTCGGCAGAGACCTCGGCGAAGCGCGGCAGCGCACAGAGGTCGGCGGCCGAGAGGGCACGCGCTGCGGCCAGGGTGCGCGCGTGCTGCGCGACGACCTGCGCGACCGTCTTGCCGAGCCCGGGCACACCCAGAGCGGTCAGAAAGACCGCGAGCGGCAGGCTCAGCTTGCTCTGGACCTGCTCGACGAGCTTCGCGGCGAGCACGTCCCCCATACGGTCGAAACCGGTCAGCTCAGACGGCGTCAGGCGGTAGAAGTCGGCGGGGCCCGTGAGGCGGCCATCGTCGACGAGCTTCTGCAGCCAGACGTCGCCAAACCCCTCGATCCCTGTGGCGTCGACGAAGTGCCGCAGCTCGCCGACCCGCGCGCTGGCGCACCCGCTGACGCAAGAACAGACGATCTGGTCGCCGTCCTCGCGCAGCGCAAAGCCCCCCACGGGGCAGTGCGTAGGCGGTCGAATGGCGCCCTCGCCCGGCTCGACGACCCCTTCCAAGTAAGGGATAACGCCGCCGCGCCGCACGGCGGTAACCCGCGCGCCGAGCGTGAGGCCCTTCGCCTGAACCAGCCCCCAGTTGTGCAGGCTGATGCGGCTCACCGTTGCGCCGCTCAGGACCACCGGCCGCACGATGCCGACGGGCGTGAAGACGCGCGTCCGGCTCACGGACCACTCGACATCCTCGAGCACGGTCACGCCCGACTCGCCTTGGAGCTTGTAAGCGATCGCGCCCCGCGGGTGGTGAGCGGTGACCCCGAGGCGGACTTGCTCGTCCACGCGGTTGGCCCGAAAAACGACGCCGTCTATCTCGTATTCGAGCCCTTCGCGCCGCTCGACGTACTGAGCGTAGCCCCCCTGCATCTCGTCGCGCTCGAGCACGGCGTGCTCAACGGTCTCGAAGCCCCAGCGCTTCGCGAGGTCGAACTTCTCCCCCTCGGTCACGCACCCGGCCCCGAGCAGGTCGTACGCCAGAAAACGCAGGCCGACCGCAGCGGAGCGCTCCGGGTCCTTGAGCTTGAGCGCACCGGCGGCCGCGTTGCGCGGGTTTGCGAGGTCGCCGCCGAGGGTCTTGAAGCGCGAGAGCGGCAGGTAGACCTCGCCGCGCACCTCGACGCCTGAACCCGCCGGCACGCGCTTCGGCACGTTCGCGATGCGGCTCACGTTCGCGGTCACGTCCTCGCCCGCGGCGCCGTCACCGCGGGTCGCGGCGACCTCGAGACGCCCATCGGCGCCGTATCGGATGCTGCACGCCAGGCCGTCGATCTTGGGCATCATCAAGACAGGGCCGTCGAACTTGTCCGCCCACGCCCGCAGCGTCTTCTCGTCGTAGCACTTCTCCAGACTCAGCATCGGCGCGCGGTGCGTGACCGCGGCCCCGACGCGGAGCGCGGGGTCGGGGCCGAGCGCGTCCAGGATGCTCGACGTCGGCGCGACGGCGCGTAGGCGCTCGACGAGTCGGTCAAATTCCGTGTCCTCGATCTCGGGCGCGTGCTCGTCCCAGTAGAGGCGATTGTGGCGCCGCACGGCGGCTTCAAGCTGCCCGGCGCTCCAGCTCATCCACCCTTCGGGCAGCGCCCCAGCGCTCAAGGGGCGCCCTCCACGGACTGCAGCACGGTGATCGCGATGATGTTCACGACCGTGCGAACAGCACAGTCGCGCTCAAGGATGTTCACCGGCTTGTTCATGCCGCTCAGGATGGGCCCGACGAGCTCAGCGCCGCCTAAGTGCCCCATGAGCTTGTAGGCGATGTTGCCCGCGTCGAGCGTCGGGAACACCAGCACGTTCGCCTCGTGCTCGAGCGTGCTGAACGGGAACAAGCGCTTGCGGTGGTCTACGTCGAGCGCTGCGCCGACCTGCATCTCGCCGTCGACGGGCAGCTCGGGCTCGGCCTGCCGGATGAGCTCGACGGCCGCCGCGACCTTGTCGCTCTGCGGGAAGCGAGCGCTCCCGAAGTTCGAGAAGGAGAGCATCGCGACCACGGGCTCGACCTCGAGGCTCCGGGCGAGCCGCGCCGTTGAGATCGCGATCTCGGCGAGCGCCTCGGCGTTCGGGTCGACGTTCACCGTTGTGTCGGCGAAGAACTTGATGCGGTCCGGCAGGATCACGATGTACGCGCCGCTCGCGACCTTGACGTTGCGCCGTACGCCCACGCACTGCAGCGCCGGCCGAATGCTCTCGGGGTAGCTGCGCTCCATGCCGGTCACGAGGCCGTCGGCGTCTCCCACGCGGACCATCATCGAACCGAAGTAGTTGCGGTGGACCATCAGGCGTCGCGCTTCGACCTCGGTGACGCCCCGGCGGTGGCGCTGCCGCCAGAAGGCCTCGACATAGCGGTCAAAGCGCGGGTCGTTCAGGTGGTCGACGATCTCAAGCCCGTCGAGCGGGATGTCGTTGGCCTCGGCCACGCGGCGAATGTCGGCGTCGGTCCCGAGCAGGATCGGCTTCGCGATGCCCTCTTCCAGCGCGAGCTGTGCGGCGCGCAGCACCTTCGGGTTGTCGCCCTCGGGCAGCACGACGCGGCGCGGGTGGCGCGCGGCTTTGTTGATGACCTTGCGCATGACCTCGCGCTCGCGACCGAGCAGCCGCTCGAGGCGCTCGGTGTAGGCCTTCCAATCGGTGATCGGAATCCGGGCGACGCCGCTCTCCATCGCGGCCCGCGCGACGGCGGGCGCGACGCGTAAGAGCGCGCGGTAGTCGAACGGCTTCGGGATCACGTACTCCCGACCGAAGCTCAGCGCAGCGCCGTCGTAGGCGCGACGCACCTCCTCGGGGACCTCTTCGCGGGCGAGCTGCGCGAGCGCCTGCACGGCGGCGATCTTCATCGCCTCGTTCACGCACGTCGCGCGGACGTCGAGTGCGCCACGGAAGATGAACGGGAAGCCGAGGACGTTGTTGACCTGGTTCGGGTAGTCGCTGCGCCCCGTACACATGATCACGTCGTCTCGAACAGCCTTCGCCTCGGGGTACGAGATCTCGGGGTCAGGGTTCGCCATCGCCATCACGATGGGGTCGCGCGCCATGCCCGCGACCATGGCCGGCGTGACGACGCCCTTGGCGCTGACACCCACGAAGACGTCCGCGCCCTGCATCGCCTCGGCGAG
>CANLBD010000013.1 GCA_947488215.1 Myxococcales bacterium | reverse complement strand
GTGTCGGTCTCGCGCTTGCAGCGTCGCCGACAGCAGCCCCCCGACCACGTGAAAGATCTGCGCGGGCAACAGGATACGCACGAGCGAGACGAGCTGCTCATGCTGTGCGGCCGACATGCCCGGCGCGACCAGGGGTGTCAGCCACGGCGTCGCGCACCACAGGCCGATGGTCGCGAACACCACCACAGCGCCGAGCACCGCGGCGATTCGTGAGAATGCACGCCACGCGCCCGCCTCGTCTTCGCGCGCCCAATAGGCCTGAAAGATCGGGATAAATACGAGGGAGAGCGCGCCACCTGCGAGCAAATAGTTCAAGAAATCCGGGAGGATAAACGCAGTCCAGTAGACGTCCGCCTCCGCGCCGTTCCCGAGCGTGCGACCGATGACCGCCTCGCGCACGAGCCCGATGACGCGCGAGAGCAATATCGAGGCCGCGTAGAGCGCCGACGCAAAGCCCAGGCTCTTGCCCATGCTTGTCTAGTCGTCCGAGGGCGGCTCAGGTCGCCGCGCATCAGCGGCGAGCACGAGCTGGGAGAACGGACGCTTCTCAAACGCGCGGATGAGAAGCCCCACACCCACGGCGAGCAGCGCGACGCCCGCCGCGTTGAACCAGTGGGGCTGAAAGAGCACCTGCGCCGGGTCGGTCTGGTCGAATCCTGGAACGCCGAGCGTCAGGTCGAAGACCTCGAGCCAGACGCCCGAAAAAGACCCCAAGAGCGCCGCCATAGACACCCAGACGTTGTGCGAGCGGACGTATGCCCAACCCGCTACCCCCGCAGGGAGCGCGAATCGCAGCCAGTCATGCAGCGCTCCGCTCATCGAGAAGAAATAGGCAAATGTCGAGAAGCCCACCGCCCACGAGAGCGGCGCAGAGAAGACCATGTTCCGAAGCACGATGCCGTGGACGACCACGGCCCGCGTCAACGGCATGAAGAGGCCGCTGACGAGCGCATGGAGCCAAAGGGGCTCAGCGACGATGGGCCCGGGCTCGGTGGGCGCAGCGGTCGGCGCGGCAAAGTGAGAGCGCATTACGTTGTCGATTTCACTGCTCAGGATCGCGGAGCCGAGCCCGGCGACGAGGGCGTAGATGATGAGATCGAGCGCGGGTCGCCCGAAGCCGAGCGGCGGCATGTCCGGCACACGCCGATTGCGCTCCATCATCAGGACAACCAGCGTTCCCCCGCCCCACCCGACGAGCAGGATGAGCGGGAGCCACACGACGTCCATCCAGACGAGCAGGCCCATGATGGCCGAGCTCAACGCCACCCAAATGGGCGCGACCAGCATCGCCCAGAGCGCAGGAGGCATCGTCACGCGCGGCCCCATGTCGCAGCGCCGCGCACGAGCGCGCGCTCAACCCAATCGGGGTGGGTGGCGTACCAGTCGATCGTCTCGTTGAGCCCGGCGTCGAAGTCCACCTGCGGGGTCCATCCGAGCTCGGCGCGCAGCCGCGCGTCATCGACGCAGTACCGCCAATCGTGGCCGAGGCGGTCAGTCACGAACGCAATGCGGTCACGCGTGAGCCCGAGGCGGTCGAGCACGCGCTGCGCGATGTCCAGGTTTCGCCGCGGGTTGTCCGCGCCGACGTTGTAGACGCGGCCCGAGACGCCGCGCGTCAACACCGCCCATACCGCAGCGGCGTGGTCGTCCACATGAAGCCAATCGCGAATGTTGCGGCCGTCGCCATACATCGGGAGCGTCTCGCCCGCCAGCGCCCGCCGGACGAGCACGGGGATGAGCTTCTCCGGGTATTGACACGGCCCGAAGTTGTTCGCGCAGCGCGTGATCCGCAGGTCGAGCCCATACGTCCGTGCATAGGACTGCGCGAGCAGGTCCGCGCCCGCCTTCGCGGCGGCGTAAGGCGAGCCGGGCCGGAGCGGCGCGTCCTCAGAAGTCGCGGGGTCGTTCTCTCCGAGCGAGCCGTAGACCTCGTCCGTCGAGACGAGCATGAAGCGCACGCCAAGTCGCGCGCGCGCCGCGTCGAGCAAGGCGTGTGTGCCCGCGACGTTTGTGCTCACGAAGGCGGTCGAGTCGTTGATCGAGCGGTCAACGTGGCTCTCCGCTGCGAAGTGAACGATGGCGTCCACGGACTCGCCGAGGACCAAGTCCCGCATGAGCGCGCGGTCGCGTACATCGCCCTGAACGAAGCGATAGTTGGGCAGGCCGTCGACAGCGGCCACGTTCTCCGCGTCCGCCGCGTACGTCATCAGGTCGAGGTTGACGAAGCGAAGGCCCGGCTCTGCGGCGACGAAACGTCGGAGGAACGCGCTGCCGATAAAGCCGCAGCCGCCCGTCACCAGGAGCGTCTTCACAGGCAGTTCGCGCCCGTCTGCTGCACCAGGTTGCTCGCGCGGTGCAGGCTCTCGAATGTCCCGGCGTCTGTCCACCAGCCGTCGAGCATGCTGTGCTCAAGCAGGCCGGCGCGCAGATACGCGTTGTTCACGTCCGTAATCTCGAGCTCGTTCCGACGGGAAGGCTTGAGCGTGCGGATGATGTCGAAGACCCACGAGTCGTAGAAGTAGATGCCGATGACCGCCGATGAGCTCGGCGGGTCCGTCGGCTTTTCAATGATCTCAGCGACTCGACCGCTGCCGTCTTCTGCGAAGCGCGCGACGCCGAAGCGCTGGGGGTCGTCGACGTCCTTGAGCAGGATGCGCGCGCCGGACTTCTGCTGCCGAAAGGCCTCTGCCGCAGCGCGCACGTTGCCCTGAATCAGGTTGTCGCCGAGCACGACACACACGCGGTCACCCGCCGCGAAGTGCTCCGCGAGGCGGAGCGCATCGGCGATGCCGCCCTCGCCCTCTTGGTAAGTATAGTTGATGTGCTTCAGCCCGAACTCGGCGCCGTTGCCGAGCAGTCGCAAGAACTCGCCCGCGTGGTTGCCGCCCGTGACGATCAGGATGTCCTTGATGCCCGCGTTCACGAGCGTCTGGATCGGGTAGTAGATCATCGGACGGTCATAGACCGGCAGCAGGTGCTTGTTCGTGATCTTGGTCAGCGGGCTCAGGCGCGTGCCGAGGCCGCCGGCGAGGATGACGCCCTTGAGGGTGGGTGCGCTCATGTGGGGCATCGTGGTCGAGTTACCGAAGTGCGTCAATCCGCGCCGACCTGATACACTGCGCGGCCATGTCGACCATGCGCGCCGTCTACACGAACCTGAAGGCCGCACGCACGGCTATCAAGGACTTCGGGCGGCTCGAGCGCATCGTGGCCGTCTTGGCTCGCTACGGCTTCGGGCATGTGGTCGAGGCGTGGGATCTTCAAGACAAGGCGGTCCTCAAGCTCATCGTCCGAGCGCGGCCTGAAGAGCACTCTCGCAAGTCGATTCACGAGCGCGTGACCGAAGCACTGCAAGAGCTCGGCCCGACCTTCGTCAAGCTCGGTCAGATCCTCTCCACGCGCCCCGACTTGGTCCCGCAAGCCCTCTGCGACCAGCTCGCGCACCTGCAGGACCGCGTTGCGCCGATCACCTTCGATGAGGCACGCGGCGTGGTCGAGGCGAGCCTCGGACGTCCCCTCGGCGAGATTTTCTCGCGCTTCGACGAGCAGCCGCTGGCCAGCGCGAGCATCGCGCAGGTCCACGCCGCGCAGCTCCTCACGGGTGAAGACGTCGTCGTCAAGGTCCAGCGGCCCGGCATTCGCGACACCATCGAGAGTGACCTCAACATTCTCTACTTTGTGGCGCGCCAGCTCGAGGAGACGATCCCCGAGCTCAAGGCGTTTGACCCCGTCGCCATCGCGGGCGAGTTCGATAAGGCCATCCGTAAGGAGCTCGACTTCAGCCACGAGGCGAACCACCTCGAGCGCTTCGACCGGAACTTCGCGGCGTGGCCGTCCATTCATGTGCCGCGCCTGTACCGCGCGCTCTCGACCGACCGTGTGCTCGTGATGGAGCGCCTCGACGGCGTCAAGGTGACGCTCGCGGGCGAGCACGGGCATGACCTTGAGGTCATCGCGCGCGAGATGGTCCGCGCGCTCTTCAAGATGGTCTTTGAGGACGGCTTCTTTCATGGGGATCTCCACCCCGGCAACATCTTCGTCCTGCCGGATGGGCGCATTGGCCTGATCGACTTCGGGTTGGTCGGCCGCATGACCCCGGCGATGAAGGACGAGACCGCGGGCCTGCTCCAAGCCATCGTCACGAACGACTACGAGGGCGTGGCGCGCTGCTTCTACGAGCTGAGCATCCGCACAGGCCGCGTGAACTATGCCGAGTGGGAGGCCGACACCATCGAGCTGATGGAGCGGTACTTCCTCAACAAGCGCTTGGCCGAGGTCGACTTCGGGCGCTTCCTGCGCGACCTCGTCGAGGGCGCCATCCGACACGAGGTCCGCATCCCGCCGGACTACACGATGTTCTTCAAGGCGATCATGACCGTCGAGGGCATCGGCAAGACCCTGACGCCGGACCTTGACCTCGTGGGTGAGTGCAAACCCTATGTAGAGCAGCTCGTCGCGCGGCGTTATTCGCCCGACCGCGTGCTGAAATCCGCGGCCGACGCGATGCAGGGCATCGGCCGCCTGAGCCGCGTGTTCCCCGTCAAGGCGAGCGAGTTCCTCTCGCAGATGGAGGACGGCAAGCTCGCGGTCCGCTCCGAAGACCGTGACTTCGACCGCGCCGAAGAAGGCCGCGAGCGACGCCTCAACCGCGCTGTGCTGACCGCGCTCGTCTGCGCGCTCGCCCTCGTGGGCACGATCGCACGCTACGACGCCCGCTTCATGCTCTTCGGAGCGCCGGGCGTCACGGTCGTGAGCTGGAGCATCGCGGGCTGGATCGCGCTGCGGCTCTTGTTCCGCATCTGGCGCTCAGGTCGCTGGTGAGCTGCCCTCGGTCGGGGCGAGCGTCAGCCCGATCTTGCGCGCTGCCGCGTCCAGCGAGCTCACGACCACGCGCACGTCGTCGCCCGAGTTGAAGCGGGCCTTGGGCTTCTCGCCGTCGGCGAGCCCCATCGCGTTCGCGTGCAGCAGCCCCTCGACACCGGGCGCGAGCTCGATGAAGGCCCCGAAGTCCTTGACGCGCGCGACCTTGCCGACCAGAGCTGCCCCCACGGCGAAGGCTTCCAGAGACGGCAGTGTCGGCTCCGGCTGAAGCTGCTTGACGCCCAGCGTCGCCCGCCCGCGCTCCTCGTCAACGCCGAGGACCAAGACCTCAAGCTCGGCGCCGACCGTGACGAGGCTTGCAGCCCGCGCCCCCGGGAGCCAGCTCAGGTCGCTGTTGTGAACGAGGCCTTCGAGGCCGCTCGCCTCGTCGAGGACCACGAAGACGCCAAAGCTCGCGACGTTCTTCACGCGCCCGGTCACCTTGGCGCCGACGGGGAAGCGTGCGCGGAGCGCGTCGACCGGCGCGGGCTGCACCTTGCGCACGCTCAGCTTGAGGTGCCGCTTGGCGGCGTCGACCACGATCACCTCGGCCTGAACGCTCTCGCCCGCGCGCAAGGCGTCCTTCGGGTGCTTCGGCGATGCGCCCCACCGCAGCTCGCTGACATGAATGAACGCCTCGAGCCCCGCCTCGACCTCGACGAACGCGCCCGCCTCCGAGAAGCCGATGACCTTGCCGCTCACCCGCTGACCGACCGAGTAGCGGTCCGTGAGGCCAGCCCACGGGTCTGACAGGAACGGCTTGCGGGTCAGCGCGACGCGCTCGCCCTCCACGGAGAGCACCTTGACCTTGAGCGTCTCACCCACTCGGACGATGTCCGCGGGCTGCGTGTCTCGCCCGTGGCTCATCTCCTTGGCGTGCAGCAACCCGGTGGCGCCGCCGGGCAGGTCGACGAACGCGCCAAACGCGGCGAGGCGCGCGACGACGCCGTCAAGCTCCGCGCCGACCTCGGGCAGCGTGACGGGCTGCTTAGGGGCGGCGGCCTCAGCGTCCCCTTCGACCGCACGGGCTTCCCGGCGCGCCTTGCGGGCCTCGCGCTGGCTGCCGGCCTCACGTGAGAGCACAAACAGGTCGCGGCGCTCGTCCCACTCGCGGACGAAGAACGACGCGCTGGCCCCGAGCGGCGCGTCGTGCCGCTTCTCGGGCAGGAACGCCTTCAGCGCAGGCGCGTCGCCCACGCTCACCGCGACGCTCAGGCCGCCTTGGATGCGCGCAAGGACACGGCCTGTGACTGGACGCTCTAGCCGCGCGGCCTCATCGAGCGCGTCCCACGCGTCGAGCGCCTGCGCCTTGGCCCGAGACACCCGCGGCCCATCGGCGAGGACCTGCTCGACGAAGACGCGCACCGTCTGGCCTGCGACTGCGGTCGGCCCGCCCAGGGCGTCGGCCGGCACGCAGGTGAGCCCTGATGCCAAGCGCAGCGTTACGCCCGCGGCGTCAACGCGCTCGACGTGGGCGTCCACGACGGTGCCGGGCTTGTCGGCGAGCGTCTCCCAGTGCGCGGCCACATCGGCGAGCGATGCGGCGCGGTCGAGCAAGGGGTCGAGGGCTTCAGGGGCTGTGGCGTGGGTCTCGGGCATGCGCGCGGGAGTAGCACGACCGCGGGACCGCTGCAAAGAGCGTCGCGGGGCACACAACCTCACCGCGCCCTCTGCTACGCTCTCGGCCCCGCTGGAATCGATGACCGAGGAGACCCCATGCGACGCCCACTCCCCGCCGTGGCGCTCACCACCCTGTGCTTGGCCTCGTGCGACGACGCGCGAGAACCCCAGCGCGGCGGTCCAGACGTTCAGGTCTCCGCGGACGCGCGCCCAGCGGATGCCGCGCCCGCCCCAGACGCAGCGCAGCTCCAAGACGCCGGTCCTTCGAGCGCGCAGGCCCGCGTACTCGGCGTCCCGGAGACTGCGTCGCGCCGGCTGACTGGCCTGACCGGCACAGTGCACGTCGTGCGCACCGAGGCCGATGTCCCGCACATCTACGCCTCGAACCCGCTGGATCTTGCGCGCGTCCAAGGCTTCCTGACGGCGCGTGACCGTTACTTCATGATGGACTTGGCGCGTCGCTTGGCTCAGGGCCGGATCGCGGCGCTTCTCGGTGAGCCGGGCCTCGCGACCGACATCACCTCTCGCAGCCAAGGCATGACAGAGGTCGCCGCGCGGCTCGCAACCCAGCTTACAGAGCCTCAGCGCGCGAGCTGGCAGGCCTACGCCGACGGCATCAACGCCTACGTCACCGCTGCCCAAGCGGACGAACTGCCGGTGCCGTCTGAGCTGGCGCTTGCGGCGCCCTTGCTCGGCTTCGCCCGCCCGGCGGACGCGCTGACGCCCTTCACCGTCGAAGACATCGCCGCCTTTGCGACGACGGTTCTTTTTCAGTCAGGCTTCGAGTCCAGCGACTTGGAGCGTGAGCTCGGGTTGACGCGCGCTGAAGAGGCCATCGCCGCGCTCCCCGCCGCTGAGCTTCGGCGGAGCGCGCTGTACGCCGATATCTACGAGCGTGTCGAGCCCATCGAGCCTGTTCCCTCAATCGACGGATGGCCGGGTCTAGGCTCACGGTCGGCGCCCGGAGGGACCGGCGGCACCGCGCCGTCGCCCGCTCGCCCCCGCGCGCCGGCCCCGTCGTTTGCGGGCCTCGTCAAGCGGCTGGGCGACATCGACCACCTCTTTGGGCACGTGGCTGGCCAGCCGTTCGGCTCGAACGCTTGGGCGGTCGGGGGCGGCGGGACGCCCAACGGCGGCGCCCTGCTCGCGGGCGACGGGCACCTCGCCTTGTCGGTCCCGGGCCTCTTCTACCAGTCCGCGCTCGACACGACGGTCTTTGGTGCGGGCGATATCTCTGTCGCGGGCCTCATGGTGCCGGGCCTGCCGCCCATGGGCGTCGGGACGAACGGTGACGTCGCGTGGAGCTTCACTTACTTCTATGCAGACGTCGTCAACTGGTACGCAGAGACCGTCCAGCTCGGCCCCGATGGGCGCCCCGCAGCGACCCGCTTCGGTGACGCTTGGCGACCGTTAGTCGAGACGCAGGAGACGTATACGGTCGCGAACGTCGCCGCCCTGAACAGCGTTGGCCGCGACCAAACGGAGTCACGCTGGACCTTGTTTGACGGGCGCCGCCTGATGGCGGTCGAAGGTCGACCCGCTGAGGGCGGCGCCGCCCTGGGACCCGGCGAGACGATCGTCAACTTCGGCGACGGCCCATGGGTCCCGAGCGACGTGGACGGCGACGGCGAAGTTCGCGGCGTCAGCGTCGACTACACGGGGCTCGACGTGGCGGCCGCTCTGGACGCATACGAGTCGTTCTCGAAGGCCCGCAGCGTGAGTGAGTTCCGGGACCTGCACGCGCGCCTCGGCGTCTTTGGGAGCCACTTCAACGTCGCGGACCGCGACGGGCATATCCTCGCGACGGGTTATCACGCGGTACCCTGCCGCGAGGCGCTGCCGCGGGACGCAAGCGGCCGCTGGGCCCCAGGCGCGGACCCCGCTCGGTTGCTCGACGGCACCCGGTTCGGGGGCTTCACGGTCCCGTTTCGAGACGACGGGCGCGTAGACGAGCAGCGCGGCGCAGTCGACGCGAGCGCTTGCGTCGTGCCGTTCGAGCGGTTCCCGGCGGTCATCGACCCGGCTCGCCAGTTCGTCTTTACGGCGAACAACGATCCCGCGGGCTACGCGTTCGATGGCAACCTCGCCAACGACGCCGAGTACGTCGGGGCGTCGTGGGACCTGGGTTTCCGCGCGCGACGGATTCACGACCGCCTCGAGGCGCTCGCGTCGGCACAGCAAGCGACACCCGCGGCGATGAGCGCGCTTCAGGACGACCACTTCTCGCCCCTCGGCGCGCGCTACGTTCCTGACCTCGTCGCGCTGCTCGACCGCGTCGAGTCCGAACCCGAGCTCACAGACCGCTTCGCCGCGGAGCGAGAGGCGTTCGCGGAGGTCCGTGCGCGTCTCCAAGCGTGGGCGATGCGCGGCTTCGATGCCGCGTCGGGCGTTGACACGTTCTACGAGGCTCCGTCGCCCGAGGCCCGCGAGGACGCCGTCGCGACCATGCTCTTCAACGCGTGGCTCGGGCACGCGATCCACGCGGTTTTTGATGACGAGGGTTTGCAGGCGGTGGACCGCGTCGGTGACCGAGATGCCCTCATGGGAGCGTTTGACCGGGCGTGGCGAGGCCGCGGACCGAACAACCCGCTCGGCCTCGCGTCGTGGGTCCCTGAGACCCAAGAGTCCATCTACTTTGACGATGCTCAGACGCCCGAGCTCGAGTCGAGCGACCTCGTGGTCTTGACGAGTCTGAAGAGCGCGCTCGACTTTCTGCGCACTCCGCCCGAGAGCCCCGGGCAAGGGGGCTTCGGCACCGCCGACATGAGCGCGTGGCTCTGGGGCCTGCGACACCAGGTGCGACTCGAGTCACTGCTGATCGGCTTTCTGGGCGACCAGGCGGGCCTCGCGGCGCTCTTCAACCGCTTCAGCATTACACCGCAGACGCTCCCGCTCGCCCCAGACCTCGCGCGGGATGACCCACGCCGCGGTCTTGTCGGCTTTCCCCGCAGCGGCGACGCGTACGGGGTGGACGCCGCCCACCCCGGCTTGCGGGCGCAGCGCTTCGAATATCGGAACGGTCCCGTCTTTCGCCTCGTGGTCGAGCTGACGCCGGAGCGCGCCCGCGGCACCGTCGTCTTGCCGGGCGGCCAATCGGGGCTGAATGACTCGCCCCACTTCGCTGACCAAGCGGCTCTCTGGCTCGGCAACCAGACGCTGCCGCTTCGTTTTGAGGTCGACGACGTCGTTGCCGGTGCGGTGGGCCGCGAGGTCTACTTGCCCTGACGCCTCGGCGCGCCCTGAACTTCGAACGTGACCGCGTCGAGGTCCACATCGTCGAGCGCGGCCAACCCGGCCGCGTCGTGGAGTCCGAGCGCGCTCGCAGCGGCCTGCCGGGCACGCGCCGACCGAAGCATCGCCGACTCCGCGGAATTGGCCTGCACCAGCTGGTCCGTGGCGTGGCGTAACCGCAGGGAGAGGTCCGTCACGATGCGGTCGATGAGCTTGAATGCGAACGGTCGGTTCGCCATAAAAATGCGCTCGAAGTCCTGTCGTTCCAGAACAAGGAGCACAGCAGCGCCTTCATGGGGGCGCGCCGTGGCGCTCCGCGGGCGACCGTCGATCAGCGCGACTTCACCAAAGAGTGCGCCGTGCCCCAGCGTCGCGAGCCGCTCCTGGCGACCATCTGCGAGCACCTTCTCAATCACGACCTCGCCGGAGAGCAAGATGTACGCGGCCGATGCACGGTCGCCCTCGCGAAAGACGTCCTCATCCGGCGCGACCCAGCGCGTCTTGAGGACGCCGGCGAGCACATGGAGCGCGTCGTGCGGGAGGCCTGCGAAGAGCGGCAGGCGCGCGATCATGGCAGAGGTGCGGGCGTCGAGCCCCGAGGAGACTGCCTCGAGGCCGCGTGCGGGCGTCGTCATCTGAGTCACCGCCTCCAAAAAGCCAAACGACTCAGGAGCGCGCGCTGCGGCTCATACTCAGGCGCTGAAGTGAGGCTCGTCGGGGCCTCGCTCGACGGGTTCTCGCTGGCGGCCGGCGAGAGCGCAAGCGCGATCTGCTCATTTGTCTCGCGCAAGCGCTCAGCGACCGTCGCGGCGAGGTTACGCAGGATCTTGAAGGCCGCCGGCCGAAGCTGCGCGCGCAAGGCATCAAAGCTCACCTTGTCGAGCCGATAGAGCGTGCCCGCCTCCACGCAGATTGCGGTCGCGCTGCGCGGCGCGCTGTCGATCAGGGCCAGCTCGCCAAAGACCTCGCCCGCGCCGAGGCGCGCCAAAGCCAGCGAGTCGACAGAAATCCCCACTGCGCCTCGCTCAACGACGTAGAGCGCCTCTCCGCGCTCACCGAGCTCGAAGATGCGCTGGCCCGGCTGCATCGACATCGGCTGCAAGGCACGCAGCACGTCGAGGAGTTCATCGTCGTCGAGACCGCGAAATACACCGAGCGCACCGAAGTGCACCGCGAGCGGATGCGAGTTCGTCATGGCGGCACCTCGGCCCCGACGGTCCGGGGTTGAATGAAGCCTTCGAGGACCTGAAGCGCGAGCCCGTGGCGATCGAACGGCGGCATCACGTACGCCCCCTGAACGCGGTCACGGAACGCCGCCAGCGCCTCACGGGCGATGCGCACACCCTCAGCCTGACCTTGCCCAGCTTCATCCGCCACGCGCATGCGCTCCAGGACGGACTCAGGGACGCGCATTCCAGGCACGTTGTTGTGGATGAAGACGGCGTTCCGGTAGCTGGCGAGCGGCACCACCCCGAGCAGGATCGGCAAACCGAGCGACCGTACGTCGTCCAAGAACCGCTCCGCGACGCGCGCATCGTAGACGGGCTGCGTCATCACCGCCTCGGCCCCCGCGTCACGCTTCATCTCAAGGCGACGCAGCTCACGGTCATAGTCCAGCGCGGCCGGCTCTGCGCCCGTCAGCTTGACGAACCGCGTGGGCGACGGCATCGGCTTGCCCGCCGGATCGACCCCGTAGTTGTAGCCCGTGATCGTGTTCAGGAGTCCTACGCTGTCGACGTCGTATACGGCCGTCGCGTCGGGATACGGTCCCATCTTCGGGGGGTCACCCGTGATCACCACGAGGTTATGCAAGCCGAGGACGTGCGCGCCGAGCAGGTGCGCCTGAAGTCCCAAGAAGTTTCGATCTCGACAGCACACATGGAGCAAGGGCTCAAGGCCAGTCGCACGCGCCACCTCGACGGCCATCGCGAGGTTGCCCATCCGCAAGCTGGCACGCGGCCCATCCGCGATGTTGATCGTTGTCACACCGGCGGCCTTGAGCGCCCGCGCCGCCTCGATGCGCTTCGTCAGGTCGAAGCCCATCGGCGGATTGAGCTCCACGCTCGTGACAAACTCCCCCGCCGCCAGTCGCGCGCCGAAGTCGGACCGTGCGGCCAAGGCGGGCTCTGCGCGGGGCTGAACCTCGCCTTCGACGACCTCTATACGGCGCCCTTGCGCCGCGAGAGAAGCGTCCGCGGCGAACATCCGCGTCGCGCCCGCCATGCGCCGAGTGTGCTCGGGTGAAGTACCGCAGCAGCCGCCGACCACCCGGACGCCGGCCTTCAGCAATCGGCGCGCAAACACCCCAAAGTATTCAGGATTCGCGACATAGATCGCGCGTCCCTCGATGACCTCGGGTCGCCCTGCATTCGCCTGCGCGAGCACCGGCACACCGACGGCGACCATCGGCGTCGTGACCTGAAACAGCAGGTCTGGCCCGCCGCCACAGTTCGCGCCGACCACATCCGCGCCCGCCTCGACCAATCGACGCGCGACCTGCTCGGGCAGGAGTCCGCCGCTCATCGTTGCGTCGGGCTGGAATGTCGCGAGCGCGACAATGGGCTTGTCCGTGAGCCCGCGCGCCAGACGCACAGCGAGCTCCAGCTCCGGCATCAAGTAAAAGGTCTCCAGACAGAGGACGTCGACCCCTGCATGGACGAGGGCTTCCATCTGCTCGACGAGCGCGGCCTCGACCTCTCCCCCCCGCGCACC
This sequence comes from Myxococcales bacterium, assembly GCA_947488215.1. Classification (GTDB taxonomy): domain Bacteria; phylum Myxococcota_A; class Bradymonadia; order UBA7976; family UBA1532; genus CANLBD01. The sequence goes on along the minus strand of CANLBD010000013.1, from coordinate 13,154 downwards.
CACCACGTCTTCGAGCCGAAGACCCGAAGGTCCAATACTCCCGGCCACGAAGGCGCGGCCTCCGGCAGCGTCCAACGCGAGCCTCGCGCCCGCCGCATTCAGCTCGACGACCTTGTCTTCGAGGCCATGTCGGGCGAGGCGAATGCGGTTCGCCCCGAACGTATTCGTCGTGAGCACCCGCGCGCCCGCCTGCAGGTACTCGCTGTGAATCTGCTTCACCAGCTCAGGCTGCGCGACGTTGACCGCCTCGAAGCAGTTTGTCAGGTAGACACCTCGCTCGTAGAGCAAGCTGCCCATCGCGCCGTCGAAGAGCAGGCCGCCGCGCCGCGCGAGCTCAAGAAAACTCTGGCTCATCCTTGTCCCACTTCAGTCCAGCAGCCGCCAAAGTGCATAGCCCGCGCAGGCGGCGCCCACCACCGCCACGACCCCAGAGGCCGTCTGCAGTGTCTCGGCGCGCTCGTAGGCGGCCCGCGTATCCCCAACCGCATCCGCCCACGCCGCCTGCGTCGTCGCCCTGCGCTGTCGCGCCAAAGCATCGGCGCCGGAATCAGCCGCGATGTGCGCGCCCCAGAGCAACCCTCCACCGACCGCCAGCGCCCCGACCCCTCCCCAACCGAAGCCGAGCGTGGTCGCGTCTGGGCCCGTCGCGGCCGGCACATCCGCTGCGGCGCGTGCGACCCACACGAGCTCAATCTCTCGGCTTTCACCTGCGGCGAGCACGACCTCCCGCTCCGCGATCTCGCCCGCGCTGGAGCGCGCTCGGACGTGGTACGTCCCGGGGCTGAGGTCCGTCCATGTATCACCGCAGGGGCGGACGGATTTCGGGAGCTCTGCGAGCGCCACCCGCGCCTCGCCTTGAGCCACGCAGCGCACCTGAAGCCGAGCGAGCTGACCCTGTTGATGGAGTGCTTCGATGCGCTGTCGAGCGCGGCTCGCATGCTCCTCTGGCACGTGCGCGAGGTCGATGGCGCGGTAAGCCACGAGCGCTTCGGCGGGCTTCGCCAACGCATCCAGGCAGAGGGCGATGTTGAACCGCGCGTTCGCCGTCTCGACCGCAAACGCCGGGTCAGGTCCGAGCAGTGCGTCGACGCGGCGGAACGCGGCCAGCGCCGCGGTGTAGTCCTTGCGGCGATAAGCCTCCGCCCCCTGAGCTGCGATATCTCGGAGCATTGGCGCGAGCGCCTTGCGATCGACCTTGGCAGCGCCTTGAGCGCTCGATGGCGCAGGCTGCGCGGCCACCGCGAGCCCAATCGGCAGCGCGAGGACGATTCGGACGAAGGTCCCTGTCATGGCGGCACGTCCATGGGAAGTATCGGCACGAGCACCTCGTTCGGCTTGGGGGGTCTGGGCCTCGGCGCGACACTGCGGGCTGCCGGTGGGCGCGCTCGAACGGGCCTCGGTGCCTCGGAGACCTCGACCGCGGCGCTCGGCAAGGGCGCTTGAGCGGCCTCGCTTACTGGAACGGCAGGGGCATCCGTGACCGGCGGAGAGACCGGGGCTGGAGATTCGGGGTCGTCGCGCGGCCCGCCGCCCGTCGACTCCGGCTTCGGCACAGCGTCGCCGTCCTCCTGAGACGAGCCCGGCCACATCAGCCACGCCCCGAGGATGGCCGCGGCTCCCCCTAACCACAGCGCGGGGCGCCCACGCTTCGGACGCTGCCTGGCCCAGTCGGGCAAGTCGTCCGTTTCGGCTGCTTCGTTGAGGCTCGAGGCGCTTGCGAGCGCATCCGACATGCCGCCCACCAAGAGGTCTTCGGCCCACTGCTGGTCCGAGACCGAGGCCTCGCTCACGGCGGCATCCACTTTGAGCTGCGGTGCGGTCCGCGAGGGGCTCCACTGACCCTTCAGCGCCCCCTTCATCTCGCCGGCGTCTGCGAAACGGTCCTCGCTGCGCTTCCGCAGGGCGACGCTGACAGCGTGCCGGACGGCGTCGGGCACGTCGAGCGTCACAGGAAGTGGAGGGGCAGGATCACGCAGGTGGCCCGCGACGACCTCGGCCGAGGTCCCGACGAAGGGCGCCTCGCCCGCGAGCATGCGGTAGAGCAGGACGCCCACCGCGTACACATCCGTCGGCGGTCCGATTTCGCCCGCCGAGAGCTGCTCCGGCGCCATGTACGTCGGTGTCCCGATCGTCGCGCCGGGCCGGGTGCGCTCCTCGTCGCCGTTGGGGACATCTGTGTGTCGCACCGACTTGACGATCCCGAAGTCGATCAGCGTGCACTCGACCTGCGCGGCACCCTCGACCTCTGAGAGGGCGACGAGCACGTTCTGGGGCTTCACGTCCCGATGAACAAAGCCGAGCTCGTGCGCTGCGCCGAGGGCAGCGAGGACTTGGTCGGCGATGGAGAGCGCAAGCGGGGTCTCAAGGCGCCCCCGCTGCCGAAGGAGTTGCCCGAGCGGCACGCCCGGAGCGAGGTCCATGACGATGTAGTGGAGGTCCTCGCTCTCGATGGTGCCCACGCCGCGAACCCGCACGATCCGCGGATGGTTGAGTCTCGAGAGGACACGCGCCTCCCGCCTAAGTCTCATGAGCAGGGTGCGGGCTGTTGCGCTCCGGCGCGGGTCGATGTGGGCTGCCTTGACCGCGACCGCGTCCCCGGATTGACGGTCGACCGCGCGGTAGACCGCGCCCATGCCGCCGGCACCGAGCACGCCGACGAGCGCGTAGCGTTCACCTTCACCGAGTGTGCGCCCCAAGAGTTTGTCGCGACCGTGCCGCTCGACGACGTCCGCGGGCACCCAGGCGCGCCCGTCCGCCGGGCATACGTCCCCGGCCTTGGCGTCGACGGGCGCCGACGCGCGACACAGCGGACACACAACGCCTGAGACCTCTGCGCTCACTCATCCTCGGGTTCGGAGGCGCAGACTCTAGCAGGCATCGGCCCAGCGTGCGCCCCGATTCTCTTGACGACGTGATGAGAATCCCGCAAGTCGGGACGCTCCTATGAAAGCTTACACGGCCACCCGCCTCGGCTGCTTATTCGCGGTCAGCGCCTTCGCTGCCTGCATCGAGACGCCTCAGTCGCTCGTCGAAGAGCCCGCGTTCGATATGGGCGCGTCTCCTGCGGACTCGGGGCCACGGGGGGGCACGCTCGCCGACGCCGCGCCTCCAGAAGCCGGCCGGGCCGACGCGGTCACGGTGGACGCTCAGTTGCGAGACGCTGGACCGCCCGCCGACGCGGCCCCCCAGCCCGACGCTGCGCCCCAGCCAGACGCTGGCCCGCCCCCTGACGCCGCGCCCGTCCCTGACGCCGCGCCCATCCCCGACGCTGGCCCGCCCCCCGACGCTGCGCTCGCTCCGTGCGAGCGTCCGGGCGCGGTGCTCACGGATACCGACGGCGACGGCGTGCGCGTGTGCGCTGGGGACTGCGACGACGCCGATCCCGCAGTGGGCCCCCTGATGGACGAGCTCTGCAACAGTCGAGACGACGACTGTGACGGAACGACCGATGAGGCACCGCCGATGGGCGCAGCGCCGCTCTGTGCGGGTGCGCCTCACGCTGTCGGCGTGTGCCAGCAAGGCGAGTGCGTGCTGCGGTGCGACTGCGGGCGTGCAGATACCGATGGCCTAGAGGCGAATGGCTGCGAGCGCGGCTGTGACCTGCGCTGCGTCAGCGGTGCGACGCCGGCGCAGTGGCGGCCAGTCAATGACGCTCTCGGGCCTGTTGCCGCGCCTCCAATGCGGATCTCCGACATCTTCAGCGTCGACTTCGTGAGCGCCCAGCGCGCAGCGCTCGAAGGCGACCAAGGTCGAATCTGGGCGGTCGACCGCATGGATGCAGGGGCAGCGCTCTTCGTCGAACGCGCGTCGGGCGTCCGACCGCGCGGTGCGATAGACGGAGCGGGCGCGCTGCTCGTCGCGTCACTTCGGGCGGACGCCGTGCGCGTGCGCGCTCAGATCTCGGCCGTTGATGATCGTGACGACGAGGTGCCTGAGCAGGCGTCGGGGCCCCCAGCCCTGACGGTGCGGGCTGACCCTGAGCTCCTCTACGTCGCGAGCAGCGGCATCCTAAAGCGTGTCTCCGATGCGGACTTGAGCCGCGGCGACATCGGCGCGGCCGTCCACCTCGGGAACGGCTGGCGGCCGAGCGAGATCGTGGCGCTCAACCACCTCGGGACCCTCCATGTCGTGGGCGCCGAGGCGACGGGGCTCCTGCGTCACGCGATCGTGACCGGACCCGTTGCCTCGCCCTCTGTGGACAGGTTCGAGGCGAGCGCCCTCGTCGCGGACTTGGGCGACCGGCCGGTCCTGTGCGACGGAGGGCAGGCAACCAGCACTGGCTTAACAACGGCGGATGGCGACGGCCAGCAGTTCGTCTACGCGTGCGTCGACGCCATGACTTCTCAGGTCGTCATCAACGCGGGCGGCGTCGTCAACGGTGAGGTCGTCTTCCAAGGGTGGCGCGTCGTGCCCGGACTCGACGACCCCGAGAGCGTGTGGGCCCTGCTGACAGCCAGCGGGCCGCAGCTCATCGCCCGCGTAGACGGGAGGCAGACCGCAGTCTTCTTCGACGATGCTCTCGAGGAGACTGGCCGAGCCGCGTTGCCCGAAATGGGCTTGATTCGCCCCTCGCGCGACCCCAACGGGGTCCTCCGACTCGGCTGGGCGAACGCCGGCCTCATGGATTGGACACCGGGCGACGCCTGCCCGCTCTGAGGGAATCCAAGGCGCGCCGCCGCGACTCTCCGCTTGCAAACCCCGCGCGGCTCCGTAGAGTGCGCGCGATTTCGCTCGGTCGGAGGCCTCGCGTGCGACAGACGTTTCCCGCTGCCGCGTCGCTGCTGCTCGCGGCGACCACCTTGGGCCTCTCGGCCTGCGAGACTCGAGAGGGCGCACCGCCGCCCCCGAGCGACCAGCCTGTCCAGCTGACGTTCCTGCATACGTCGGACTGGCACTCCCGACTGCTCCCCTACGACATGACACTGTCGGCGACGGATGCTCGTCTGATTCAGAACTATGCCCCCGACTCCCCGCTCCTCGACGCCGACGAGCAACAGGTGCAGATCGGCGGGTTGACCCGAATGGCCACGCTGATCAAGCGAGAGCGGCGACGCAACCCCGCCACGGTCTGGGTCGACAGTGGCGACTGCTTTCAAGGCGCGCCGATTTTCAACGCCTTCAGCGGTGAGGTCGAGACGCGCGCGCTCTCGATGCTGGGCGCCGACGCCGTCGTGATCGGGAACCATGAGTTCGACAAGGGCCTCGACAACCTGGCCCGCCAGTTCGGTCAGTGGGCGACCTTCCCCGTGCTCGCTGCGAACTACGTCTGGGACCGCGACGTCAAAGGCGCCGAGGAGATGGCGCGCATCACGCGGCCCTACACCATCGTGAACGCCGGTGGCCTCAAGATTGGCATCATCGGGATGGCGAACCTCTCGTCACTCAACAGCGCGGGCGAAGGTAACAACAGCCTAGGCTTCACGCCCATCGACGAGGTTCAGATCGTTCAGTTCTACATCGACCAGCTCGCCGGCTCGGTCGACCTGATCGGCATCACCAGCCACCTCGGCCTGACCGGGAGTGAGACCGAGAACGAGCTCTGCGAGCTGCGCAACGGTGAGCGCGTCTGCACGCCCCTCGGCCCGACCGACCGCCGCCTCGAGGACTATCAGGTCATCGAGCAGACGACAGGCCTCGACTTCTACTTTGGCGGGCATCTGCACGTCGTGCTCGACCCCCCTCAGACGCGCTACGACCGCACCGGGCGACCCGTCGTCCTCACCCACTCCGGCGCGTTCATGAAATACCTCGGCCGGCTCGACGTCGTCGCGCGCGACTCCGGCGACCCCTACTACGGCTGGGAGGTCAGCAGCCACCGCTACGATCTGCTGCCCGTCGACGCGTCCGTACCCGAGGACCCTGCGATGGTCCGGTTCTTGGAACCCTACATCCTTGAGCTCAATCGGCAGTTCGACCTGACGCGCATCATTGCCTACGCGCCACGCCTGATCCCACGCTTCGGGCGCGAGAAGGCAAACTCTGAGTTGGGCAACATCGCCGCCGAGTCCATGGCCGACCGTCGCGGCGTGCAGGCTGACTTCGCGCTCACGAATACGCTTGGCATTCGCACAGACGTCATCCGTGGGCCGATCACCCAGGACCAGATGTTCAACGTGTTCCCGTTCGACAACTTCGTGACGAAGATGTACCTGAACGGCCGCGACATCTGCGATCTGATGACCTTTGTCGCGCGCCGCAGCGCAGGTCGCGGATGCCAGCCGCAGGCGCAGTTCTCCGACCGGATTCACCTGACGCTGAACTGCCTCGAAGCGACCCCCGAGTGCAGCTTCGCCAGTGACGTCGCGGTGCGTGACCAGCCCCGGTACGACGCCTGCCTGACCTCGGGCCGCAGCGCGTCGGAGTGCGACACGCTGTCTCGGACGCCGATTGACCCGTTCCGAGTCTACGAGGTCGCGGTCAACGACTACATCAGCCGCGGTGGCTCGGGCTTCCGCGTACTCAAGTTCAACAACGCACGCATCCCGACGGACATCAGTATCCGAGAAGCGGTCAGCGACCGATTCCAGACGTATCCAACCTGTGAGGATGCGTGCCTGCAGGAGTGCGCGGGCCGCGATGATCCTGCGGGCTGCGTGGACAACATCAACGACCAGTTGAACCGAGGCTCGATCTCTCAAATCGACCGCGCCGACTGCGAATCGCTGCCCAACTGCTTCGAGGACGTCGCCGCCTACCACGACCGATTTTGCGCAGGCCGCGCAGAGCTTGACCCACGGACCTTCTGCGACGCGGTCGACCGCGCGCGAGGCCCAGCGCCCATCGCGGCGCCGACCACTCGCGAAGCCGCCTGCGCCCTGCCTGAGCCAGAGCGCGCCACGTACGTCCTCGCGTCGGTCTACAACAGCGCCGTCACCTACTGCCGCACAGTGCGCGCTCAGGCCGCCCGACTTGAGCCCGGCGCTTCACTGACCGACGACTGCTTCATCGCAGGCCTTGTCCCCACACTCTCGGCCTCCGCATGTCTCACGAACGATCAGGGCTACGAAGTCGTCGCCGCCTCATTGCGTGCGCTGGGGCTCCCCGCTCTGAGCGACCGCTGCGAGTGCCGCGTGAACGCGAGCGTGCGCGCCGACGCCGAATGCCGTGAGCTCTCCTGCGTGGACGGGCGCGCGGACGACCGAATGGAGGCCGTTCTGCACGACGACTTCGGCAGCGCGTGCGCCGCCTTCGGAGGTCAGCTCGACGCGACCGGACAGTGCAAGCTCCCCGAAGGCGCCGCGAGCGCCAGCGACCTGTGCGCCAGCCAAGCCTTCGCGACCGGCTGCGACCAAGAGGCGCTCACGATCGACCCCGACGAGGAGTCCAATTGATGCGGCGAACGACCGTTTACACCGCGCTCGCGCTCGTTGCCGGGGTCGCGTGCACGGAGATTCCGTACGAGGACACGCGGCTGCCCTTGCGCACTTTCGCTGTGCAGGTGTCTCCCAGCTCGCCCCTCGGCACCCGAGAGTCGCCCCTGCCGTTTCCAAGCGCCGAGCCTGCGCGCGTGGAACTCACGCTCGAAGCGCTCGATGAGCAGGGTGCACTCCTCGCCGACTTCAACGGCGCAGCGCGCATCACCGTCGTTCCCGGCGAAGTCGACGCCACGCAGCGCCGCGTACGCTTCGTCGATGGTCGCGCCACGACGACCGCTGAGTTTCGCTTCAGCTATGGCGAGACGCGTATCTGGGTCGAGGACTCGGGCGAGGATCTGGCCACCGACTGCGCCAACGGGCTGGACGACGACCTCGACGGGGTCTCGGACGCTGCCGACCCTGACTGCCAGCAGCCCGAAGGCCGCCTCGCATCGGCTCGCGCCACACTCGCAGTGGGGCTGTCACCGTCGATGTTCTTCGCGGAGCCGAGGATTCACGACGTCCAGTCGAGCCCGCGCTGCACGACGGACTCCCCGCTCGGGGGTCAGAATGTCACCATTGACCAAGGTCAAAGCGCGCGCTTGGTCGTGACCGGCACGACCCAGTCGGGTCTCTACGTCACCGACCTCTCGGGGCCAGCCTCTGGCTATAACGCTGTGTTCTTGTTCACGTTTTCGAACCCCGGCGGGGTCAAGCCGGGCGACCGTCTGTGCAGCATTGCCGGCAACGTGGCGGAGTTCATCGGTAACTCGCAGCTCAACTTCCCGAGCTTCGTCAATGGCGACCCGACGCGAGGGATCGCGGGTGAGGCGCAAGGCGTCGTGCCCTGTCGACCCAACGAGCCAGACCTCGCAGGCGCAGACGCAGTCCCCCCACCCCACGTGCTCACGGCGTCGGATGTGACCGGCGAAAACGCCAGCCCACCCGCCGATTTTTATCGAGTGTGCGGGCCGGGTGACACCGTGATTCCGGGCTTAGACGACCCGACGGACTGCGCCGCAGCACGCGCCGCTCTGCCCGCCGATGTGCGCCGTTCAAGCCCGATCGACTGCGCGCGAGACAACTTCGCGATGGAGCCGTGGGAGCACTCACTCGTCGCCTTCGAGAACGTCACCTTGGGCACTCGGTTCGAGGATTGCGACACCAACGGAGACGGCTTCATTGCCCGGGACCCGGGCAATGCCGAAGGTCTCTGTGAAGAGGCCTGCACTGCCGACCCGCTCTGCACGGTCGACGTGTCCCTCGAGAAGTTCGGCCAGTTCGCTGCGGGCGTCGACTGCACGCCCGCGCCCACAGCATCGCCCGACGCCGCCCCCACCAGCGGCTTCGTGTGCGCCGCCAAGATCTTCATCAGTACGCGGGACACGCTGGGCAAGTCTGGCTACGACATCCTGCAGCACAAGGGCGAGCGCCTCGCCCGCATCGTCGGTCATCTGCGACAGACGCAACCCGGCGCGGGCGTCGACACCATCTGGATTGTCGAGCCGCGCGCGATTGAAGACTTCGTGTCCGCCGTGGAGGCCCCGTGAAGCGCCCGAACCTCGTCTCTCTCTTCGTCTCCACGGCCAGCGCGGCTGCGCTGTGTGCGAACGCCTCGAGCGCGACCGCCAGTGACTTCGTCGACACGCGGGTCGTGTTCATCGCCGGTGACGACGACTTCATGCACTTCGCCGGTGAGACCCTACCGACCTCGCAGAACGCCGACGTCGGAGACCGACCCGGCTACACAGAGTTCTTCGACGAGCTCGACAACAGCGAGAGCGGCCGAGAGAGCCGCACCACGCTCGTCCTGCACAAGAAGGCCGACGGCTACTGGCCGGGCGTGACGACTGAGGCCGCGGTCGTCCTCGAGCTCAACCACGCGCGGGTGCTCTCAAGCGACCCGCGCGCCCTGCAAGATGACGGCTCGTATCTCCGCGTCGAGGCGCAGCGTACGACCGGCAAGTTCGGCGTTGTCCTCATGCCGTTCAGGTCGGACCGCCTTCGGCTCGGGCACACGTGGGACATCACCTGGGGCGGCGACCGCGCGTTTCCCTCAACCCAGCCCGTTCCTGGCTTCAAGCTCTCGTGGGACAGCGCGCTCTGGGGCGTCTACGCGGGTGGAAAGACCACGCGGATGCCGTACGCCACCGGCGACGATGACCCGCGCAACGGCCAGCTCGAGGCCTTCTGGGCAGGCTTCGGCGGGGCGAGGCTCGGTCGCGAGTCCTCGGGGCTGCGCCTCGACCTCGGCGGCGGCTACTTCGACAAGGGCACAAACCCGAACGGCGCCGTCCGCGGTGAGGCCGTGACATCGGGTGGGGCCTCGGCCCGCGTCGCGTACATCGACGGGCTGCCCTATACGGAGACGAACGACACGCGCCTCTACACGGCAGACCCAACGCGCCCCTGGACCTCCTGGGAAGGCGTCAAGGCGGACGCACGCGACTGGCGCGCCGCGGTCGAGGCGACGTGGGTCGGGCAGGTCCTCGAAGACCCTGAGCGCGTCGGAGGAACCACCGTCGAGGCGGGGCTGGCGGGCGCCGCGAGCGGTGACGTACGCCTCGGGTTCACGCAGCTCGGCGCGGTCGGCCTCTACCGTGACCTGGGCTTCATCTACTTCAACGGCCCGGGGGTCGTGCGCCGTTATCAGGCGATGCCCGACGACCTCGAGACGACGCCCGAGGTCACGGCCGCGTTCACAGCGCGCCACCACCTGCCGGCGCTCCACCTGACGCCCTCTCTGCAGGTGGGCGTGACCCAGCCCGCGGCCGCGAGCAACCTCGTGCCGAGCGCCGGGATTCACGCGCCCGGCGCGCTGACGGGTCGACGAACGGTCGTCTACCGTCGCGCAGACATCTTCGATGACAACGGCCTCGTCGCGCCGATGATCCTCCCCGCGGGCACCGACGTGCTGCCGACCTTTGGCGTGCGGCTCGCCACGGACTTGGAGCTCGCGCCCGGCTTCGCCGTGACAGCGCAGCTCACCGCGACACACGACCGGAACCAGACGCAGCTCGCGCAGGACCTCCTGCAGGTGAACGATGTGCGGACGTTCACGGACCCGCTGAGCCTCGGCGCCGCCCTCATGGCGCGCGCGGAGTTCTGATGCGCCGCGCCCTTACCCTCTGCGCCGCGGGCACTCTCGGGGCACTCTTGCCGCAGAACGCGCGTGCTGGCGACTTCATGGACACCACGCTCACGTTCGTCGCGGGCGACGACAACGTGTTTGCAGGCGCGGGCGAGACGACACCGAGCAGCCCTCGGGCTGACCTGCGGCCTCGCACCGGGAACTCGCTCTTCTTCGAGAACTACAACACACGCAACACGGGCGAAGAGACCCGCGGCGCGCTCGTGCTCTCCAAAGAGTTCACCGGTCACTTCACGCGCGTCGTGCCCGAAGCCTCGCTGGTGCTGCAGTGGGACGCCAACCGCACGGCGCGGGACATCGAGCAGTACGGCGCGACAGGGAACCGCAAGCCCTTGGGCGGCCTCAGGGACGATGGCAGCTTTCTCGCCGTTCACTTCGATGGCGAGAAGGACGCTGCTCAGCCCGACGTGAAGCCGAGCCGTCTGAGCGTCGTGCTCTTTCCCTTTGACGCCGACCGATTGCGCCTCGGTTACTCGTGGGACCTCACGTGGGGCGGGCGCGCAAGCTTCTTGCTCGCCCAGGCCGCACCCGGCGGAATGGTGAGCTGGCGTGGGCCGTCGAGCTACGCCTTTGTCGGCGGCAAGACCGCGCGGACACAACGCTTCACGCAGTCCGTACTTGACCCTCAGAAGGACGAGAACGAGGCGATATACGGCGCGCTCGCGGGCGGCGGTGTTCACCTGAGGCCCGAGCTGCTCATCGAGGCTGGCGTGGGCTTCTTCGAGCGCGGCACCATCCCGCTCGACCGCCTCGAACTTCAAGGGACATGGATCAACCAATTCGGCGGCAGCGCCCAGGTCACTTGGCACGAGGGCATCGAGCCGCGCGTCCCGGTGGATACGAAGTTGCTCCGCAACACGGGGACTGGCGCGCTCAAGGCGCGCGACTGGAAGCCTCGGACCTTCGGCTGGCTCGTCTCTGCCGAAGCGACCGCGGCGAGCCAGCAGCTGGAGAACAGCGACGCGCTCGGCCGGCCCAAGCGCGAGGTCGCGTGGGCCGGCGATATAAATGGGCTCATGCAACGTGGTCGCTGGACGCTGAGCGTGGATGTCGTGCTGCGGAGCGTCGAGTTCCTGGTGATGGACACGCCCGGGGCGTCGCCCTACGCCACAGTTTCGAACGCGCTCAAGGCGTCTCCTGAAGTCTTCGCAGACGTGGGCGCCGACTACACGTTCCCAGAGCAGCGCTTCGTGCCTGGCTTGGCGCTGGGTGTGCAGAGCCCCGCCACCGCTCAGGTCAGTGTGCGGACAGCAGACGGCCGCACAGTGAGCGCCTACCAAGTGTTTCAAAAGACCAAGAACGTGCTCGGCGAGACGCAGGTGCTGAACTACACGCTCCCGGCTGGAGAGAGCGCCGCGCCGGTGCTCGGCGCGAAGCTCTACCTGCGGCAGTACTTGTCCGACCTGATGCTCGTGATGGCGCAGGCGCAGCTGTCCTACGACAACAACCGCATCGCGAACGACCCGAGCTCGGGCGCGCGTAAGTTTGAGAACCCCATGGTGCTTGGCGTGAACCTGCTCGCGCAGGCCCGCTTCTAGCTCACTGCGAGGAGATCCCGTGACGGGCGTGACGACCCTGACCGCTGGTGGACGTGAGATCGCGCTCGCGCTGCATACAGTGCTGCGTGAGCAGGACCCGGCGCGTTGGCGCGGCGAGGCGGCTGCTCACACCCGCGAGCGTCTGTCTGCGCTCGCTGCGCGCACACACGCGCTCCTCGAAGCGACCCGCGCGGCGCGAGACGAGCGCCTCGCGGACCTGCGTGGTCGGCTGACTTCCATGCGGGCCTCGCTCGAGGTCGAAGCCGCCGATGTGACCGATGAGCCGGCGGCCTGGACCGCGCGACACCGCTCGCTCCAGCAGCACTACGAGGCCCTCGCCTCGAGCCTGCGCGCGCATCGCGTCCATGTCCCGAGTCTGCGACCCACGAACTACGCGCGGAACCTGTTTCACGTGGCGTGGGGCACCGCCGCGCTCGCCGTGGTCCAGTGGTTATTGCCTGCGGATGCGCTCATTTGGGTCTCCGGGAGCTTCGCGACGTACGCGTGGACGCTGGAGTTGCTGCGCCGCCGCTCACCCGAGATGAACGCGCGGATCATGCGCCTGTACGGCAAGGTGGCGCACCCGCATGAGTGGCATCAGATCAACTCCGGGACATGGTACGCGACCGCGCTCGTCGCGCTGTCGATGACCAACAACACGCTGCTGTGCCTCGTGCCCGTCGCGATCCTGACCTATGCCGACCCCGCGGCTGCGCTGGTCGGGCGTCGGTTCGGTCGTATCCGCCTCGTGCACGGGCGCTCGCTCGAGGGCACGCTCGCGTTCTTTATCGTAGGGTGCATCGCTGCGTTCGTCGCCGCGTGGCTCGGCCAAGGTGTTCCCGTCGTATCTGCCGCGGTGCTCGCCGCGAGCGCAGCCGCGTGCGCCGCCATCGCCGAGCTCGTGAGTCACCGCGTCGACGACAACCTGACGATCCCGCTCGCGGGCCTCGCGGGCGCTTGGACGGCGGCGCTCCTGACAGGGCTGACGCTCTGAGGCGCGAGACCAAGCAGTGGCTGGCGCTCGCGGGCCTCGCCCTGGTCGCCGCAATGGTCTGGCTCTCGATACAGACCGCATCTCCGCCTCGCTTGAGGCGCGTCGAGCTCTCAAGC
>CANLBD010000012.1 GCA_947488215.1 Myxococcales bacterium | reverse complement strand
GCTGCGGGGCCATGGCGCGTCGGGTACCGCGAGGTCTCGATCGCCTATGTCGGCGCCGAGCCGGACGCGCCGCGAGCCCTGCGCGTCGCGCTCTGGTACCCCACCCAGGACGAGTCAGGCGAGGCGTCCGCCTACCTGCTCGGCCGCCTCCAGCGACCCGAGATCTTCGCCGACGCGGGGCTGGCGCTCGGACGATTTCCGCTCGTGGTCTTCTCGCACGGCAGCGGCGGGGTAGCGGAGCAGAGCGCGTTTTTGACCGAGCGTCTCGCCACGCACGGCTACGTCGTGGCCGCGCCGGACCACGTCGGCAACACCTTCTCGGACGGGGGCGGAATACCGCCGGAGATGTTCTTTCAGCGGCCTCAGGACATCACGGCGGTCCTCGACGCGCTCTACGACGGCGCGCACGGCCTCGATGATGACCCTCTTCGGGGCGCACTGACCGACCAGGTGCTCGTCGCCGGTCACAGCTTCGGGGCGTACACCGCGCTCGCCGTCGGCGGCACAGGCTACAAGGTGCCCGTCATCGACGCCGCGTGTGGGGCCCGGCCGGATGAGCTCTTCTGCCAGACATGGGCGAGCGGCGACTACCGCGAGGTCTTCGAGGCGGGCTTCCGCGACCCGCGTGTGGACGCCATTGTGCCCCTCGCGCCCCTCGGCGGCCCCGTTTTCGACTTCTCCTCGGTCGACGTGCCGACGCTCCTCGTGACCGCAGGGCTCGACGCGACCCTTGAGCCGCCGGGCAACGGCGACGACGTCTGGCGTGGGCTGGACGGCGCGAACGACCGACGCCTCGACTTCCCCGACGCGGGTCACTTCTCTTTCTCCGACATTTGCGAGGCCATCCCCGGCGCGGTCGCGGACGATGGCTGCGGCGAGGGCTTCACGCCGTCGGCGCAAGTTCACGCCGTCGTGAACACCTACGCTTTGGCCTTCGCGCGCCGTCATCTCTTTGGCGACACGCGGCAAGACGCCCTGCTCGGCGGCACGCCCGCCCCCGACGAGAGCGCGAGCCTGACGCTCCCCTGAGCGGACGTTTGGGGCGGCCGCTCACCCCTCCATAGACTTCGAGGTTGCTCCCAGCGGGCGGGCCTTGTATAAGCCGCGCGCTTTTTACAAATCCGAAGTAGTGGAGGAATCATGCGCAGCTCCCGTTTCATGGGTGGCCTCGCCGCTCTCGTCGCGCTCCTGTGGGGCACGACGGCGAGCGCCAGCGAAGCGGCTCTGGTCTTGCCGGCTTTCAGCGACTTCCAGCGGCAACTGCTGATGGCGGGCCTCGTGGTGTGCGTGCTCGGCGCCGCCTTCGGCCTCGTGATCTTGCAGCAGCTCAAGAACACGCCGGTCCACAAGTCGATGGCCGACATCTCCCACCTGATCTACGAGACCTGCAAGACGTACCTGATCACGCAGGGCAAGTTCATCCTGATGCTGCAGGTGCTCATCGGCGGCATCATGGCCGTCTACTTCTCGACCTATGCCCACGACGCTCAGGGTCAGCCGCTTGGTGCGACGAAGGTCGCGACGATCCTGCTCTTCAGCCTCATCGGCATCGCCGGCTCCTACGGCGTGGCGTGGTTCGGCATCCGCGTCAACACGTACGCCAACAGCCGCGCCGCCTTCGGCGCCCTCCGCGGCAAGCCCTGGCCAACCTACGAGGTGCCCATCAAGGCGGGCATGAGCATCGGCACCCTGCTGATCTCGACCGAGCTCGTGATCATGCTCGCGATCATCCTGTTCATGCCGCCGGACTACGCCGGCCCCTGCTTCATCGGCTTCGCCATCGGCGAGTCCCTCGGCGCCTCGGCGCTCCGCATCGCGGGCGGCATCTTCACGAAGATCGCCGACATCGGCTCGGACCTGATGAAGATCGTCTTCAAGATCAAGGAAGACGACGCGCGTAACCCCGGCGTGATCGCGGACTGCACGGGCGACAACGCGGGCGACTCGGTCGGTCCTTCGGCCGACGGCTTCGAGACCTACGGTGTCACGGGCGTCGCGCTCATCGCCTTCATTCTGCTCGCCGTGCCGGAGGTCGCCCTCCAGAGCAAGCTGCTCACCTGGATCTTCGTGATGCGCATCGCGATGATCGGAACCTCTGTCTTCTCGTACTTCATCAACCAGATCGTGGCGAAGGCCAAGTACGGCGACGCCGACGACATGGACTTCGAGGCGCCCCTCACGGTCCTCGTGTGGCTGACCTCGGTCGTCTCCATCGTCGCGACCTACGGCATCTCCTTCTGGCTCATCGGCGACATGGCCGATGGCATGTGGTGGAAGCTCTCGAGCATCATCACCTGCGGCACCATCGCCGGCGCGCTGATCCCCGAGATCGTCAAGGCCTTCACGTCGACCGAGTCGGCGCACGTCCGTGAGGTCGTGGCGGCGTCCGAAGAGGGTGGCGCGTCGCTGAACGTGCTCGCGGGCCTCACGGCGGGTAACTTCTCGGCCTACTGGATGGGCATGATCATGGTCGGCCTCATGGGCGTCGGCTACGGCATCTCGAATCAGGGCCTCGACGCGCTCATGGTCGCGCCCTCGGTCTTCGCGTTCGGCCTCGTGGCCTTCGGCTTCTTGGGCATGGGCCCGGTCACCATCGCCGTCGACTCCTACGGCCCCGTGACGGACAACGCCCAGTCGGTGTACGAGCTCTCGGTCATCGAGAACATCCCGGGCATCGAGGACGAGGTCCAGCGTGACTTCGGCTTCCGCCCGCAGTTCGAGCGCGCCAAGCACCACCTCGAGGCCAATGACGGCGCCGGCAACACCTTCAAGGCGACGGCGAAGCCCGTGCTCATCGGCACAGCGGTCGTCGGCGCCGCGACCCTGATCTTCTCCATCATCCTGGTGCTCGGCCAAGAGAAGCTCGGCGGCGTCAAGGGGGGCGCTCCCACGCTCGCTTCCATTCAGGCGCAGATCGACGCGGTGACGGCGCAGCTCTCACTGCTCAACCCGAACATGCTCCTCGGCCTCATCACCGGCGGCGCGATCATCTACTGGTTCACGGGCGCTTCGACGCAGGCCGTCGTGACCGGCTCGTACCGCGCTGTGGAGTTCATCAAGCAGAACATCAAGCTCGACGACTCGGTCGAGAAGGCGAGCATCGAGGACTCCAAGAAGGTCGTCGCCATCTGCACCGAGTACGCGCAGAAGGGCATGCTCAACATCTTCTTGACGCTCTTCTTCTCGACGATCGCGTTCGCGTTCTACGACGAGTACTTCTTCATCGGCTACCTCGTCTCCATTGCGATCATCGGCCTGTACCAAGCCATCTTCATGGCGAACGCGGGCGGCGCTTGGGACAACGCCAAGAAGCTCGTCGAGGTCGAGCTCAAGGCCAAGGGCACCCCGCTGCACGACGCCAGCGTCGTGGGTGACACCGTCGGCGACCCGTTCAAGGACACCTCGTCCGTCGCGCTGAACCCCGTGATCAAGTTCACGACCCTCTTCGGCCTCCTCGCCGTCGAGCTCGCGATCCAGATCGAGGCGCTCAACGTGCGCCACGCCATCGCGGCGTTCCTCTTCGTGGTCTCGGCGTACTTCGTCCACCGCTCCTTCTACGGGATGCGCATCAAGAGCGACGACGCCGCCCACAAGGCCTAAGACATGTCGACCCCGACTCACGGCGAAAGCCACGGTCATGGCACCTCGTTCATGGCCCTGGCGCTCGGTGCGCTCGGGGTCGTCTACGGCGACATTGGCACAAGCCCGCTGTACGCCCTGAAAGAGTGCTTCAACGGGCACCACGCCCTGCCGATGACGCAGGCGAACGTGCTCGGGGTGCTCTCGCTGGTGTTCTGGTCGCTGACCTCGGTGGTCACGGTCAAGTACCTGGCGTTCATCGTGCGCGCCGACTCGCAGGGCGAGGGGGGCATTTTCTCCTTGCTGAGCCTCGCGCCCGGCGAGGGGACCGTCGGTCCTCGCTCGCGCGCGCTCATCGTCACGCTCGCCGTGTTCGCGGCGGCGCTGCTCTATGGCGACGGCGTGATCACGCCCGCGATCTCGGTGCTCTCGGCGGTCGAGGGCCTGAGCGTGGCGACGGACGCGGCCGACCGCTTCGTCGTCCCGCTGACCTGCTTGATTCTCGTTGGGCTCTTCGTTGTCCAGAAGAACGGGACGAGCAAGATTGGCTTGGTCTTCGGGCCTGTCATGGTCTTGTGGTTCTCGTCCCTTGCTGCGCTCGGGATTGCGCAGATCGTCAAGAATCCGGCTGTCTTTGCGGCGCTCAACCCTGCGTATGCGGTGAACTTCTTCATGGCGAACGGCATGGCGGGCTTCGTCGTGCTGGGCTCCGTGGTGCTCTGCATCACGGGCGGCGAGGCCTTGTATGCCGACATGGGGCACTTCGGTCGCAAGCCGATTCAGGCGGCGTGGTTCGCGCTGGTCTTTCCCGCGCTCCTGCTGAACTACTTCGGCCAAGGGGCGCTGCTCTTGGCGACCAATGACCCCGAGGTCCACGCGAACCCGTTCTTCGGCATGGTGCCTAAGGTCCTGCTCTACCCGATGGTCGGCCTCGCGATGTCTGCGACCGTGATTGCGTCTCAAGCGCTGATCTCCGGTGCCTATTCGATGACGCGGCAGGCCGTCCAGCTGGGCTTCCTGCCACGCATGCTCATTCAACACACGTCGCAGACGACCGAAGGGCAGATCTACGTTCCCCTCGTGAACACGCTGATGGCGATTGCGTGCGTTGCGCTGGTGCTCGGTTTCAAGAGCTCCAGCAACCTCGCCGCCGCGTACGGCTTGGCGGTCACCATGGACATGATCATCACCACGGTCGTGTTCTTCTTCGTGGTGCGCTACACGTGGAAATGGTCGGCGTGGAAGACCTTCCCTCTCATTGGTGGGTTCCTGCTCTTCGACTTGGCGTATTTTGGGTCGAACGCTTTGAAGTTCATGGACGGCGGCTGGCTGCCGGTCACGATCGGCGCGGTGCTGTTGCTGCTGATGCTGACCTGGCGGGACGGCCGCAAGGCGCTCTCCAAGAACTTCGATGAGCGCAATTTACCGTTCGACCTCTTTATGTCGAGCGTGCGTGAGCAGAAGCCACATCGCGTGCCCGGCACGGCGATCTTCATGTTCTCGTCACCGACGGGGACATCGCCCGTTCTTCTGCACTACTACAAGCACAACTACGTGCTGCATGAGCAGGTGGTGATGCTGAGCGTCATCTTCGAGCGGTCCCCGTTCGTCAACTCGGACGAGGCGGTCCACATCGAGGACCTCGGTGAGGGCTTCTTCCGCGTCGTCATTCGTTTCGGCTTCATGCAGCCGACGAACGTCCCGTCGGCGCTCGCTCAGTGCGCGCACCTCGGGCTCAAGACCGAACCGGACAAGACGAGCTTCTTCCTGGGCCGTGAGACACTCCTCTGCGGCGACGATGACGGGCGGAATGCCGCGAAGGACGGCGCCAAGATTCCGAAGACGAAGCGCAAGCGGGCGCCGGGCGAGATGATGCAGTGGCGCAAACGCCTCTTCGCGGCGATCTCCCGTAACGCTCAACCCGCGACGGCGTACTTTAACCTGCCGCCGGGGCGCGTCGTTGAGCTCGGCATGCAGATCGACCTGTGACGACGCTCCCCGCCTGGAGCGTCGTGCCGTTCGGCGCGCTCTTGGCGTGCATCGCGCTCCTGCCGCTGCGGGCACCGCACTTCTGGGAGTCGAACCGCAACAAGGCGGTCGTGAGTGGTGCCCTCGCGCTCGTGTTTGCCGCTTGGCTCGCCGCGTTTGACAGCGCTTATGCAGCCGCGGCGCTCTCGCACGCGGCGCTCGACTATGTCTCCTTCATGGCGATGGTCGGCGCGCTCTTTGTCTTGGCGGGCGGGATCTATGTGCGGGGCTCGCTGAGCGGCACGCCCCTGGCGAACACCGCGCTCTTGGCGATGGGCGCGATTCTGGCGAACGTCGTCGGCACAACGGGCGCGTCCATGGTGTTGATTCGCCCGTTCTTGCGGGCGAACGCCGCTCGAGAGCGGCGCACGCACCTGGTCGTGTTCTTCATCTTCATCGTGTCGAACTGTGGTGGGCTCCTCACGCCGCTCGGTGACCCGCCGCTCTTTCTCGGATTCCTCAAGGGGGTGCCGTTCGAGTGGACGCTCTCGCTCTGGCGCGAGTGGCTCTTTGTCGTGGGCGGCCTGCTCGTGGTGTTCAACTTCGTGGACCAGCGCATCTTTACCCAGGAGGAGGCCGCGCGCCCCGGGTCGCAGCTTGAGGCCGTGCTTGAGCACGCGCCTCTCGGCTTGCAGGGTCGTCGAAACCTGTGGCTCATCGGGGCGGCGGTGCTCGCGGTCCTCGGGCGCGGGCAGGGCTGGTTCAACGACGGGAACCCATGGCCCTTCGGTGTGCAAGAGGGCGTCCTCGTCGCGCTCGCGGTCGCGAGCCTGCAGGTCACGCCGCGCGAAGTGCACGCAGCAAACCGCTTCGAGTTCGGGCCCATCATCGAGGTCGGCGTGCTCTTCGCCGGCATCTTCGTCACCATGGTCGCGCCGCTGCAGGTGCTCAACGCGCACGGTGCGTCGCTCGGGCTCTCAGCGCCGTGGACGTATTTCTGGGCGTCTGGGCTCCTGTCGAGCATGCTCGACAACGCGCCGACCTACCTCGCGTTCTCGTCCGCAGCGGCGGGCGCGGCGGGGGTCGACGCGACGGGCGCGCGCTATCTGGCGCTCTATCTGGCGAGCGGGCCCGACGCTCACCGGGTGCTCGCCGCGATCGCCTGCGGCTCGGTCTTTATGGGCGCGAACACGTACATTGGGAACGGCCCGAACTTCATGGTCAAGGCGATTGCGGAGTCTCAGGGCGTGCAGATGCCAAGCTTCATCGGCTACATCGGCTGGTCGTGCGCGGTGCTGGTCCCGTTCTTCATCCTGACGACGTTCGTCTTCTTCATCGGGTAGCATACGGACATGCGCACGCACTTGCCTGCCCGTGACCTGCCCACGCTGAGCGATGTCCTCGCGCTCGGCGACGAGACGCTCGGCGAGATCATTGACCGTGAGCTCTTCTTGCTCGGCGACCGCCCGAACGCCCGGGGCTTCGCGTCGTTCCGCGTCGTGGGTGACCTGGGACCGCCCTTTGTGCAAGGGCGTGGCGGGGGGCCGGGGGGCTGGTGGCTCGTCCCTGAGCCCATCGTGGCGTTGGCGAACGGGGACGTCTTGCGCCCCGCGCTCGCAGGGTGGACGCACGCGCGACTGTCGGCGCACCCGGGCGATGGCCCCGTCGCGGTCGTCCCTGACTGGGTGCTCGAGGTCACCACGCCGGCGAGCGCGGCCCATGAGCGGGGCCCGAAGCGCAAAGCCTGGCTGCGCGCGGGCGTGAAGCACCTGTGGGTGCTGGACGCGGAGCGCCGGTGCGTCGAGGTCTTCGTGCCCGGCCCGGGCGGGTGGGGGCGCGTCGGACTGGGCGCCGAGGGCGAGGTCGCCCGCCTCGCGCCATTCGCCGGGCAGCCGATTGAGCTCGCTCGGTATTTTCTGCCGCGAACCTGAGGCGCAGGGCGCGTACACTGCAGCGCCATGAAGCAGGCCTTCTACGAACACCTCGCCGCGGAGACCGCGCAACTCAAGAGCGCGGGCCTCTTCAAGCAAGAGCGCATCCTCACGTCACCCCAGCAGGCCCACATTCGGGTCTCGGGCGGGCGTCAGGTGCTCAACCTGTGCGCCAATAACTACCTGGGGCTGTCGAACTCGCCCGAGCTGGTCGCGGCGGCCCGCGACGCGCTGACGCAGTACGGCTTTGGCCTGTCCTCCGTGCGCTTCATCTGCGGCACGCAGGACATTCACAAGGCGCTCGAGGCGCGCATCGCGGCCTTCTTGGGCACCGAGGACACGATCTTGTACTCGTCGTGCTTCGACGCGAACGGCGGGCTCTTCGAGACGCTGCTCGGTGAAGAAGACGCCGTCATCAGCGACGCGCTCAACCACGCGTCGATCATCGACGGCATTCGCCTGTGCAAGGCGCAGCGGTATCGCTATCGCAACAACGACATGGCCGACCTGCGCGCGCAGCTCGAGGCCGCAAAGGGCGCGCGCTTCAAGCTCATCGCCACGGACGGCGTGTTCTCCATGGACGGCGTGCTCGCGAACATGAGCGCGATCTGCGACCTGGCCGACGAGTACGGCGCGCTCGTGATGATGGACGACTCCCACGCGGTCGGCTTCGTCGGCGAGCGCGGACGCGGCACGCACGAGCACTGCGGCGTGATGGGCCGCGTGGACATCATCACCGGCACGCTCGGCAAGGCGCTCGGCGGCGCCTCGGGCGGCTACACCTCGGGGCGCGCCGAGGTCATCGAGTGGTTGCGGCAGCGCTCGCGCCCCTATCTCTTCTCGAACTCGCTCGCGCCGGTCATCGCCTCGACCTCGCTCGCTGTGCTCGATCTGCTGGAGCGAGGCGACGCGCTCCGAGCGCAACTGCGCGAGAATCAAGCGTATTTCCGACAGGCGATGACGTCGCTCGGCTTCACGCTCGGCGGCGCGGGTCACGCGATCATCCCGGTCATGCTGGGCGACGCGCGCCTCGCCCGCGACATGGCGGACGCCCTGCTTGAAGAGGGCGTCTACGTCATCGGCTTCTCTTTCCCCGTGGTGCCCCAAGGGCAGGCGCGGATTCGCACTCAAATCTCGGCGGGCCACACCCGCGCCGACCTCGAGCTCGCCGTGGCGGCGTTCGAGAAGGTCGGGCGCGCGCTCCGCGTCATTCCCTGAGGAGTCCCATGCAGCTCGAGGGTCGACCCATGAAGGCGCTCGTCAAGAGCCGACGCGAGAAGGGCATTTGGATGGGCGAGGTGCCCGTCCCCGCGATCGGGCCGAACGACGTGCTCATCCGCATTCGTAAGACCGCGATCTGCGGCACGGACATTCATATCTGGTCGTGGGACGAGTGGTCGCAGCGCACCGTGCCCGTGCCCATGCATGTGGGGCACGAGTTCATGGGCGAGGTCGCGGCCTTAGGCGAGGCGGTCACGGGGCTGAGCGTTGGGCAGCGGGTCTCGGGTGAGGGCCACATCACCTGCGGTCACTGCCGCAACTGCCGCGCCGGGCGCCGCCACCTGTGCCGCAACACGGTCGGCGTCGGCGTGAACCGACCCGGCGCGTTCGCTGAGTTCCTGTCGATGCCCGCGGTCAACGTCTTCCCGCTGCCCGAGGGCGTGTCGGACGAGGTCGCGAGCTTCCTCGACCCGCTCGGCAACGCGACGCACACGGCGCTCTCGTTTGACCTCGTCGGCGAGGACGTGCTCATCACGGGCGCCGGCCCGATCGGCGTCATGGCCGTCGCGATTTGCAAGCACGCGGGCGCGCGGCACGTCGTCATCACGGACGTGAACGAGTACCGCCTGGAGCTCGCGCGCCAGATGGGCGCGACCCGCGCGGTGAACGTCGCGACGTCGAGCCTCGACGAGACGATGCGGTCGCTCGGCATGGCCGAGGGCTTCGACGTGGGGCTCGAGATGTCGGGCAATCCGAGCGCGATGAAGCAGCTCTTCACCGCGATGAACCACGGCGGCAAGGTCGCGCTGCTGGGCATTCCGCCTGCGGAGACGTCCATCAACTGGGACCACGTCATCTTCAAGGGCCTGGTGCTCAAGGGCATCTACGGCCGCGAGATGTTCGAGACCTGGTACAAGATGTGCGCGATGCTCCAGAGCGGCCTGAACGTGCAGCCCGTGATCACGCATTGCTTCGGCGTGGACGACTACAAGGACGCCTTCGAGACGATGGGCTCCGGTCAGTCCGGCAAGGTCATCCTCGACTGGACGTGAGCGCGCCCGAGCGGCCCTTCGGGGTCTACGTGCACTACCCGTACTGCGCGAAGCGTTGCCCGTACTGCGACTTCAACGTCGTGCAGCCGGGCCCCGAAGGCCGTCCCGACGAGCCATACCGGGACGCGGTGCTCGCCGAGCTGCGCGCGCGCGCTCCGGGCTTCTCAGGGCGCGAGGGCGCGGTGAGCCTCTACTTTGGCGGGGGCACGCCGGCGCTCTGGGCGCCCGAGTGCGTCGCCGCCGTGGTCGAGGGCGTGCGGGCCGTGGTCGGCCTGCGCGCGGGCGCCGAGATCACCCTCGAGGCGAACCCCCACGAGGCCGACGCCGCCCGTCTGCGAGCGCTCCGCGCGGCGGGGGTCAATCGCTTGAGCCTCGGGACGCAGTCGTTCGACGACGCGCTTCTGGAGCGGCTCGGGCGCCAGAACCGGCGCGTCGACAACGAGCGCTGCGTGCGGGACGCGCGCGAGGCAGGTTTTGACAACCTGAGTCTTGACCTCATTCAGGGGGCGGCTGGCCAGTCGCTCGAGGCGGCGATGGCCGACGTCGACGCCGCGCTCGCCCTCGCGCCCGAGCACGTGAGCACCTATGAGCTCACGATTCACGCGGGCACGCCCTTCGGTGCGCGGGCGCGGCGCGGCGAGGTGCTCACGACAGACGACGACGCGCTGGCTGACGCCTGGCACGCGACGCGGGGGCGTCTGCGGGACGCGGGGGTGGTGCCCTACGAGATCAGCAACGCCGCGCGGCCTGGGCGTGAGGCGGTGCACAACGGCCTGTATTGGACGATGGGGGAGTACCTCGCGCTCGGCGCGGGGGCGCACGGCTTCTTGCGCGGCCCCACCTCGACGGGCGGGGAGCGCTGGGAGAACGAGCGCCACGCGGGTCGCTGGATGCGCGCGGCGCTGGCGGGCAAGCCTGCCGAGCGATTTCGGGAGACCATCGACGCGGAGACGTTCGCGGTCGAGCGTCTGCTGACCGGGCTTCGCCTCGAAGCCGGGACCTGGGTGCCGGATGACGAGGTCGCGCGCTTTCGCGCGGCCTTCGTCGTGGCCGAGGCGCGTGGCCTCCTCGAGCGGACGCCGTCGCCGCGCCGGGAGCAGGGGGGCGAGCGCGTGCGCCTCACGGACCGCGGGCGCCCGCTGCTCGATAACATCGTGGCCGATATCTGGGCCTCAGCCGCGCCAAGTGGCTGAAATCGCCCATGATTTCAAGCGCCGGCGCGGCTGCGCTGCGCCTTGACAGCCTGATCGTCACGCGCCTATGGTCGACGTGTGACCAAACGATCAGAGCGCGACCGAGGCATCGTGTGGCCTCAGGCGCAGCCCATGCGGCTCAACGCGCGCGCTGCTGAGGTGTTGCGTGAGGTCATTGACGTCTACCTGCGCTCGGGCGAGCCGGTGGCCTCGCAGCAGGTCGCGGGCCCCGCGGGGGCCGGCATGAGCGCCGCGACGGCGCGGGTGCTCATGGGGGAGCTCACGGAGGCGGGGTACCTCGAGCAGCCACACACCTCGGCGGGCCGCATGCCGACCGGCCTCGGCCTTCGGATGTACGTGGACTCGCTCATGCGGACCCGCACGCCGTCGCCGCGGCAACGCGACGGCATCGACACCGCGCTGCGGGACGCTGGCCCGACGCCCTTGGAGATCGTCCGCGCGGCTGCGAGGCACCTCGCAGAGACGTGCCACCTCGCGGCGGTGACCCGGGCGCCACGCCTTGAGACGCGGCGATTGATCGGCCTGAGGCTGCTGCGCCTCGGCGCTGGGCGAGTGATGGCGCTGCTTGTCTTCGACGACGAGTCCGTGAATCACCACACCTTCGCGTCGTCGAGCCCAGACGCCGTGCTTGAGCGCGTCATGAGCATGTTTCACGCGGAGTTCGTCGGGCTGACGCTCTCGGCCTCCCGGGCGCGCCTCAAGTCGGACGTTGAGGGCCTCGACTTGGAGAGCCGCGAGCTGGCCGCTTCGGCGCTGGCCGAGACCGATTCGGACACAGCCGAGCAGGCCGTTGTTGTCGAAGGGCGAACGAACCTGGTCGAGTGCGCGCCCGATGGCCTGCCACTCGGTGAGGTGCTGCGGTCGCTCGAGGACAAGCGGCTCCTGCTCCACGTCCTCGACGACATGCTCGCGCAGCAGGGGCCTCAGGTCGTGCTGGGCACCGAGTCGCGGGATTTGGGCCTCGAGCGCTGCACGGTCGTCGCTGCGCCCTACTTCGTGGGCGGTGCGCGCGCAGGCGCCGTCGCGCTGTTGGGGCCACTGCGCCTCGAGTACGCGCGCTTGGTGCCGCTTGTGAACTACACGGCGGACTCAATCAGCGGTATGCTCCGCGGCGTTCCATCGGCCGCCTAAGAACAGCGCGGTTCGAGAGTCTTATCGTCTGGGCGCGTTGTGAGGAGGAACCGTGTCTGATCAGCAGGGCAATGAGGGCGAGACGGAAGGTCTCGCGGCCGAGGAGACGCAGGTCGAGGCTGAGCCCGAGGCGCCGAGTGACGCGCGCCGTGAAGCCGAGGACTGGCGCCACAAGGCGTACCGGGCAGCGGCCGATCTGGAGAACTTTCGCAAGCGCGTCCTCAAGGAGAAGGACGAGATGCGGAAGTACGCCATCGAGGGCGTGCTCAAGGACCTGATCCCGGTCGCCGACAACTTGGAGCGCGCGCTGGCGCACTCGGGCGGCGGTGGCGGCGCGCTCGCAGATGGCGTCTCGATGACTCTGCGGCAGTATCTCGCTGCACTCGAGCGCTACGGCGCGAAGCCCTTCGACCCGAAGGGCGAGCAGTTCGACCCGCAGTTCCACGAGGCGATGTCGCAGATCCCGCGCGAGGACGCCGAGCCGGGCTCGGTCATCGAGGTTTACCAGCGGGGCTGGATGCTGCACGACCGCCTGGTGCGTCCCGCCATGGTCGTCATCGCGGCCGGCGAGCCGAGCGCGTCCGCTGCAAGCACGAGCGAGGACGCCTGAGCATGTCGAGGGTCATCGGCATCGACCTTGGGACCACGAACTCCTGCGTCGCCGTCATCGACGGCGGTGACCCGATCGTGATCCCCAACTCAGAAGGCAGCCGGACGACCCCGTCGATGGTCGCGTTCACCGAGGGGGGTGAGCGCTTAGTCGGTCAGATTGCCAAGCGTCAGGCCGTCACAAACCCAGAGCACACCGTCTTCGCCGTCAAGCGACTGATCGGGCGCAAGGTCGACAGCGAAGAGCTGCGGACACACCTCGACCGGTTCCCGTACAAGGTCGTCCGTGCGGACAACGGCGACGCGTGGGTGTCCCTGCGGCAGAAGAGCTACAGCCCCGCCGAGGTCTCGAGCTTCGTCCTGACGAAGATGAAGCAGACCGCCGAAGACTACCTCGGCGAAGAGGTCACGGACGCTGTCATCACCGTCCCGGCTTACTTCAATGACCTGCAGCGGCAGGCTACGAAAGATGCGGGGCGAATCGCCGGCCTGAACGTTCTGCGGATCGTCAACGAGCCGACCGCCGCAGCGTTGGCCTATGGGATGGACCGCGAGGGCAACCAGCGCGTCGCTGTGTACGACTTGGGCGGCGGTACGTTCGACATCTCGATTCTTGAGATGGGCGACGGGGTCTTCGAGGTCAAGTCGACGTCTGGCGACACCTACCTGGGCGGCGAGGACTTCGACCTGCGGCTCATCGACTACTTGCTGAGTGAGTTCGAGACGGCCGAGGGCATTGACCTGCGGGGCGACAAGATGGCCCTGCAGCGTCTGAAAGAGGCCTCGGAGAAGGCGAAGCACGAGCTCTCAAGCGCGCTCGAGACCGAGGTCAACCTGCCGTTCATCACCGCGAACGCGACGGGGCCGAAGCACCTCAACGTGCGCATCACGCGGACGCGCTTCGAGGCGATGGTCGAAGACCTCGTCGACCGCACGCTCGTTCCGTGCCAGTCCGCGTTGGATGACGCGGGCTTCACGATCAATGATGTCGACGCGGTCCTGCTCGTCGGCGGCATGACGCGCATGCCGCGCGTGCAGCAGCGCGTCGCTGAGTTCTTCGGGCGCGCGCCGAGCAAGGGCGTCAACCCCGACGAGGTCGTGGCGGTCGGCGCTGCGGTGCAAGCGGGCGTGCTCACGGGCGAGGTCGAGGACATGATCCTCCTCGACGTCACCCCGCTCTCGCTGGGCGTTGAGACGCAGGGCGGCGTCTTCACGCGCATCATCCCGCGCAACACGACGATCCCTTACCAGGCGGGTCAGATCTTCAGCACGGCCGTCGACAACCAGCCGATGGTGACCGTCCATGTGCTGCAGGGCGAGCGCGAGATGTCCAAGGACAATCGCTCGCTCGCGCGGTTCGACTTGCTCGGCATCCCGCCCGCGCCGCGTGGTGTGCCGCAGGTCGAGGTCTCGTTTGAGATTGACGCCGATGGCATCTTACACGTGAGCGCGACGGACTTGGGCTCAGGTCGCGAGCAGCGCGTTCAGGTGCGGACCTCGAGCGGTCTAACCGAGAACGAGATCCAGCGGATGATGACGGACGCCGAGCGCCACGCGCACGAAGACCGCGCGCGCAAGGAGCTCATCGAGCTGAGAAACAACGCCGAGGGTCTGACCTACACGACGGACGAGGCGCTGCGAAACTACGGGGACATCTTGTCGCCGCTCGATGTTGAGGAGATCCGCAACGACATTGAGACGCTGCGGGCCTCGATGAACACGGTCGACCCCGAGGAGCTTCGGCTGGCGATCCAGAACCTCGAGCAGTCCGCGTATCGCATCTCGGACGCCATGTACGCGGACGCCGCGGAGCGGAAGAGCAAGGGCTGAGCCTCTGTCTACTTCGTCTGACTATTACGCCTTGCTCGGCGTGCCGCGCGACGCGGACGACGACACGCTGAAGAAGGCTTTTCGTAAGCTCGCGCTGCAGTTCCACCCCGACCGGAACCCCGGCGATCCGACCGCCGAAGAGCGCTTCAAGACGATCAACGAGGCGTACGCTGTCCTGAGTGACCCTCAGCGGCGCGCGCACTACGACCGGTTCGGCAAGGACACGCCGCTCGGCATGGACCCGTCGCGCGGCGGCGGCGGTGGCCGTGGTGCGTACGTTGACCCGTCGCACCTGAGAGATGTCTTCGGCGACGTCTTCGACGACCTATTCGGTGGGATGTTCGGCCGCTCGAACAGTCAGCACGGGCGCGACATTCAGGTCGGTCTGACGATCACGCTCGAAGAAGCGTTTCGAGGCGCGGAGCGCACTGTCTCGGTGACGCGGCCCACCCGCTGCGGGGCGTGCGAGGGCAGCGGCGCGCGGGCCGGCACCCAACCGGGGCGCTGCAATACGTGCAGCGGCGTCGGTCAGGTGCGGATGCAGGCGGGCTTCTTGTCTGTCGTGCAGCCCTGCCCGCAGTGCCACGGGAAGGGGCGAGTCATCATCGATCCATGCCCACCGTGTCGCGGGAGCGGGCGCGTCAGCCAAGCGAGTGAGACCAAGGTCACCGTGCCTGCGGGCATTCAACATGGCCAACGCATCCGCATGGCGAGTCAGGGCGAGACGGCGCGCACGGGCGCAGGGCAAGACGGCGACCTGTACATCGAGATCGACGTCGAGAAGCATGCGTTCTTCGAGCGGGACGGGCGTGATCTGGTCTGCGAGGTGCCGGTGACATTCCCGCAGGCGGCGCTCGGCGCGCAGATCGAGGTCCCGACACTCGATGGCAAGGTCAAGCTGAAGGTGCCCGCCGGCACCGAGGCGGGCGCGCTCCTGCGGCTCAAGGGTAAGGGCATGCCGGACCTGCGCACCAGCGCTCGAGGTGACCAGCACGTTCGGATCGCCATCGAAGTGCCCCGCACGCTGACCGCGCAGCAGCGCGAGCTCCTTGAGGCGCTCGACACGTCGTTCCAATAGGGACGAGGC
Source organism: Myxococcales bacterium (assembly GCA_947488215.1). Classification (GTDB taxonomy): domain Bacteria; phylum Myxococcota_A; class Bradymonadia; order UBA7976; family UBA1532; genus CANLBD01. Next base: position 12,018 of record CANLBD010000012.1, on the reverse strand, counting down.
ACGCCCAGCGAGAAGCGCAAAGGCTTCCTCGACAAGCTCCGCGACCTCATCGACTAGACGAGCCGGCGCTCAGACTGGGACAGGCACCTTCTCGAGCAGGTCAGCGACCACGCGCTCAGCCTGCTCTCGAGTGGCCGAGCCCGCTTCGGTGCGCGCCGCGAGTGAGAGGCGATGCGCGAGCACAGGCACGGCCAGCGCCTTGACATCATCCGGCAGGACGAACGCGCGGCCCTGCAGGTAGGCGCGCGCGCGGCAGGCGCTCTGCAACGCGAGCGCACCACGGGTCGACGCGCCCAGCGTAACGAGCGGCGTGCGGCGCGTCTCACGGACAAGCGCGAGCAGGTAGTCCAGCACGAGCGGGTCGACACGGACGGCGTCGACCTGACGCTGCAGTTCAAGCAGGCGCTCCGGGTCGAGGCACGCGGGGACGCTCAGCGTCGGGCGCGCGCCGGGCGGGCGACTCAAGATCTCGCGCTCGGTCTCCTGCGCGGGGTACCCCATGCGGACGCGGACCATGAACCGGTCGAGCTGGCTCTCGGGGAGGGGGTAGGTGCCGTGGAAGTCCTGTGGGTTTTGCGTCGCCACAACGATGAACGGCTGAGGCAGCGGTCGCGTGGTGTCGTCGAGGGAGACCTGGCCCTCGTTCATGCTCTCGAGGAGGCTCGACTGGGTCTTCGGCGTCGTCCGGTTAATCTCGTCTGCGAGGAGGACGTTCGAGAAGATCGGCCCCTCTCGAAAGACGAAGCGCTCGTCCCGTTGTGAGTAGACGCTCACGCCGAGAATATCGCTTGGCAAGAGGTCACTCGTGAACTGCACCCGGCGAAACGAGCACCCGAGGCCACGGGCCAAGCTCTCGGCGAGCGTGGTCTTGCCCACGCCGGGCACATCCTCCAGCAAGATATGGCCGCGTGCGAGGACGGCGACGAGCGCGGCCTCGATGACCTCTGGCTTGCCACGGACAACCGAGTTGAGGGCGACGACGAGGCGCTCGAGTGCAGGGTCCAACATGCCACGGATAGTGGTCGAGGCGCCCAGGGTGTGCAAGTCGCGGCCTAGACCTGAGCGGGGGCCGGCCACGCCAGCTCGAACGCAGGCCACGCATCGTGAGCGTCGGGGGCATCGAGGCGGCGCAGGCGACCGCGGTCCTGCGCGACGAGAGCGCCGAGGACCACGACAGTCGTGCCTGCTGCGCTGTCAGGGGGGAGAGTCGCCCCGCGCGCGAGCTGTGCCCTGAGCTTGACACGCTCGGTGTCCGTTGCGTCGGGGTCACTCGTCGACAGCGGCTCGAGCGTCACGGTCGCGGTGAGCGCGCCATCGACATGGTCAAAGCGTACACGCACCCAACCGGCATCAATCGTGTCCGCGAGTAATCCTGCCGCCAGGGCGATGCCGCGGGCGGCGCGCGTCGGGTCTGCGACCACGCGGGCTTCGAGCGTGGCAGGCGTCGCCTCGACCGTCAGTGTCACGGCGCCGAGCGGGTCCCGCCGCCACGCGAGCTCGAGCTCACGGAGCACGACAGGCGCTGGGGCCGCGCCGTGTGCAGTCTGCGAGGCCTCGGGTCGCTCTTCGACCCGGGCCGCCTCCAAGAGCGCTTGGATGAAGCGCAGGAGGCTGTCGCCGGCGCGCCACATCAGGCCCAGGTGGGCGCGCTGTCGAGCTGAGAGTGGGCCATCGAGGCCGGCGAGCAGGACCTCGGAGAAGCCCAAGATCGTGTTCAGGGGGCTCTTGAGCTCATGGCTCAGGTGGGCCAAGAAGCGAGCCTTTGCGAGGTCTGCGCGGCGACGCGCCGCAGCTGCGGCGTCGAGGGCATCTCGCCGCTCCACGAAGCTCTGGAGTGCGAGCGTGTAGGCTCTCAGGAGCGCGTGCGTCTCCCGAAAGGCGGTGTGGACACGTGGTGCCTCGAACTCGGGCGATGGGGAGGATCGCACCCGGGCGAGCGCGTCGCGAACCGCGCCAAGCTCCATCGCGAGCTCTCGGGAGAGCCACAGGCCCAGTGCGACGGCGAGCGCCGTGAGGACCATCAGCAGCGCGAGCGGTGGAAGCGTCTGCGCGAGGACCGAAGGGGCGGGCTGAGGCGTCGCACGCAGCGGGGAGGCGGTGTCTGTGGTGGACGCGGGGCCGACCAGTCGTGACAGGCGCTCACGCACGCCCTCGCGCTGTGTCTCGTAGAGCGTCGCGACGTCGCGGGCATAAGCGCGGGCGTTTGACTGCTCCACGACGAAGAGGGCCGCGGTGCAAACCGCCAGAGGGAGCGTGGTCGCCAGCGCCAGCCGAATCCGGATGGGCTGGCGTCGACCTTCGACGGGGCCGTGGTCCGCCACCCCGGCGGCCTCGGCTTGGAGGAGAGCGCGCAGCACCAGGTGCGTTGGCAGGACGCCGATGATGGATGCGAGGCACGTCATCATGGCGATCACGAGCGCGTCCGTCTCACCGACGCCGTGCTCTCGCGTAGACACAAACGCGACGCCCGAGAGGAGCACGCTCAGAGTGATGAGCGCGCCGGCGTTGTGGAGTGGATAGTCGTGCGCGGCCACACGGCGCGGCGCCGCACCGAGCGGCATGCGAACCAGCGGGCGCAGGCGTCGAAACGCCATCAGGCCGTGCAAGCAGAGCGCGGCGATGGTCGTGATGTGCAAGTCCACAAACAGGTCGGCAGGCGCGACGACCCCTTGACCCTGCAACGCGAGCGAGACGAGCGAGGTCACGAGGGTGTTGGTCACCCCGAATGCGCCCAACCCGACGCACAGCGCAGAGACGCGCGCGTTGGGGCGCTTCATGACACCTCGCCGGTGCTCGGGCGGCTCGGCAGGCAAACGCGGAAGGTCGCGCCGCGCCCCGGCGGTGATTCGACCTCGATGTGGCCGTCATGCTGGCTCACGATGCGGTGCGCGATGGTCAGGCCGAGGCCCGTGCCAGCGACGTGACGCTGAGCCTCTACGCGATGAAACTCGTCGAAAATCTGAGTCAATTCGCCCGCTGGGATTCCAGGGCCGGAGTCGGTGACCTCGATGCAGGCGTACGCTCCGTGGCGGCCGACATACACGCGCACCGAGCCCGCGTGTGTGAACTTGAACGCGTTTCCGACGATGTTCTCGACGACCTGCCGTAGACGCCGCGGGTCTGCGTCGACCACCGGAGCGGGCGCGTCGATGATCACGGAGAGAGTCACGGATTCTCCGTGTACGGGCACGAGGGAGGCCAGCGTCTGTCGGACCAAGTCGCCGAGGTCGATGCGCTGCAACTCAAGGGGCTGCGCGTCGCCGGATTCGACCGCGGCGACATCCAGGATCTCGTCGACATGACGCGCGAGCTGCGCGCTCGCCGCGTCGATGAGCGCGACGTCTTCGCGCTGGGCGTCGGTCAGCGAGCTGCGGCCGACGAGATGGCAGTAACCGGCGATCGTGTTAAGTGGGGTGCGGAGCTCGTGGCTCGCAGCCGCCAGAAAACGCGCGCGTGCCCGGTCCGCCTCGGCAGCACCGGTGAGCGCCGAAGCCAGGGCGCGGTTCTCCATGTCGCGGAGTGTAACGGCTCGCTGAAGCTCGAGCGCGACATCGCCGACCTCGTCATCACTCCAGACGGGCGTCGCGATGCGGGTGGATGCCTGCGTCGCCAGGCGCGTGAGCGCGCGTTCAAGCAATCGAACGTGGGCGCGCAGCTCGGCGCCGACGAGCCACGCGCCGAGGGGGACGCCGAGCGCGAGCAGCCCCAGCAGAATCAGTGTGGGCGCGTCGTCCGGTGCACGCACTGCGGGCGGCCGCGACAAGGGCGCCACAAGCCACAGCCGCTCCGACCGCAGCGGTCGAACGACGCCAAAGTACCGCGCTTCATCGGTCGCGGCGTAGATCTGGTCGCCGACGTGCGCGTGCGTGCGCGCAAGTGACGAGAGCGGGGCGGGCAGATCCTCCGCAGACGTGAGCCACGCCTCGACCTCGCCGTGTGTCGTGAGGGTCTGAAGCACGGCGTCGCGGCGGTCCTGTGCGTCGACCGGGAGGACGTCGAGGGTATCCGCTGCCAGGTCAGCCAACGCGATCACCTGTTGCTCCAGGGCGAAACGCCGTGTGCCCTCGGCCCGGTGCACCGCGCCCACGCCCAGGGCGGTCACGGCGACCAGCGAGAGGGTCGCCGTGGTTGCGAAGAGCAGCCCCGGCAACCCAGGGCGGTCCCACGGCGAGCTCGACTGCCGGCCCGCGTCGATGCGCTCGTCGGCGCGTCGTCGTCTGGCTGCCAGGAAGAAAGCCAGGAGGCCGACCACCGCACCGGACGCGACCTGGAGAGACACGAGCGAGAGCGCGTCCATATACGGGACGCTCGGTGAGCGCGAAACGGCAACAAAGCCGACCAGCGCGGCGATCGTCGCCGCATAGCCGAGGTCGAGCGCCCAGCGGCTCGGCCGCTCGAGGGTTGTCCATGCGCCGTCCGTGCGGGCGAACTGCGCACGGAGAGGCCGCAGCAGGGGGGCGGCCACGATGGCGCCGAACGCGGTCCAGGCGGTCACGGGGCGGATCGCGGACTCCGACAGCGGGTCGAGCCGCAGGTACAGAGGGAGCAGCCAGACCCAGAGCGGGAGCCAGAGCAAGCCGAGCAACATCTCGGGCTCGGCGCGGGGGCGTTTGGGGGCGCCTGCGGGCGTCACGGGCCGAGGTCGCGCGGGCTCAGCGGGCCGGTGACTTGGAGCTCTTCGATGGCCCGCTCAGTCGCGCGGGTCACGGTCAAGACGACACCCGCAGGTGGGCCCTTGAGCGGGACAGTGTCGCCCGCCCGAGGGATGCGCTTAAAGCGTTCGAGCAAGAAGCCCGCGACGGTCTCGACATCGTCTTCGGCGTCGAGCGCGACTCCGAAGAGCGTCTCGAACTGTTCCCGCGTCGCGCGGGCGCTGACCAGCCATCCGCCCCCCGGTGCCGGTCGCCACCATCGGCTGCCCTGGTCGAACTCGTCATCGATCTCGCCGACGATCTCCTCGAGGATGTCCTCAAGGGTGAGCAGGCCGACGGTCTTGCCGAACTCGTCGACGACGATGGCGACGGTCGATGCGCGGCGCTGCAGAATGACGAGCAGGTCGTCGATCTCTTGCGTCTCGGGCGCGAAGTGGGCGGGGCGGGCAACGCGGCCGACGGGCAGCGCGGGGTCGGTCGCGCGCAGCAGGTCGATGTGATGCAAGACGCCGACGACCTCCTCGAGGCGGTCTCGGTACACGGGCACTCGCGAGTACCCCTCGCGGGCGATGAGCGCGGCAGCCTGCTCGACCGTCGCGTCCGCGGAGATCGCACACACCTGGCTCAGCGGAATCATGCTGTCGGCCGCAGTCAGGTGCGTGAACTCGAAGATCCGCGCGATCATCTCGCGCTCGCCTGCGGGCAGTGGGCTCGCGACGGTGTCTTGCTCAACGAGCGCTTGTATCTCCTCGCGCGTGGCGGGGGCGGAGTCGGCCTCGCGGTCGGGGCGTCGCCACGTGCGCGTCCACAGCTCTGTGCCTGCGGTCAGGGGCCGCAGTGCGTAGTAGACCCAGAGGAGCGGCGTCGCGAGCGCGGCGGCGAGGGCGTCTGCGTGGCCGCGCAGCAGGAACCGAGGCAAGAGCTCCGCTGAGACGAAGAGCGCGGGCAAGAGCACGGCCAGCGCCCAAGCGGGATGCTCGAGCTCGGCTGCGACGACGCAGCCCGCTGCGATGACGCTCAGGCGCGTGCTCAGGAGCGCTGTGGCGGCGAGTCGCTCCGGGAAGCGTCTGAACCAGAGGGCACGCTCGTTGCCGCGACGACCGGCTCTTGCGCCCGCGGCGAGGGTCGCCTCGTGCGCGTGGGTGATGGCCTGTTCGCCCAGCGCGACGAGCATTTCCAGAGCGAGCAGCGCGAGGACGACGGCGACGGCGATCATCGGCTGGCCTCGTCGCCCGCGCGCTCGGCGCCGAAGTCGGTAATCGGTCCGACGAGCTCTTCGAGGAGGTCCTCCATAGTGCACACGCCGACGGCGTTGCCGGCTGCATCGACGACGATCGCCATGTGCAGCCGCTGCCGCTTGAACTGCTCAAGGAGCGCTTGGGCGCGCATCTGCGGCACGACGAAGAGCGGGCGACGGACAAGTCGCTTGACGGGCTTGGGGGACGCCGCGCCCCAGCGGATCGGGAGCAGGTCTTTCGCGTAGAGGACCCCCACAATGCGACGCGGATCACGCCGCCACACAGGCACACGACTGAAGGTGCGCGCCGCCACGAGGTCGGTCACCTCCGTGAGCGAGAGGTCTTCGGCGACGGAGAAGACGCGCTCGATGGGCGTCATCACGTCGCGAACGCGTCGGTCGCCAAAGTCGAGCACGTTCTGAATCAGGGCCTGCTCTTGCTGTTCGACTGTCCCTGCTTCGACGCCTTCGCTGACAAGCTCGCGCAGCTCGTCGCCGTCGATGGTGCCGCTGAGCTCGGTCGAGTGCGGGACCGGCGTCGCCCGAGGCGGCGCAGGGAGGAGGGAGCCGCCGAGCCGCCGCAGCGGGTGGGTCAGGTGGAGTACGCCTCGATAGACGGGCGCGAGGACGCGCATCACGCCCTCGGCGTGTCGAGCGCCCAGCGCGCGGGCGGGGACCTCACCGAGCACGAAGAGCAGCGCCCAGCTCACGGCGAATGCGACGCCGCTGCGCGCCGCTACGCTTTGCTCTGGGGCGATCTCCCGCGACACCTGAACGACGCACGTCGCGAAGCCGACTTCGGCGAGACCCAGCAAGACGCTGAACGCGGCGCGCACGAAGTGGGGGTCTCGCAGCACCTCGGCGAGACGCGCCGGGTCGTCCTCGTGCTCGAGGCGAACTTTCTCTACGCGGTCGAGCCCAAAGAACGCGCCGGCGGCGGTCGAGGCGACGAGCGTGAGCGCGAAGCAGGCGAAGGCGATGGTGAACCAGAGGGTCATGGCGTCAACTGAAGTGGTCCCAGCCGAGCGCCGGGGCGGGGGCATCGTCGAGAAGGACCGGCGCCCCCGCGATGGGCTCGACCACTCGCCCGATGGCCCAAGCCTCGAAGGGGGGCGGGCTGTCGGCGGTGAAGAGAAGCACGTAATCCTCGCCACCCGCGAGCGCGACGCGTCGGTCTGCGCCCAAGGTCGCGGCGAACAGGGCCGAGACGGGGACGCGCGCGCTCTCGAGGGCGAGCGTCACGCCGCTCGCTCGTGCCAACCGCGTGGCGTCGAGCAGGAGGCCGTCTGAGATATCCATGCAGGCGACGGCTCCCGAGGACTGCGCGAGCGCGGCCGCCTCGGCCATGTGGGGGCGCCAGGCGTGCCGAGCGGCGCGGGTCTCCGCCGAGGGACGCAGCACACCCAGCGCGGCGTCGCCGAGACGGCCGGAGACGAAGACTGTCTGCCCAGTCCGAGCAGCGTCGCGGCGCAGCGCACGAGGACCGGCGAGCGCGCCGCCCGCCGTCACGCTGACCACGAGTGGCCCGGGGGTTCGCGTCAGGTTGCCGCCGAGGACCGAGGCACCAAACGCGCTCGCGACACGCGCGAAGCCGGTCGTCAGCGCGCGCAGCCGGTCGAGGTCACGCCACTGTGTCGGCAGGCACAGTGACCAGACCAGCCAGGCAGCGCCCGCGCCCGACGCAGCGAGGTCCGACAAATTCTGCACGGCCGCCTGCGCGCCGACCTGCTCGTCCGAGTCCCACGCGCAGTCAAAGTGCACACCCTCAATGAGCGTGTCCGTCGTGACGAGCGCGGTCGGCGTCGTCGGAAAGCCGCAATCATCCGAGAGGTCAGGCGCCTGCCCGTGGTCGCGGAGCGCTTGGGCGATGGCCGCGATCATGACGGTTTCATCGATTGGGGCGGGCGCGCTCATGAGGGGCCTCGTAACGCGGTTGGCACGGTGAACGTGAACGTCGAGCCCTCACCGACCGCGCTCTCGACCCGGAGCGACCCCCCGTGGGCTTCGATGAAGCTCTGGGCGATGGAGAGGCCCAAGCCCGTGCCGCCAAACTCCCGCGTCGAGGAGTTGTCGACCTGAAAGAAGGCATCGAAGACGCGGTCGCGGTGCTCAGGGGGTATGCCGATGCCGTTGTCCGCGACGCTGAACTCGACCCAGCGACGCTCGGTGTCGGTCGCATCGGGCGAGGCTTCGACGCGGACCCTCACATGGCCACCTGAGGGCGTGAACTTTGCAGCGTTGCTGAGCAGGTTCTGCAGTACCTGTCGAATTTTGTGCGGGTCGACCCACAGGTCGGGCAGAGCTTCGGCCACCGAGACCTCGAGCCGCACCTCGGCCTTCTGGAACGTCGGACGCAGCGTAGACAACGCAGCGTCGACGACGTGCTCGGGTCGCGTGCGCGTCAAAGACAGGGTCGGCGCGCCGCCGCGTTCGAGCTTGGAGATGTCGAGGATCCCGCTGATCAGGTGCAACAGGCTCTCGCCCTTCTCCATGATCGTGGCGACGTATTCCCGCTGCTCGATGCTCAGCGGCCCTGCGAGCCCCTCCAGGAGCATCTCGCTGTAGCCGATGACGCTCGTGAGCGGCGTGCGTAGCTCATGGCTCACGGTCGCGAGGAAGTTGCTCTTGAGAGCGTCGAGCTCGCGCAGGCGGTCGTTGTTGAGGACGAGCTGGGCGTTGCGGTCCTCGAGCTGGCGGTTCTTGGTCTCAAGGGCGTCATACGCTGACGTGATCGACTCAAGGTGCATGTTCGAGGTCAGCAAGGCCTTGTAGCCGGCATGGCAGACGACCTCGACCGTCTTGAGCAGGTTCTCGACGATCTTTCGCAGCGTCGTATCAGCGACGCGTCGGAGCTCGCCGCGCAGACGATCGAAGCGTGCCAGATCAAGCTGCGACTCCAGCGGAGAGCCGGGCCGGTGTGTCGCTTCACTCTCGGCCGCGAGATACGGACCGACGACGAGCTTGCCGAGCAAGTCGCCCTGGTACACCAACGGCGCGATGAGCCAGCGCGTCCCCGTGAGCGCTTCGTCTCGCCACCGCCACTCCCCCGGGTCGACGTCCATCGACTTGAGCGACGTGATGAACTGCGTCACCGGACCTCGGGCCTCGGAGAGCCCGAAGACATAGTTGAAGAGCCCTGCGCCGAACTGGACGTCGACCAGCTTGTTGTGGTCGGCATCGAAGACCCGAAGGCCCACTCGGTAGAGGTCGACCCACGTCTTCGCAAGCTCCGTAAACAGCTCCGGCTCGAAGACCTCGGCCAAGGTTGGGTCGCGGTCGAGAATGGACGCCTGCGCGCTCATGGCAGGCCTTGAAAGGTCTGAGTCATGAATGTTCGCTTATCGGTCTGGAGCTTCTCGCCGAGGCCGTAGCGCGTGTCGAGGTCGTCCCACACGAGGCCGATGAGGCCTTGGAGCGTCTCGAGAACTCCGACGCCCGAGATCGCCGTCGCGCGGTAGATGGGGGTGCGTCGCCGGACTTCGAGGGCGCGGAGCTCCTCTTCGCTCCGTATGGCGGGGAGGTCGCGCTTGTTGAACTGCAGCACGAGAGGGATCGTGTCCATGTCGAGGCCATTGGACGCCAGGTTCTCGCGCAGGTTACGGAACGCGTCCTTGTTCGCCTCGCTCTCCGCGACCTGGCTGTCGGCGATGAAGGCGACGCCGTCTGCGCCTTGGAGCACGACCTTGCGCGTGCTGTCGTGAATGACCTGCCCCGGCACGGTGAAGAGCTTGATCTTGACTCGGTAGCCAGAGCCCGTCTTGAAAAAGACCGGCAGCAGATCGAAGAAGAGTGTGCGGTCATCGCGCGTCTCGAGCGTCATCAAGCGGCCGCTCGCGCCCGGGGGAAGCATCTGGTGAATCGCCTGAAGGTTGCTCGTCTTCCCGCTCAGCGCTGGGCCGTAGTAGACGACCTTGAGTGTCAGCTCGCGCTGATTGAGGTTGAACTGGACCATCAGCCGCTGCCGTCGCCTAAGGCTTCGCGCAGCACCTCTTCGACGCGCCGCACCAGCACGATGCGGAGCTTGCGACGCACGCTGGGGTGGAGCTCGTCGAGGTCATGCACGTTCGACGCAGGGAGCAGGACGGTCGTCATCCCTGCGCGTGCCGCTGCGAGGACTTTTTCGCGAATCCCGCCGACCGCGAGCACGTGCCCGCGCAGCGTCACCTCGCCTGTCATCGCGACGTCTCGCCTGACGGGGCGGCCCGTCGCGATGGACGCGAGCGCCGTTGTCAGCGTGACGCCCGCCGACGGGCCATCCTTGGGGATCGCGCCTGCGGGCACATGGACGTGCAGCTCGTGGTCTTTGAAGAATGTCTCCGGGATCCCGAGCGTGCTCGCGTTCGAACGCACCCACGTCATCGCGGCGTGCGCGCTCTCCTTCATCACTTCGCCGAGCTGGCCTGTGAGCTTCAGCGCGCCCGTCCCCGGCATGGGCGTCGCCTCGATCTGCAGGACATCACCCCCCGCTTGGGTCCAAGCCAAGCCGGTCACCACGCCGATCTCGTCTCGCTCGGAGCGCGCGTGCTCCGGCGGCCTGGGCGGGCCGAGCAGCTCCGGCAGGCGCGCGGGTGTCACCGAGATGCCGCCCTCACGCCCCTCGGCGACGCGGCGCGCGAGCTTGCGGCACACCGCAGAGACCTGACGGTCCAAGTTTCGCAGGCCCGCCTCTCGCGTGTAGTCGCTCACGATGCGGCGGAGCGTGGGCAGCGGCAGCTTCACGTCTCGCCCGGCGAGGCCATGGTCTGCGAGCGCGCGCGGCACGATGTGGCGGCGCGCGATCTCGAGCTTCTCCTCCTCGGTGTAGCCGCTGAGCGCGATGAGCTCCATCCGGTCGCGGAGCGGTCCAGGGATCGCGTCGACGACGTTCGCCGTCGCGATGAACATCACGTTCGACAAGTCAAACGGCACGTTCAGGTACAGGTCGACGAAGCGGCTGTTCTGCGCGGGGTCGAGGACCTCAAGCAGCGCGGAGGACGGATCGCCGCGAACGTCTGCGCCGAGCTTGTCGAGCTCGTCGAGCATGAACACCGGGTTGCGGCTGCCCGCTTGCTTCAGGCCTTGGACGATGCGGCCCGGCATCGCGCCGACGTAAGTCCGTCGGTGGCCTCGAATCTCCGCCTCGTCTCGCAGGCCGCCGAGGCTCGCCTGCGCGAACTTGCGGCCCATCGCCCGCGCGATGCTGCGACCGAGGCTGGTCTTGCCGACGCCCGGCGGCCCGACAAAGCACAGGATGGGGCCGCGCATGTCCTGCTTGAGCTTGCACACGGCCAGATGCTCAAGGATGCGCTCCTTGATCTTCTCGAGCCCGAAGTGGTCTGCGTCGAGAATCTCTCGCGCGGTTCTCAGGTCGAGCTGGTCGTCGGTCTGGACGCCCCAAGGCAGGTCAACGAGCCAGTCGACGTAGTTGCGCAGGACCGCGGCCTCGCTGCTCTCGCCGTTCATCGCCCCGAGCCGCTTGAGCTGACGCATCGCCTCTTTGCGCGGGATCTCGGGCATCTGCGCTGACTCCGCGCGTGCGCGCAGCTCGTCGAGCTCCTCGCTCCGCGCGTCGTCGTCGCCGAGCTCCACTCGGATGGCGCGCATCTGCTCGCGCAAGAAATACTCGCGCTGTGTCTTCGTCATCTCGTGACGCGCTTGGTCCTGAATGTGCTGTTGCAGGTTCAGGACCTCGAGCTCACGGTCAAGGTAGCCGTGCACGAGCAGCAGGCGTGCCGCGTCGTCTGGCGCGTCGAACAAGGCCATGGCGTCATGGACCTTGAGCGTCAATTGCCCGGCGATGAGGTCGGCGACTCGGCCAGGCGCCTGCGTCGACCGGAGCAGGAGCGTGACCTCTTCTGAGAGCGTCTTACCGAGCTCAGCGCAGCGGTCTACGCTCTCTTTGACGGCCCGAACCAGCGCCTCGATCTCCGGGTCGGTCATCGTCGGACGCAGGGGCTCCGACAGCGCCATGGGCGCGACCCGAAAATAGGGCTCTGTTTGCGTGATTCGCCCGGTGCGCGCGCGCGCCAGGCCCTGAACCAGGACCTTCATCCGACCATCACGGCCTCGGCTCATGCGCATGATCGTCGCGACACACCCGACCTCGTGGAGTCCGTCCTGTGAGGGGGCCTCTTCATCCGCGTTGCGTTG
>CANLBD010000011.1 GCA_947488215.1 Myxococcales bacterium | reverse complement strand
TCGCGATTCATCAGGGCGCCCACCGCGCCGCGCGGAGCGACGCTTCATTCGCCTTCAAGAGATCGCCGACTCGCGGCGCTGGCTGCTGGAGGGGGCGCTCTTGCGCGTCCGGCGCGTGCGCCTCGCTGCGCGGCGGGGCCACTTGCGCGAGGCGCTCACCTTGCTCGATGAGCTCGCCGCGACGGCCTCGATCACACGCTTGAACCGGCTGCTCGAGTGGTCTCAGGCCGCGCGACCCGCGGTGCTTGCGCTCGCGGGGGACCCGCAGACAGCTCGGCGCCTCCTGACCCATGTCCCCCAGCCCGCGCCGAGGCTTGCGCCGCTCGTCGTGGACATCATCGACGTCGCGCTGGCCGAGGCGGGCGAGTCGGCGGGGCCAAAGCTCGAGGCGGCGCTCCGGGCGCAGCGAGATGCGCTCGCCGCGCTGAGCTAAGCGCCGGTCGGGCGCACGAAGTCGCGCACAGTCGCGATGCCTGTATCAAGCGGCGGGGGGTTGGGCGCCCACGATGTCTCGACGAAGACCGTCTCCGCCGCGGGGAACATCCGGTGGAACATGTTGCAGTTCCCCGGTTCGTTGTCGAAGGACGCCACGACGTCCCCGAGCGTGCCGATGAAGTCGACCACGTCACGCTTGAACTCGAGGTCGGGCATCTCGAACGCGGGCTTCAACACCAAGACCGTGTGCGCGAGCGCGATCGGGAAGCCATGTCGGCGCAGGCTCTCCAAGCACCCGACGGCCATGTTGGGCGCGTCACGGCCCGACAGGTACACGACCGTCGCGCCCGCCTCGTAGCACGCGCGGACATACGCGCAGCCGCCCGCCACAGGCTCGTCGAAGCGCTGCCACGCGTCCGTGAAGAAGCCGCCGCGCCACGCGTGCACGGCGGCGTCGATGACGTCCACGCGGTCCTCACCCACCCCCGCGAGGATGTCCTTGAGCAGGTAGGGCAGATGGTGCCGTGGACCCGCGACCAAGCGCGACTCCAGCAGCGCATCGCCGCGCTCACGCGCGAACTCCAGCAGCAGCTCGACCGTGCGCGGCCCGTTGTCCAGAAGCGTGTGGTCGAGGTCGAACACGACGACCGGCGTCTTGCCCCCCTGCTTGACCGCGCGCACGTGCGCGAGAATCCGGTCGAGGACGTGCGATGCGGTCGATTCAGACATCACGGCGACTCCCGCGCTCAAGTTTGCGCGTTCGTAGAGTGCCACAACGCAGCCCGTGGTGCATCCTTGGGGCATGCACACACCCCTGCCCCGCGCCAGTCGCATTGTCCTTGCCTTTGACGGCGTCGCCTATCTTGCGCTCGGCCTGTGGCTCGTCGCAGACCCTACGGGCGGCCTCGCCGGAGTGCAGGTCACTGCGCTGACCCCTGTCGGTGAGACTGAGCTGCGCGCCATGTACGGCGGCCTCGAGGTCGGCCTCGGCCTCTTCGGGCTTCACGCCGCGCGCAACGCAGCGCTCGGCATCGGAGCCCTTTGGGCGAACGTGTACGTCTTGGCCGGCCTCGCCACGGCGCGCGCCGCGGGTGTGCTGCTCGGCGGCGGCGACGCGCCGATCATGCGCGCACTGCTGGCCTTCGAGCTGGTGTCGCTCGCGGTCAACATCTGGGCGCTTCGCGCTGCGCGCGCGGCCGCCTCAGGGCCGCCGGCCTAAACGCCGGCGGTCTCTCCTCAGCGCCGACGGCGCCGGCGGACTGCGACGAGCGCGCCGAGCGCGACGAGCCCGAACAGGCGGGTCGAGCCCGTGGACGACGCCCCGCTCACCTGCGAGCAGCCGGGGTTGTCGCTGCCGCCACCACCACCCGAAACAGGCCCGCCGTCCGCGAGCTCTTCGGGGATGCTGGCGTCCACCTCGGTGACCACACCGCACCGGCGCGGGTGCGCGACGGGGCGCGCGCCACACTCCGCCGCCGTGACCTCGTCGAACTGACCGTCAGCGACCTCGCAGCAGATCACGTCCGTGCACGCCGCCGAGTCGACCGTCACGCCCATCTGGTCGCCGCAGGCGCGCGGCGCCAGCCACTCGAGGTGACCGTCCACGCGGCAGCAGACCTGCGCCTCACAGAGCTCGTTCGCAACGACGCTCACGCCCTCGCCCACACACGACGCAGCGTCGGTCAAAGCGGCCGTGCCGTCCGAGCGCTGGCAGCAGACCGACTCACACTTCTCAGCGGCCGTCGGCATACCACCGCGAGTGGCACAGACATCGCTCGGCAGGGTCAAGACCGTGTTGTCGGGCAGCGCGCAGCAGACGTCCTCAACGACGACCGGCTCGCACGCCGCGCCCGTGTCGTCCACGCGGCCACCGCGCGCCGCGCACGTCTCGATGGACAGGCTCGTCGCCGTGCCGTCCTCGAGCACGCAGCAGACCGCCACGCAGCAGCTCGGGTCCGTCTCGAGGCCGTCGCGCGCCGCGCACTGCGAGGGCACGAGGTTCTCCGTCGTGCCGTCCGGCAGCGCGCAGCAGATCTCCTGCTCCTCACAGCAGCTCTGGTCGACCTGCAGGCCGCCCTTCATCTCGCAGTCCGAGACCGACAGGTTCGCGCTCGTGCCGTCCGGCAGGGTGCAGCACACCTCGGCCGAGCAGAGGGCGTCCTCGACAGTCACGCCGCCCGCGCCGTTGCACACGAACGCCGTGGCGTAGACGGGCTGCGCCTCGATGCCCTGGCAGCACACGTCGGTGCAGAGCGCCGCGTTCATCGCGTTGCCGCCCGACTGCGCGCACTCGAACGCGCTCACGAAGGTCGCGCTGTCCGCCGTAACACAGCAGACGGGCGCCTCGCAGAACGAGGGGTCGGCCGCCATCATGCCACCCGCGTCGCGGCACACGCCCGCGACCTGCGTCGCGTAGGTGCCGTCCGCCTGGTGGCAGCACACCTCAAGGCACAGGTCGCCCCAGAGCGGAGCGTTGCCGATCGCGAGGGCGGCGCGCAGCGCTTGTCCGCCGCCGTTGTCGCCGCACTCTTCGGCCGACACGTAGCTGTACGTGCCGTCGGGCTGCGCGCAGCACATCGTGGCCTCGCACACTTCGTCCGGCACCGGCTCACCCTGACGAGCGACGCAGTCCGCGTGGTTCGTCGTGACGGCCGCGCCGTTCGGCAGGCGGCAGCAGAGCTCCTCGTCGCAGCAGATGGCCTCGTCGATCTCACGACCGCCCGCCCGCTCGCACTCCGCGGCGCTGATCAGGTACGGCAGAACCTGGCCCTGCGCGCCCGCGCAGCAGACCACGTCGACGCAGAGGACGTCGGCCACGGCGATACCGCCGCCCTGGCTACAGGCCTGGTCGGTCGAAGCGATCGGGTCGCCGACCGGGAAGTCGCAGCACACCTCGCAGGCATCACCGATGCCGTTGTTGTTGGCGTCGGTCTGGTCGGCGTTGGGCGTGTTGACGCAGTTGTCGACCTCGTCGCAGACGCCGTCCTCATCGATGTCGGAGCAGACGCCGCCGATCGCGCGCTCGAGGACGAGGATCGCCCACGCTTGGTCGGCGCAGGGGTTCCACTTGGTGGTGCCTCGCCAGAACTGACCGAACGTCACAGGACTGCCGGCGTTTTGGTCTTGCTGCGACAGCAGGGTGTACGCGAAGTCGAAGTACCAGCGCGGCGACTCGTTCGGATCGGTGTAGTACCCCAAACCGGCTTGGCCCGGGTTGATGGGCGCGAGCGGCAGCACGTAGTTCGCCGCATCAGCGAACGACGCGGGTCGAGGCAGCAAGCTGGGGTCGCGCTGGAACTGACGGAACTGCGGCGTCGCAGACGGGGCCAACGTCCCGACCTGGGCCGGCGTAATGACGCCGGGCAGCGCGTTGTTCTGCAGCTCGATGAGCCGCATCGCCTTCGTCGCCGACCACATGAAGTACTGGAGTGAGTTGGGCCAAGACTCTGCGTTGTCGCCGGCGTTGATCTGAGTGTAGCTGTAGTGGTTGCGAATCCACTCAAGCGTACCCTGCACGGCGGGGTCGTTCACGTCGCGGCCGCCCGCCACAAGAGCCCAAGTCGCGGACGCGGTCTGCTGCAGGGAGCGGTCGGCCCCACCGTACTCGGGCGCCCAATAGCCGTGCGCCCGCTCAGTCGGCGAGAATGAGTTCGGGGTCGGCGCGCCGTTCGCCTGGTAAGCCGCAGCGGCCGCGGCGAGGGCCGCCGTGATCTGGGCCGTCAGCGCGGGGTCCGCGTACGGACCCGACTGGAACAGGCCCTTCGCGGCCGACAAGCCGCCGATCGAGAGCTGCGTCACCGACGAGTCGTTTACGACGTTGGGCACCGCGTAGCCCCAGAAGCCCGAGGCGTTCTGGTTCGCGAGCAGACGGTTCACGCCCGTGACCAACGCCGCCTCGATCGCGCCGGTGGGGTCAGGCCCCTGCGTCCGGAGGTAGAGCGAGAGGGCCATCGCGTTCGCGCCGTCTCGGTAGTTGTAGTTCCCGGAGGCGTTGTTGATGATGAACTGAATGGCGTCCGTGACGCGCGCCTGGTCGGTCGCGTTCGCGAACTGCCACCCCTGCGAGAGCGCGTTCTGAGACGGATCGGCGCGTCGCTTCTCGAGCACCGCGAGCGCGGCCAAGCCAGCACCATAACCACAGGTATTGCTGACGGCGAGGAAGTGACCCTTCGCGTCCATCCAGTTGATGCCCCAGTCGATCGCCGTCTCGACGTCGTTGCTGAAGTTCGTGATCGGCTGGCTGATCTGCGCCGAGGCCGACCCGACGCCGAACGCGAGGACGCCCGCGGCGGCCTTGAGACCGTGCTTGAGCGAGAGGTTCATGCCTTCTCCTGATTCGAGACGTTGCGCGCCGCGCCGCGACGACGCGGGCGGGCAGCGATGAGACCGACGAGGGCGAGGCCGAGCATCGAGCCCGCCGCGCCGTTCTGGACCGGCGCGGTGGAGCAGCCGCCCGCCGCGGGGCGAGGCGTCGGCGCGGTGTCACTGCTCGACCCTTCGGACGACGGCTGGAGCGCGTTCCGCGCGACCGCTGCCGCGTCGCCCAAGGTCAAGCAGAGCCGCATGTCCACAGGCGTCCCGACGCACGCATCACCCGTCGTGCGCAAGAAGCTGCCGTTGTTCTCGCAGCAGACAGAGCCACTGCAGTCGTAGGCATCGGCCATCACGCCGCCGGCCGCCGTGCACTGCGCGTGCGACACGACGTCGTAGCTCCCGTTGGCGTTGCAGCAGTATGTCTGGTCGCCGCAGCTGTCGAAGCGCACCGGGTTGCCGCCGCGCGCCGTGCAGTCTTGCGGGTCGAGATAGGTGGCGCCGAGCACGCGCGGGAGCGAGCAGCACACGTCTCGCACACACTCCACGTCCGACCGGCCGATACCACCGAGCGCGTTGCACTGCAGCGGCGTTGTGGTCTGCGAGGTGCCGTCCCGCAGCGTGCAGCAGACCTCGCCCGCGCACAGTGCCGGGTCGTCCTGCGCGATGCCGCCCTGGTTCGCGCACACCTCGGCGCTCACGTCGTACGCTTCGAGCTCGCGGCCAAGACGACAGCAGACGGTCGGCGCGCACTCGCTCGCCGCGACCTGAATGCCCTTGCGAATCCGGCACTCAATCGCAGAGACGTCCGCGGCGTTGCCCTGCCGGTCTAGGCAGCAGATGGTCGCCGGCTCGACCTGCACACACTGGTTATCGGGGACGACTTGCCCGTTGGTCAGCGAACAGTCCGAACCCGTCGTGAAGAACGGCTGTCGCGCGACCCCCTGGCAACAGACCTGCGCGCGGCAGAAGTTGATGTCGGTCGGCCGGCCGCCGGAGATGCGGCACTGAACATCGGTCACGTACTGCGTGGAGCCGTCGGCGGCCTCGCAGCACACGGTCGCTTGGAGCAGGCACTGCGACTCGTCGGTCTCGATGCCGCTCGCTGCGTTGCAGTCGAGGAGGGTCTGCGTCTCGAAGCGGCCGTCACGGTAAGCGCAGCACACCGAACGCTGGCACTCACGGCCCGACGGATCGACACCGCCGCCCTGCGCGAGACAGGCGTCTGGCGACAGCGAGAGCGCGCGACCGTTGGCGATGCAGCACTTCGGCTCGTCGCACTTCTCCGGCGCGGTCGGCACGCCGCCCGCGTTCGCGCACTGGTCGGCCAACTGAGTGATGGGGTAGCCGAGGCCGGGGAGGGCGCAGCAGACCTCGACGGGCTGAGGCGCGCAGACCTCGTTCGGGACGACGATGCCGTTCTGGTTGATACAGGCCAGCTGGTTGGCGAAGACAGGCGCGGGGCCGAGGCCGCGGCAGCAGACCTCTTCACACCACTGCGCGCCGAACTCGTTTCCGCCGAGCTCCGCACAGCGGCCCGGCGACGTGTAGAAGGCGCCGTTTTCCAGGCCACAGCAAACCGGCGGCAGGCACAAATCCGCGGGCGCCACACCACCACCGACAGCCGCGCAGTCCGCGCCCGTCAGCGTGACGTAGCCGTTCGGCGACTCGCAGCAGACCTCGACGCACTGGTCGTAGGCGACCGCCACACCGTTGCTCGCCGCGCACTCGAAGTCCGCGAGCGTGACGAAGCCCTCCTCGGTGCGGCAGCAGACCGAGACCTGACACGCCACGTTCGGCGCGAGCGCGCCATTCTGCGCCACGCAGTCGGCGTACTGGGCCGTCACCGTCGAGCCGTCCGGGAGCTGGCAGCACATGTCCGACGCGCAGCACATCAGGTCGGAGACGACCTGGCCCTGCGCCTCGACGCACGCATCGACCGTCACGAGCGTTGCGATGACGCCCGGGCCTTGGCTGCAGCAGATGACGTCCTCGCAGCGGTCCGCTTCGGTCGGCGACCCCAAGGCGACCTTGCACTCATCCGCGTTCAGGTACGTCGCCGTGCCATCAGGCAGCGCGCAGCAGAACTCCTCGCAGGCATCACCGATGCCGTCGCCGTCGCTGTCGAGCTGGTCCTCGTTCGGCGTGTTGACGCAGTTGTCTTCCTCATCGCAAATGGTGTCGCCGTCCGTGTCGACGCACAGACCGCCGATGGCGCGCTCGAGGACGAGGATGGCCCACGCCTGGTCGGCACAGGGGTCCCAGACATCTGACACCGGACTCCCGTCCTGCGGCACGAAGTTACCTCGCTGCGCCGGGTTGGCGTAGTTCGAATCTTGGTGCGTCAGCAGCGTGTAGGCGTAGTCGAAGTACCACCGCGCCTGCTCATTCGGGTCTGCGTAGTAGCCTGCGCCACCGCCCGGTGAGCCGCCAGCGAGGGCATAGGAAGCCGGACGGACGACCGTCGCGGGGTTGAGATTGCTCTCACGCCCTGCATAGGCAGGGGCGCTCCCCGCAGGCAAGGCCCCCATATCAGCCGGCGTAATCACCCCGGCACCCGCGTTGCCCGCGAGTTCGATAATGCGGAACGACTTGGTCGCACTCCACAGGTAGTATCGGAACGATTGCCAGCCCGCCCCGTCGCCCCCTAGGTCCGAGTAGCGGTAGTGGTTGCGCAGGAAGCGCATGTAGCTCTGGGGCTCCGGGTCGTTGACCGTGCGATTCCCCACCATCATCGCCCAGGTGCCCGACGCAGTCTGCTGGAGCGTCGCGAGGTTCCCGACGTTCGAGTCGCCTTGGAGCTGAGCCTGATAGCCGTGGCCGGCCTCGTTCGCCTCGACGACCGACTGCCCTGGACGGCTGCTCAACGCGTAGCGGTTGGCGGTCATGTCCAGCGCTGCCTGAATCGACGCGGCAAGCGCGGGGTTGGAGAACGCCGGGTTCGTGAACGCCGCGCGCGCAGCGGACAAACCGCCCACCGCGAGCTGCGTCACGGACGAATCCTCGCAGGCGTAATCGTTCGCGCCGTTGCCGTTGTAGCACCAGTATCCGGTCGGTCGCTGGTTCGCGAGGAGCCGGTTCGTCACGATGCCGAGCGCGTTGAGCGCCGCGCCCGTATTGGGCGCGGTCTGGTTGAGCGCGTCGGGGCCGCTCGTACGCAAGTAGAGCGACAGGGCCATCGCGTCCGCGCCGTCGCGGTAGTTGAAGTTGCCCTGCTGAGGTGACGTGCGGTTGATGATGAACGCGATCGCGTTTTCAATCCGCACTCGGTCCGCGGCGTTGGCGAACGCCCACCCCTGCGACAGCGCGTTCTGGCTCGCGTCGCGGCGCTTCTCAAGCACGGCGAGCGCGGCAAGACCGGCGCCCGCGCCGTTTTCGAAGCCGTTGTAGCAATTGTTGTTCACCCCGCCCAAGTAGTCGCGGCCGGCCGCGGGCGAGTCGAGCCAAGCGATGCCGAGATCGATGGCCGTCTCGACGTCGTTGCTGAAGTTCGTCGTCACGGCCTGCGCGCTTGTCGCGGCCCCGAGCGTGGCGCTGACGAGCGCCGCAACTGCGCCCCATCGCATCGTCTTGCTCAAGTGTCCTCCTGCTTTCGAGAGCGTGTCGGGGCGTGGGCAGACTTCGCTCACGCCCCCCTTTGTCGGCGGGACTGTAGCGAAAGCCACGAGGACTGCACCAGAAAAACTACCTATGTCTGCTCAGCCGCCCATCCGGGGCGCCCGCTTCACAGCGCGAGTCGGCAACCCGCGAGCAGGTCGATGCTCCCCGACTGGGCGCCCTCGAAGATCGCGCCGTCGAGCGCCGCGCTCCCGGCGACGGCCTCCACAACGACCGCGCCAGGGCCCGCCTGCGCCTCAGCGCCAAGCGCGCCGAACCAACCCAAGGTCGTCGACGTCTCTTCCCACGCCCCCATGGGCTCACCGGCGACGCGGGACGACAGTTCGGTGCGCTGGAGATACGTCCGCGCGCCTGCAGCCACTGTGGGGCGAAGCCAAGCGGGGCCGAGCGGGAGCATGTAGAACGGCCCCACACACACCGCAGCTTGGCGCTGCACGATTCGCGCCCCACCGGCGGTCAAGATCGGGGCCGCTCGGGAGCCCGGGTCATTGCTGCTGGGGCACATCTCGGCCGAGATGCCCGTATCGTCGGCCATGCCCGCGCGACCGCCGAAGCAGAACAAGAAGCCGTTGGCCGCCCAGCGAACCCGGGGCAGCGGGGTCTCCGCCTTCGACCGGCAGGCATCCGCGGGCTCGACGCCCCATAGACCGTCGAGGCCATCCGCCAAGGCCCGCGATTCTCCAAAAAGCGGACCGCATGAGCCCCCCTGCCTTGTCGCCGGGGCTCCTCGGGGGTGTACGCTTGAAGGAACGAAACGGGCTCCCGCGCCGACGCGTTGCCAACGCGCCTGGGATCGGCTACGCCACTCGCATGACACTCCGCTCACCCCTGCCTCTCGTCCTCGGGCTCCTCGTCGGCTGCGGCGCACGCTCGGACAAGCCCACAACCAACGCCGGGGCCCTCTGCGCGCAATCGGCGAAACGTTTGGCCGCACGACTGGGCCCCGAGCTCTCGCGCGTCGAGGTCCAACGCGAGTTGATGCGACCCACAGGCAAGGAGACGCCGCCTGAGGCGTGGGCGTGCGTGCTCGTCTACCAGCCCGTTCCAGAGGAGCTGGCCGAGGAGGGCCTACCGCCCGAGGACATGGCGGGGACAGGCATCGACCAGCAGCTCGCCGTCGCGTTCAAGGCGGCGAAAGGCGAGGTCGAGCTCCATCTGGTGGACCCTTCCCCCGAGGCGCCCGGCGCGGTCTCGGTCGAACTTGAGCTTCAAGACGTCGCCTCTGGCCCCGAGCCGGAGCTGGTCGTCTCCGAGATGACGACGGGCGCTGATCCGTGGAGAGGCGTGCGCTTCTTTGCGCTTGAAGCAGGCAGCGCCGGGCCGCGCGACTTGCTCAGCGTGGGGCTCAAGCTCAAGACCGCCGAGGGCCTCGACCTGTTCGGCGCCTGGAAGCCGACGCAGCGCGACGGCCGCCGCGGCATCACAGTTGAGGCGGGCGGCGCCTCTCGCATCTACGGTTGGGACGACTCCGCCAAGACCTTCGCGCTCGACCAAGCGGCCACCGACGCGGCCAACCCGAAGCCGCCGGCACCTCCACCGCCCGCGACCGAAGCGCCAGCGACGACCCCACCGCCCAAGAAGGGCAAGAAGGGCGGGCCGGTGAAGAAGACACCCGCCAAGTCGGAGAACCCGCTCCAAGGGCTCGGGCTCGATTAACGGCCCCGCTACACGAGCTCCTGCGCGGTCTTGATGAACAGCGCGCTCGAGCTATGAATATACGTCTGGGACACCCCGGTGAGCCGGGACAAGAACGCCGGGTCGCTGTGGTTCGTCACGAAACCCACGTGAAGCGGTTCCAACGTCGCTGCGGTGACGAGCTGTTTCGTCCGCTCGAGATGGTCGGTCGAGCCCAGATGCTTACCGTCGATACAGAGCCACTTGCGGCCGGTGTCTTTGACTTGCCGGGCGAGCCGCTCAAGGTCAGCGATGATAAGCGCGAAGGCGTCGTCGTCCTGCTTGTGCCAACCATCCCGAATCCGTGTAACGATGCCGCCTTGCATCGGAAACACGGCGACGCGGACGCGGTCCGTGGACTCACGAGCGCAGGCCTGCAGCGCTGCATCCCGCAGCGGCTTATTCACCACATCGACGAACCCCGCCTGAGCCTCATTCCCGCGGGAGGTCAGGGCGTACATCGGCGCGTCACCGAAGATGGCCCTCCAGGTTGAAGCCGCTTCAAGCCCACCCGGCGCGGCCTCGTCGACGATCATGCAGACGGCACCACCGCGCGTCGACGCGTCGATGCCGCGCGCACCGTCGAAGAGGACGACATCGAACTCGTCTCCGATGGCCTTCTCGGCGACGTCCTTGACGTTCAGCGACGGCGACACAATCACGACTGAACCCCGCGCGAGCGGGTCGTCTGCGCGGCTCGGCGCGGTCAGCGGCGTGACGCCGGGTGTCCGCTCGGCCAAGCGCGCCGCGACCTCGATCAACGCCAACGGCTTCGCGAAGAAGAGGTCGATGCCGGCCCGGACGTAGCTGACCGCCGTTTCCCGGTCGATGGCCTCGACGAGCACCCCGACCCGCACCCGCTGATGTCCCGAGCGCGCTCTGAGCGAACGGACGACGTCGAGGACGTCGCCATCCGGCAACTTCTGGTCGATGAGGAGGACCTCGGGGAGGCCCGCCTTCAGGTTGTGCGACGCGAGCGCGGACGTGGAGACGTCGCGCACCCGCCAGCCGCTCAGGGGCAGGAGCGTGCACAAGCTACCCCGGACAGCGCTGTCCGGAGTAACGAGGAGAACGAGCGGCTGGCGTTGCTCACCCACGCGGGTCAACGTCCAGTGAGCAGGTTCAGCGGGGCGCGCTCTCGGGCGCGGCGCTGCCGGCCGGAGCGGCCTCGGCCGGAGCCTCGCTGCCCGGAACAGAGCCGGGCTCGCTCCCGGGTTCGCTGCCCGCTGCAGGCGCACCGCCATCGACCAAGCCCGCATCCGGGGTCGTCGGGGGCGGCGGCGGCGGCTGCCACTCGTCCTTGGCCGGCATGTCGGCCGTGTAGCCGCCCGGCTTGACCGGCGTGTTCACGCCCGCCTTGTCGGCCGCCTTGTTCTGCATCGCGCGAAGCTGCTCAGCGGCGATCGTGCGGTTCCCGTACTTCGGGTCGATGTACTCGCGGCTGAAGACATCGAGCAGCGTGAACAAGAAGAACAGCGACAAGAAGATGAGGCCGAAGATGAAGACCAGGCCGTTGAGCTTGTCGTCGTACTTCAGCTGCATGAAGATCAGAGCCACAAGGCTCGCCTTCATCGTCGCGACAAGCATCGCGACCGGCATGTTCGCGGGTCCCAAGTCCACCTGCGCGACCGCGACGGTGACGACCGTCAGGACCAGCAGCGCGATGAAGACGGCGACATATGCGGCCGCGGGCACGACGAAGTGCCCATGATGCCCCTCAGAGTGAGCGGAGTGGTTCTCGTTTGACATCGGCGCGCTCCTCAGCCCACCAAGTAGAGCAAGGGGAACAGGTAGATCCAGATCAGGTCGACCAAGTGCCAGTAAAGGCCACCGACCTCAACCGGCGTGTAGTACTCGCTGTAGAAGTGACCCTTCGTCGCACGGACGAGCACCCAGCCCAACAGGATCATGCCCACCACGACGTGGAAACCGTGCAGGCCCGTCATGAGGAAGTAGAGCCCGAAGAAGTAGTGCGCGTTCGCGTTCTGGACGCCCGAGTACGTGTAGTAGATGCCCGGCAGCATCCCATCGTGGAACTTGTGGCTGTACTCGAAGTACTTGACCACAAGGAAGCACCCCGCCAGGGCGATGGTGGCGATGAGGTAGCCGACCATCTTGCCGTTCATCTCGCCCGCCTTGTTGCGCTGGGCGGCGTTGACGGCCATGACCATCGTGAACGAGCTGGTGATCAGGAAGAGCGTGTTGAGCGCGCCGAGCTTCCAGTCGAGGTGCTTGGACGCCTCGTGCCACATCTCCGGGTAGACGCTCTTGCCGTAGGCGTAGCCCACGAAGAGACCGCCGAAGAGCAGCACCTCGGTCACAAGGAAGAGCCACATCCCGAGCTTCGAGGCCGAGAACTCCTGGTCGGCTGTGGCGAAGTGGTGCGCGTGCTGGCGCCGAACGATGCCGATGTTCATGCGTGCTTCCCTTCTGCGCCCGACGCGGCCTGACCCTCGACCGGGAAGTCATAGGGCCCCTCGGTCACCACGGGGGTCTTGTGGAAGTTGTGGGTGATCGGCGGCGACGGGATCGACCACTCCAGCGTGCGGGCACCCCAAGGGTTCGCCGGTGCCTTGACCTTCTGCTTGAACGAAGCGAGCAGGTTCACGGTCATGACGATGAACCCAAGGCCAATGATCCACGAGCCGAAGGTCGAGAACTGGTGCAGCGGCTGGTACTGGTCCAAGTAGTTGTAGTAACGGCGAGGCATCCCGCGCGTGCCCAGCACGAACTGCGTGAAGAAGGTCGCGTTGAAGCCGATGAACACGATGATGGCCGAGAACTTCGCCGGCCCCTCGCGGTACATCACACCGAACATCTTCGGCCACCAGTAGTGCAGGCCCGCGTAGAAGGCGATCACCGTGCCGCCCATCATCACGTAGTGGAAGTGGGCCACGACGAAGTAGGTGTCGTGCAAGTGCACGTCCACGCCGAGCGCGCCCAAGAAGAGGCCCGTGAGACCGCCGATGGTGAACAGCACCATGAACGACAGCGTCCACATCATGGGGGCGTCGAAGCTGATCGAGCCCTTGTAGAGCGTGGCCGTCCAGTTGAAGACCTTGATGGCCGAGGGGATCGCCACCAGGAAGGTCAGGAAGCTGAACACCATGCCCGCGTAGGCCGACTGGCCCGACAGGAACATGTGGTGGCCCCAGACCAAGAAGCTGATGATCGCGATGCCAAGCGACGAGTAAGCGATGGCGCGATACCCGAAGATGGTCTTGCGTGAGAAGACCGTGATGATCTCCGAGATCACGCCCATGCCCGGCAGGATCATGATGTAGACGGCAGGGTGGCTGTAGAACCAGAAGAAGTGCTGGTAGAGCACCGGGTCGCCACCGAGCGCGGGGTCGAAGATGCCGATGCCCAGCGTGCGCTCCGCGACGAGGAGCAGCAGCGTGATCCCGAGGACCGGTGTCGCCATCACCTGCAGGATCGATGTGGCGTAGGTCGCCCACACGAACAGCGGCATCCGGAAGAAGGACATGCCGGGCGCCCGCATCTTGTGGATCGTGACGATGAAGTTCAGACCAGTGAGGATCGACGAGAAGCCGAGCACGAAGACGGACAGGGTCATCATGACCACGGCGCCGCTCGTGTTCGTCGAGTACGGCGTGTAGAAGGTCCAACCGGTCTCGACGCCGCCGAAGACGATGGACGACAGCGCCATGATGCTGCCGATCCCATAGATCCAGAAGCTCAGCAGGTTCAGGCGCGGGAAGGCGACGTCCTTCGCCCCGAGCATGAGCGGCAGCACGAAGTTGCCCATCGCCGACGGAATCGCCGGGATGATGAACAAGAAGACCATGATCGCGCCGTGCAGCGTGAAGAAGCGGTTGTAGGTGTCCGCCTCGATGTACTGCTTGCCGGGGGCCATGAGCTCGAGCCGCAGGAGAAGCGCGAAGACGCCGCCCGCTGCGAAAGCGATGAGCACGGACCAGAGGTACATGACCCCAATGCGCTTGTGGTCGAGCGTGAACAGCCAGGACTTCCAGCCCTTGCCGTCCTCGAGGAAGGGCACGTCGTGGGCGTCGTCGTGCGCGTGTGCGGCGTGATCGTTCATTTGGCGTGTCCCCTTACTTGAGGGTCTTCATGTATTCGATGATGGAGGCGATATCGTCGTTCGTCAGCGTCGGGAACGCGGGCATCGCCGGCGGGTAGCCCTCGACGACCTTCGCGGTCGGGATGCGAATGGACTCGACGATGTAGTTCTCGTCGACGATGACCTTCGAGCCGTCGGACATCTTGCCCTCGCGACCCCAGATGCCCTTGAACGACGGGCCGACGAGCCGGTTGCCGTCGATGGTGTGGCACGCGGCGCACTGATTCTTGTAGAGCTTCTCGCCGTGCTCCTTGCCGACCGTGACCTTGCAGAAGGTCTGGGCGCGGTTCGCGAACTCCTCGGGCGTGTGCACCACGACCTTGGCGAACATGTTCGAGTGGCTCGTTCCGCAGTACTCGGTGCACTGGATGTTGTGGGTCCCGGGCTTATCCGCCTGGAACCACACGGACGAATACCGGCCGGGCAGGACGTCCTGCTTGACGCGGAAATCCGCGATATAGAACGAGTGAATGACGTCGTCCGACCGCATGGTGAGCTTGACGGGGCGTCCCGCAGGCACGTGCAGCTCGCCCGGCACTGAGCAGCCATCGGGGTCGCGGAAGTCCCAGGCCCACTGCTTGGCCGTGACCTGGTACTCGAGCGAGTCTCCGGGTGCGACGATGAGGTCCATGTAGACCCGGAAGCCGAGGACGAAGATCCAGATGACCAAGATGGCCGGGATGATCGTCCATGTGGCCTCGAGCAGCGTGTTGTGGCCGATCTGCTGCGTCGCGAGCTGGTCCGGGTGCTTCCGACGGTACTTGTACGCGAAGTACACGACGCCGCCCGTGACGATGAAGAAGAAGACCACGCACAGCCAGAAGATGACGAAGTAGAGGTCATCGACCGACTGCGCCACCGTCGACGCCGCAGGGGGCATCCAGTAACCGTTGGGGGTATCCATCTCTACTCTTCTCCGCGCGCTTTCAAGCGCGTGTGACTGCGTCCGTGGGGGGAGCGACGTTGTCCGGGAGGTGAGCGCCGCCACGGCGCTCGAGCCGCCAGAACACGGCGAGCATCGTGCCCACCGCGATCATGGTCAGCACGCCGCCGAGGCGCATCGCACCCCAGATGTAGAACTCGTACCGCCGTGACGACGGGACGTAGTGAAAGCAATACAGGATGAACTTATCGACGACTGAGCCGAGCTTGCCTTGGCTCGTCTCCGTGAGCGCGAGCCGCAGAGTATCTTCGGGGTAGCTGATGCCGTAGAGGTAGCGACTCACCACGCCCTCCGGGCTGATGAGCATGATGCCGGCGCCGTGCGCGTACTGCATCTGTGTGGGGTCCCAGCGGTAACCAAAGCCGACCGTATCGGCCAAGGTCTTGATGTTCTCCGCGCTGCCCGTCAGGAAGTGCCAACCCTTCTCCGCCGTCGGCTTGCCGAGCGCCTCGAGGTGCGTCTTCTTTTTGGCGGACGCGAGCGCAGGCCCCTCCCGGTGGTTGATGCTCACCGTCACGATGTCGAACTCGACGCCCGGGCTCCAAGCCAGCGCGCTCAGGCCCTTGATCAGGCCGTCGAGCACCATGCTGCAGAGCATCGGGCACTCGTAGTAGTTGAGCGTGAGGATGACCGGCCGACCGGCGTGAAAGTAGTCACGCAGGGTGACGTCGTTCGAGTTCTCGTCCGTGAAGTGGAGGTCGAGCGGGAGCTTCGCGCCCAGATGCTCGGTGATCTCCGTGCCCTCCAGCTCGACCGGCATGACCGGGTTCTGCGCGCGCGCGCTCGGCGTTGCGCCGAGGGTCACGAGCCACAGACCGAGGATGGGGAGCAGAGCGCGCATTGAACCTTAGAGCCCCTCGCGGACGATGCTCTCCATCGCCTTCTCGATGGGCATCGCGCCCTTCTCCAACGCAGCTTTCTCTGAGGCGCGGAGCGTCTTCAGCGTGTTGCCATACTTCGACGCCTCGCCCTGCTTGGCCGTCATCGCCTCGCGCTGGTGCATCCAGAAGTAGCCCGTCAGCAGCACGATCGACACGATGACCGCGCCGAACATCGCGATGCCCCAGGCGAAGACAGGCCCCGCCTTGATATCGGCGTCGGGCTCAAGCGTCGTGTCGTGCTCGCCGCTGTCGTGGTTCTCAGACTGCATTCTCGTACTCCATCGAGGCGTTGAGCTGCGGGTCCTTGACCGGCACGATGTTGGCCTGAGACGAGCGGCGGGCCCAAGCGCCCAGCGCGAGGCCGCCGACGGCCATCAGGCAGGTGATGTCGAGCCAGTGGAACGCGAAGTGGTGATGCAAGTTCGGCATCACCATGACGTAGTGGTCGAGGTAGTGCATGGCCAAGAGCCACGTTGCCCCGGCGGCCAGCACTGTGCGGTTGCGCTTCATGTGTCGGCTCATCAGCAGCCAGAAGGGCGCGATGAAGTGCCCGAAAATCAAGAGCATGAAGGGACCCATCCAGCCACCCTGCTGGCGGAGCTGGTACCACACGGTCTCTTCGGGGATGTTGCCGTACCAGATGAGGAAGTACTGGCTGAAGCTCGTGTAGGTCCAGAAGATCATGAAGCCCCACATGAGCTTGCCGACGTCGTGGAAGTTGTCGACCGTGAGCGTGCGCGTCAGCGCGCCATTCTTCGTGTACCAGAGGCAAATCAGGGCGAGCGCCGCGAAGAAGGACATCATGCCGCCCGCGAAGTTCACGATTCCGAAGATGGTGCTGAACCAGTGCGGGTCGGTGCTCATCGACCAGTCGAAGGCCGCGAAGCTGATCGTGAGCGCGAAGGCGAGCGTCGAGAGCGGCGCCCACCAGCGCAGCTTGAAGTTGATGGCCTTATCGCCGGTCTCGTCCTGCGCGATGCTGTTCTTGCGGTAGAAGTGGGCGATGGCAATCCAGAGCCCCAGGTAGACCGCCGCGCGCACGACAAAGCCCACCGGGTTCAGGTAGGGCGCCTTGATCTTGAGGACCGGGTCTGCCTCGACGGCTTCGGCGTGGGACCAGTGGTAGATGTCGTGCATGCCGAAGACGATGGGCAAGAAGAGCACGGCCATCAGCGGCATGTTGGCCGCGATGTTCTCCGCCGTTCGCCGAAGCGCGGTGCTCCAGCTGGCGCGGACCAAGTGGTGAAGCACCACGAAGAAGAGCGCGCCGGCGGTGAGCGTGACGACGGCCATGTAGGCCGCGAGCCATGAGTAGTAGAACTGCTTCTGGCCCTCGTCGCCTTGCGTGAAGGCGCCTGCGAGGCTGGCGACCAAGCCGATGCCGCCGAAGATGAAGCCCGTGTTCGCGAGCTTGCCCGCCAGCGCTGGATCGAGCTTTGCCGAGTCGTTGAAGTGCGCGTGGCTCATCGCTCAGTTCCTCGCCGTGTAGATGTTCTGCGCGCGCTGCAGGGCCCGCAGGTAGGCGACGATGGCCCAGCGGTCCTCGACGGGGATCTGCGCGGCGTAGCCGGGCATCGTGTTCTTGCCATGGGCGATCGTGTCGTAGATCTCACCCACTGGCATCGCCGCGATGCGCTTCGCGTTCGGGTCCTCGGCGCTGATGAACGACGGGGGCGGCGTCAGGCCTGCGTTCGCCAAGACGACCATGCCCTTGCCGTTGCCGGACTGGTCGTGGCAAGGCGCGCAGTAGATGTTGTAGCGCTGCTGACCTCGCTGCATGAGGGCCGCGTCGAGCTTGAGCGCCTCGGGCCACTCCGCCGTGAAGGGCCCGTACTCGTCCGCCTCGGTGGCGCGTTGTTCGTCACGGCCGCGGTACAGAGCGTCGTCGGCGCGAGAGGCGCCGTGTTGAATGGTCCCCTCGGGGATGGGGCGCATCGTGCGGCCGTCTTCGAAGAGCTTGGACTCGCCGTACGCCTTGTACTTGTCCTGCGTGTCCATATTCGGATTCAGATGAATCGGAGGGAGCTTCGAGGGCTCGCCTCGGCACGCGGCCAAGCTCGACAAGAGCGCGACGGCGATCAGGGTGCGAATCATGCCTCGCCCTCCTCGACGACGGTCACGTTGAGGCCACCGAGCGACTCGAGCAGCTCCCGGCTGCGGACCAGGCTGAAGTTCGGGTCCCTCACCTCAATGGAGATGAAGAAGCCGTCGTCCGTCACGCGACGGAACATGGCGATGTTGTCGAGCGGATGGAACGGCTGCGGCAGCTTGTTGAGGGCGATCATGCCGAAGACCGCACCGAACGCGGACAGAAGCACAGAGAGCTCGAAGGTCACCGGAGTGGCGAACTCGAAGGCGAAGAAAGGCTTGCCGCCGATCATGACGGGGTAGTCGACGGCGCCGGTCCACCACTGGAGGAGGAGCGCGCCGACCATGCCGGTCAAACCACCGCCCAGGACGATCCAGGGCACGATAGACCGCTTGAGTCCCATCGCGTTGTCCATGCCGTGCACGGGGAAAGGCGACCAGACCTCGTAGCGCTTGTAGCCGGCGTCGCGCAGCCCAGTGGCCGCGTGGAGCAGCGTCGCGGGGTTCTCGAACCGCGCGACGAGCCCCCAGATTCTGTTCTCAGCCATGGTGGCCCCCCTTGTCGGCGGTGGCGTGCGCGGGCTGCGCCTCGTGGCCGTGGTCGCCGTGGTGTCCGTAGCCCTCCCAGTGAGGGTCGGCCTGCGGCATGACACCCTTGACCTCGGCGATGGCGATCGAGGGCAGGAACTTCAGGAAGAGGAGGAAGAGCGTGAAGAAGAGGCCGAAGGTGCCGATGAAGCACCCAAAGTCCCACATCGTCGGCGTGTAGTAGTCCCAGGCGGACGGCAGGAAGTCACGGTGGAGCGACATGGTGATGACGAAGCGCTCGAACCACATGCCAATGTTCACGAAGATCGAGAGGATGAACGACCAGGTCATGTTCGTTCGAATCTTCTTCGACCAGAAGAGCTGCGGCGTGATGACGTTGCAGCTCACCATGATCCAGTAGGCCCAAGCGTAGGGACCGAAAGCGCGGTTGACGAACGTGTAGGACTCGTACTCGCTCGCGCTGTACCACGCGATGAAGAACTCCATCGCGTAGGCGTACCCGACCATCATGCCGGTGGTCAGGATGATCTTGTTCATGTTCTCGATGTGACGGACCGTGATGAAGTCCTCGAGCTTGAAGATCTTGCGGGCCGGGACAGCGAGCGTGATCAC
Organism: Myxococcales bacterium; assembly: GCA_947488215.1. GTDB lineage: Bacteria > Myxococcota_A > Bradymonadia > UBA7976 > UBA1532 > CANLBD01. The sequence goes on along the minus strand of CANLBD010000011.1, from coordinate 9,027 downwards.
CATCGCGAACCCGGAGAAGATCGCGCCCGCGACGAAGTACGGCGGGAAGATCGTCGTGTGCCAGCCGGGGATGACCGACACGGCGAAGTCGAACGACACGATCGTGTGCACCGAGAGGACCAGCGGCGCCGAGAGGCCCGCGAGGATCAGGTACGCCTTCTCGTAGTTCTGCCAGTGACGGTTCGCGCCGCGCCAGCCGAGGGAGGCGATGCCATAGGCCCAGTAGGCGACCTTGCTCTTCGCGCGGTCACGCAGCGTGGCCAAGTCGGGAATCAGGCCCGTGAACCAGAAGAGCAACGACACGGTGAAGTAGGTCGAGACCGCGAACACGTCCCACAGCAGCGGGCTCTTGAAGTTCGGCCACATGCCCATCTGGTTCGGGATGGGGAGCGCCCAGTAGAGGAGCCACACGCGACCGACGTGAATGGTCGGGAAGACCAGCGCGCACATGACGGCGAAGATCGTCATAGCCTCGGCGAAGCGGTTGATCGACGTGCGCCACTTCTGCCGGAACAGGAAGAGGATCGCGGAGATCAGGGTGCCCGCGTGGCCGATACCGACCCAGAAGACGAAGTTGACGATCGCGAGGCCCCAGCTCACCGGCTGGTTCAAACCCCAGACGCCCGTGCCTTCCCAGATCAGCCAGCCAACCGAGATGCCGAGGATGCCCAGGCCCATGAGCGCCACGAGGAACGAGGCAATCCAGCCCTTACTGGGCGGCGCCTCGACCACGCTGCACACCGCCTCGGTCACCGAGTGGAATGTGTGATTCCCCGAGACAAGCGGGGGCGGAAAGATGGTCTCCGACTGCGAATCGTGGGTGGCCATGTTCGCTCAGCTCCCCAGCTCGGGGTTCGGGTTACGCACCTTCGCCAAGTACGAGGTGCGGGGCTTCACGTTCAGCTCGGTCAGGAGCCGGTACTCTCGGTCGAGCGCGCGCGCTCGGCTGACCGCAGACTCCTTGTCGGCGATGTTGCCGAAAACGATGGCGTCCGTCGGGCAGGCCTGAGCGCAAGCGGGCGTGATGGCGTTGATCGCCGCGGCGGCCGCCTCGGGCGTCGTCGCCTTCTTCGACGCGATGCGGCCCGCGTTGATGCGCTGGACGCAGTACGTGCACTTCTCGATGACACCCCGGAAGCGCACGGTCACGTTGGGGTTGCGCCCCATGTGCAGCGTCTCGGGGTAGTCCTTGGCGAAGTTGTAGAAGTTGAAGCGGCGAACCTTGAACGGGCAGTTGTTGGCGCAGTACCGCGTGCCGATGCAGCGGTTGTAGGCCATCTCGTTCAAGCCCTCGGGGCTGTGCGTCGTCGCGGCCACGGGGCAGACGTTCTCGCACGGCGCATTCTCGCAGTGCTGACAGGCCACGGGCTGGTGAACGACCTGGACCTCGTCGGCCGGCTTGCCCTCGTCAGAGACGAAGTAGCGGTCCATGCGGATCCAGTGCATCTCGCGGCCGCGCCGGGTCTGGTCCTTGCCGACCGGCGAGATGTTGTTCTCCGCGGAGCAGGCCACCATGCACGTGCCGCAGCCGGTGCAGGCGTTCAGGTCGATGGCCATGCCCCACTGGTACTGGCCGTCGTACTTGAGCTCCTCGTAGATGCCCTTCTCGGGCGGGTGCACGACCGCAGCCTTGGGGCGCGGCTTTCCGTGCTCTAGGATCCCCGCCTTCGCGAACTTCGGGTTCTTCTGGAAGTCGGCGTACTCGGCCTCGCGGACGAGCTGTCGCGCCGCGAAGCCGAAGCCGGGCGCTTGGCTATCGAAGATCTGCGTGCGCGCGAGCGTGTAGGTGCCGCCCGTCGCAGAGAGCTTCGCGCCCGCAATGTCGGCCGCTGCGGTGCTCCGGACGGGGTTCACGTTGAAGCCGACGACGCCCGTCTCGTGGTAGGGCAGGAAGCTGCCGAAGTCGCGGCCCCAGCCGAGGTACGCGACCGCCTGGTCGTCCGCGATGCCCGCGACGACCACCACGGCGGCGTCAATCTTCTTGCCGTTGACCTCAAGGCTGACCTTGTCAGCGTCCTTGAGTCCGAGCTTCGCCGCCGTCGCCGCGCCGATCGCGATGGGGTTGTCCCAGGTCACCTTCGTGACGGGGTCCGGCATCTCGAGCAGCCAAGCGTTGTTGGAGAACCGACCGTCAAAGACGAAGGGCGACTCGACGAACGCGACCTCAAGGCCGGCGACTGGCGCAGAAGGCGCGAGCGTCCCGATGCCCTCGGGCGCCTTGAAAGAAGGCGTCACGCCGAAGAAAGGCGTCTTTGAGAAGCCGTCGGCGAGCCACGTCCGCCACTTCTTGTAGAAGCCGACGGCGCCCTCGCGCTTCTTCCAGAACGCGCGCACGATGTCGCGCCCCTCGGTCTCAGCGCTGCCCACCGCGAGGGCCAAGACCTCGATCTCGCTCTTGCCCGCCCAGAGCGGCTGAATCGTGGGCTGCTGAATCGACAGCGTGCCGTCCGTACCGAGCACATCGCCCCAGCTCTCGAGGAAGTGCGCCTTCGGGAGCGCCCAGTCTGCGAGCTTGGCCGTCTCGTCGAGATACTCCGCGAGCGCGATCTTCGTCTTCGCCTTCTTGAAGGCTTCGGCGAACGCAAGGTCGCCGGGCGCGGAGTAGACGGGGTTCGCGCCGAGAACGAGGAGCGTGTCTACGCTGCCGGCGTTCAGCAGCTCCGTCAGACCCTTGAGCCCCGCCAAGTCGCCCGCATCCGCGTCGAAGCGACGGTGGTCGGGGAAATAGTGGACCGAGCGCCCGTTGTTGCCCAGCAGGTGGTTGAGGACCGCAACGACAGCGTGCACGAGGGCCGGCTGTCGGCGGCCCGCGATGAGGAGCGACCCGGGGCCGTTCCGCTGCGCGAGCAGGTCACGGGCGAGGACCTCGACGAACTTGTCCGTCGCGGCCTTGCCGGTCGCCTTGAGGTGCGGCTTGAGCGTTTCGGGGAACGCAAGCTGCGGATCCTTGGCGAACTCGGCGGCGAGCGCGAGAACGACGCCTTCGACCTCCGAAGACTTCACCCGCAGACGATGGTCGGCGTTCGTGCCCGTGATCGAGAAGACGCCCTCGACCGCGTAGAGGCGCGACATCTTGTCCTCGACCGTCCGCAGGCGGCGGTTGCGCGCCCACAGGTTCGAGTTCAGGACGACGTCCCCCTCGGCGCCGAGGAAGTCACTGTCGAACGAGACGACGACGCGCGCCTCGTTGGCGCGGTGGACGGCGACGTGCGGCGTGCCGAACGCAGCGCTGAGGCCCGCTCGCTGGTTGTCGTCGTGAACACTCTCGAACGTGAAGAACTTCGCGTTCGGGTAGGCGGCTGCGAAGCGCTCGCGCAGGTCGCGCGCGGTCGGAGACGGCAGGGCCTCGGAGAGGACCGCGAAGCCATTGCCGCCATTGGCCTTGAGCGTGTCGAACTGCGCCTTGAGAGCGGCGGTCGCTGCGGCCCAGTCGGTCCCCTTGCCGCCCTGCATGGGCTGCTTCAGGCGGGCGGGGTCGAACAGGTTGAGCACCATCGCCTGGTGCATGCCTGTCGTGCCACCGAACGTCTGCGGGTGGTCGGGGTTACCCTCGATCTTGGTCGGCCGACCCTCGTGCGCCTCGACGACGAGGCCCACGGCGCGGCCCGCGATGTGCGTCGCGGTCGCGTAGTGCTGAGCGATGCCGGGGACGAGGTCCTCGGGGGCCTTCGCGTACGGCCGAATGTGCTGAACCGGGCGTCGGACGCAGCCCGTCACGCCCGAGAGCGCGATCGAAGCGCCCATCAGGCCGATAAAGTGACGACGGGATGTGCCGTCCGGCGACTTCGCCGTCTCGTCCTCGGGGAACTCGCGCGCCAGCGCAGCCTGGAACTCAGGCGTGTTCTCGAGCTCCTCGAGGTTCCGCCAGTACCGCTTCTTGCTCATCGGTGGCACCCCGAGCAATTGATGGGCGGGTTGATCCGCGCTTCCTTCTTGATTTTCTCACCGAGCGCGAGCTGGTCGCCGCCCGGCGGGGTGTACCCCATCACGGTCGACGTGCCCTTCGGCCGCAGGTGGTTCTCGGGCGCCTTGTGGCAGTCGAGACACCATCCCATGCTGAGCGGCTGGTCCTGCCAGACCTCGACCATCTGGTCGATGCGGCCGTGGCACGACTCGCACCCGATCGCCGCGTTCACGTGGATCGAGTGGTCGAAGTAGGCGTAGTCCGGCGTCTTGTGGATGCGGACCCACTCGACCGGCTTGCCCGACGCCCAGCTCTCACGGACGGGGAGAAGGTACGGGCTGTCCTTCTTCACGTTCGTGTGGCAGTTCATGCACGTCTGCGTGGGCGGGACGCCCGCGTGGGCGCCCTTCTCGACGCCGACGTGGCAGTAGCGGCAATCGATCGCGAGGTCTCCCGCATGCAGCTTGTGGCTGTAAGCCACAGGCTGCTCCGGTTGATACCCCACGTCCGTGAACCACGGTGAGAACCAGTACCAAACGGCCGCGATGACGGCGATTGGCGCGATCGCGAGGACCGGTGCCAGCAGCAGCGGGACGCGATTGTGGAACGCAGGGAAAACGAAGAGTGGTTTTCCCTCGTTGCCAGGGTTCGGTGTGCTCATCTCGACTCGACCTCGGATGAAGACCCGGCGAAACGACGCCGACTAGGACCTCCCTCGTCGGCAAGACACGTGCCAGTGAATGCGCCGCTGTCTACCAACGGCAGCGTGCCAAGTCCAACTCTTTTCGGGCGATCCGGCGCGGCAGATTGGCGCTGCAGGTGCGGTGGGTGCGGCAGATTGTCGCAGCCCGGCCCGCTCGACAGGTCGATCACCCCAGAAACCCGGACGTTACTCGTGCGGGGCGTCCTGCCGCATCGCCCAGTGACCGGCGATGCTGAGCGCGATCCCGACGACGACCGCGACCGGGAAGACGGGGAGTGCGCCCCGGACGTCAACGCAGTCGCCTGAGGCGACGCGCGTCACGCATCGCGGGCTGACGGCCGAGCCGACCAAGCCCGTCGTCGTCAACGCCAGGCCGGTGAGGGTCACGAGGCGCGCACCCGTTCGCGGCGGTGTGGGCGGGGGGTCGAGGGCGTGATCGACCCCCGCGGCGTCCAGCGCGGGCGGCGGCATCGTCGGAACAAATGGCGTCTGAGCGCGCGCGCCGAGGCCGGGGGCGAGCGAGAGCAGCGCCCCGACCGCGAGCGCTCGCGCGGTGCGACCGACCCTCACGCGGGCAAGTCGACGTGACCGAACGCATCCACCTCGAGGGAGACGGAGCGCCCGAGGTCGAGCGGCCAGAGACGCGCGGGGAATCGAGGGATGAGCGCTTCGAGCGCTGCGACGCGGGCCGCGTTGCGCGCACGCGGCGTCAGCGCATCCGCAGCGACGACGAGCGCGTCTGGAAAGAATGCGTACGCGTGAACGGCGTCAAGGCCCTCGATTTCGGGGAAGTCGACCGCGCGCAGAGCCGCTAAGAGCCGCTCGGGCTCAAGGACGAGGGAGCCGACGTCGAACCCGACGAGGAGCACGGCCCCCGCCCCGTCGAGCATGAGCGTGCGTTGGTCGACGAGCCTGAGGCGCGCCGTCTCAAGGCCCTTGCGCCACGCGGCCTCGAGGGTCGCCAGGGAGCGGCCTGGCGCGGCCTCGACAGGCGTCGAATGCTCCGCGCACTCGTGGGTGTACAGGACGAGAGACGCGCCGACCTCGACGCCCATCAGGCGGGCCTTGTCGAGCCCAGCGAGCGCCGCCGGGCGGATGACCTTGCCGACGCGGGCCTGCTCCGCACACAACGGACACTGGTCGAGGCGCGCCGTGCGTGGCTTGAAGCCTCGCTCCGCCGAGTCCCAGCCGAGCAGCTCGAAGAGCGCCTGGTTGCCCTCTCGCCCGCGGAAGGCGAGCCGGCCCGCAATGGTCATCAGGTTGGTCCGCGAAACCTCAGCGCCCGCGTCGTCGGCGATGCGGAGCATCACGCCGTCGACGACCTCGACAACGAACCGCTCGTCGGCGCCGATCTCGTCCTGAGCCAGCTCGACGATGTCGCGGGCATCCTCAAGCGCGTCGAGCAGCGGGACATAAAAGGCGCGGGCGGCGCCCACAAAGCTGCGCGCCGTGTGGAGTGCCCTCAGGAACGGATAGGCGAACTGAACCTCGAGGCGCAGCGCGTCGAGATGGAAGGCCACCTTGAGGTCTTCGTCGGGGTCGACCCACTCGACGGCGACGCCGCGCTTGGCCGCAAGGTCTTCGATGCAGGCGAGAAACTCGCTCGAGTCGGCGAGCGCGAAGAGCTCGATATCGCCACGGGCGACCGCGGCCCCCTCCTCCCCCAGCCACTCGTCGAGGCGCTCGCCGACGAAGGGCAGCGCCTCAGCCTCGGTCTCCGCCGCGGGATGGCGCAGGAACTCGAGCGTGTCGTAGGTGCGACGGTCGTGTTGGCTGATGAGGTGCTCGAGGTGAGGATCGTGGCGCCGCTCAGGGTGGGTGTCCCCCGGCACGCCTGCGCGCACACCGACGAGGTAGCCCGACTGAACCTCGGCGAGCACCGTCTCACGGCGACTGCCCGACTCACGAAACTCCGCGACGAGCTGCCGCCAAGCGGCGCGCAGGTCAAAGCACGTGCCCGTTTGGCCGCGGAAGTCGCGCTCGTCGCCGGGGACAGGGAGGCGGAAGGCGCGTCCCCGTGCGTCTGCGCGCCAGCACCCGACCACCTCGCCGGTCGTCGCGAGGTCGCCCGCGGAGACTTCGCCCTCAACGGCCGCTGGCGCGATTTCGACGCCATAGTCCAGGCCGACCTCACCGAGAAAATGAGCGAACCAAGCCCGCACCGCGGGCGAGGTCCGCGCGGTGCCGCACTTTGGGCATGCGGTGGCTTTCAGGGCGGACCGCGTCGCGAACCAGCGCGTTGCGAGGTCGTCGAGAAAGCGGTCAATCGGGCCTTCGACCTCTCGGCCGTAGAAGGCGTCTCGGACAACCGTCGCCTTGCCACAGGCGCGGCAGAGGTAGAGCACCTCCGCTTCGTCCCAAGTCTCGGGACCGTACGTGCGGACACGCTCGCGTCGGTGTTCGTAGAATCGGCGCCGGACCTCGTCTACCCGAGCGGCGTCGTCTCCCTTTTCTTGCGCTTCAGCCATGGGCGCGCACTCTATCACGCACGACTATGAGCGCTTCATTCCCGAACGAAGAACCCACCTCAGCGGGTCAGAGCATGCCGCGCACGAGCGGCGTCTACTTGACAGCGATGATCGAGGACCCCGCCCTCGTCATCGACCTGGTCAACTTCATCCACACGACGCGGCGCACGGGCCTGATGGCCGTCACGGTCGGGTCGATCCGGCGTTCGATCTTCTTCCACCAAGGCTCAGTCATCGCGGGCTCCAGCAACCAGAGCGCCGACCGCTTCGGCGAGATCGTGTGCCGGATGGGGCTGGTCTCCCGGGACGCGCTCGACGCTGCGTTGGCTGAGGTCGGCCCAGAGCGCAAGATCGGGAACGTTCTGCTCGCGCGCGGCCTGATCTCGACGCGCGACCTCTGGAAAATCCTGAGGGCGCAGATTGAGGAGATCCTCTTCGCGATCCTGCTCGTGGAGACCGGCGAGGTCACGCTCTCGCACTTTGATCCGGGGCAGGTGCCTTCGCGAACCGCGCTCAACACTCAGCATGTCCTGCTCGAAGGCCTGCGGCGCAAGGACGAGATGGAGCACCTCAGGGGCCAGATCCCCGCGAGTGACCGACGCGTCGTCAAGACCCGTCTGGAGCGTGACGTGACGCTCGAGACGAACGAACGCCGCGTCTATGACCTCGTCGACGGGGTCCGCACGGTGGGCGAGCTGATCGACGTGAGCCTGCTCGGTGAGCTCGAAGGGGTGAGGGTCCTGCACCACCTGCTCAAGGTCGGCTTGGTCGCCGAGGGGGGGCGCGCCGCGGCCTCGACGCCCAGCGATGGGGCGGAGCGGTCGTTCGAGGACATCATCAACACCTTCAACGGTGCGGTCCTCTGCATTCACGACGCGCTCGTCGCGTCGGGGGAGGCGGGGCTCGCAGGGCTCGGCGTCGACTCGTTCTTCGACGAGATCGACCCGGAGCTTGCGGAGCTCTTCGACAGCGTGGTGCCAGCGCACGATGGCCGCCTGCCGACCGACCGCATCTTCGCGAACCTGAAGCTCACGGAGCTCAAAGATAAGCGCATGCTCTTGCGCCGGGGACTGAGTGACTACGTGCAGTTCCTGCTTTTCCTCGCCCGAGAGAACCTCGACTTCGAGCGGGTTGAGGCGCTCGCGCGCGAGGTCAGCGGGATGTTGCGCGGCTGGGAGCTTTAGCAACCCTCGTGGCGCAGGACGCTGAGAACGCGCGAATCCTCGCCCACGCGCGTCGCGCGGGTATCGTGTTGGGGGCGTTGTTGACGGCCGGCACGCTCGGCTACGTGTCGCTCGAAGGCTGGCCATGGCTCGACGCGCTCTACATGACGGTCATCACGCTGACGACCATCGGCTTCGGGGAGACGCACCCCCTGAGCGATGCGGGGCGTGTGTTCACGATGGCCCTGATCTTCGTCGGCGCGGGCAACCTGGCTTACACGCTCGGTGGTACGACCCACTTCTTCGCGTCGGGGGGGCTCGACGCGTGGCGAAGGAGGACACGCATGACGCGCACACTGGAGAGCATCAGCGGGCACACGATCGTGTGCGGTTGCGGGCGACTGGGAGGCGCGGTGGCCGGCATGCTGGCGAAGCAGGGCGCGCAGGTCGTGGTCATCGAACGATCACCGCACGCGCTCGCCCGCTTTTTGGGTGACTCGCCGGGCGCTGCCTTCGTCGAGGGAGACGCGAGCGAGGACGAGGTGCTGAAGCGCGCCGGCATCGAGCGTGCACGGGCGCTGGTGGCCGCTCTGAATGACGACGCTTCGAACGTATTCCTGACCCTCACGGCGCGGGTGCTGAAGGCCGACCTCGCGATCTACGGCAAGGCGGATGACCCCGCGACCCTGCTCAAGTTGGAGCGCGCAGGGGCAAACGTTCAGTTCAGCCCCGCCCTCGTTGCAGGGCAGCGGATCGCGCATCAGATCATGCGACCCCGACTGACCGAGG
>CANLBD010000010.1 GCA_947488215.1 Myxococcales bacterium | reverse complement strand
CGGCGAGGAGGACAAGAAGGAGAAGTCCAAAGTCCCCCTGCAGGACGGCCAGATGGTCGACAAGGTCAAGAACATGGCCCTGACCAAGGCGCTGACCTCAAACCTGATGGGCAAGGGCCCCCTCGCGAACGTCTTCAGCGACAAGACGAACTTCGCCTCCAAGCTGAACGCGGCCATGAGCGGCGAAGGCACCGACTTCGTCATGGGCGCCGGCTCGGGCGGTATGGGCATGCGCGGCATGGGCGACGGCGGCGGCGGTGAGGGCTTCGGTCGCATTCACGGCATGGGCAAGATCGACACCGGCGGTGGCCGCGGTGTGCGCGCCGGCCTCGGTGGCAAGGAGAAGCGCAAGGCCACGTCCCGCGTCCAGCGCGGCGCGGGTGATGTCCAGGGCTTCTGCAAGGAAGCCGACATCCAGCGCGTCGTCGCCGCTCGCCAGTCCGGCATCACCTACTGCTACGAGAAAGAGCTCGCGGCGGACCCTGAGCTGAACGGCAAAGTCACGCTGCAGTGGCGCATCGGCATCGACGGCAAGGTGATGAAGGTGCTTATTGAGAATAGCACCCTCAACAACAAGAACGTCGAGGGCTGCATGATGCGTAACGTGGAGCGGTGGATCTTCCCGAAGCCTGAAGGCGGCGTCTGCCAGATCCGCTACCCGTTCGTGTTCAACGCCGGCCTCTGACCGGCCCCGCAGCAGCGGCGTGAAGCAGGCGACCCTCAGGTCGCCTTTTTTATTTTCTCGGCCGCCTCAGAGGTCGATCACGATCACGTGGGAGGGCTCGTGCTCCTCCTCGGCCGCCTCACGCTCTCGACGGCGTGGACCGTCGTCGATCGGGAGCGGCAGCTCGAGCGCGGGCCGCTCGTAGATGCGGCGTCGCTCCTCTTCGCGCTTCCGGATCTGTTCAATGATGTACGCGTCGAGCACTGTGCGCCTCCGGTGTTGACACCTGTACTATCGACCCCGACCCCACTATGCAGGATTCGGGAGGTCGTCGCAAACCCACCCCTTTTTTGAGGGTAGACACGCCGCTCGCTGCGGCAAGGGGTCAGCGGACGATGCGCCGCCACAAGTCGGCCAAGTAGAGTTCGCGGGCCCAAGTCGCCCGCGCGCGCACCCAGACGAGTCGAAGTCCTGCGCGACCATCGAGCCACGCTGCGCGCAGCAGCGTATCGCGGAGCGCACGCCCGAGCGCCTTCACGACCGCACGCACCCGCCTAGGTCGTCGCCCCGCCTCGAACGCAGCCTCAGCGCCCAGGCGTGCGTAAGTCATGAGCTTGGCCTCGGCATGCGCGAGATCTCGGTACGTCAGATGCGTCACCGTCAGCGTGTCGAGGCAAACCGTGCGCCCTCGCAGCCGCTTCAAGACCTCGTGGACGCGGTCGGACGAGGCCCAGTGACAGTCGGACCGCCTGTATGCCCGCACGCGCCGAGCAGGCGCGAAGCCGCCCCACCTCAGCGTGACATCTCCCAGCCGATTATCGAACGGCAGCCGAACAGCCGACACCGACTCGGGCAGCCGGGCGAGAGACGCTCGGAGCGCAGCCAAACCGCCTCGTGGGAGTCGTTCGTCTGCGTCGAGAAAGACGACCCAGACGCCCCGGCACTCGTCGTGCGCGCGCGCTCGGAGACCGCCGAGGGTGGCCTCGGAGGGCGCCTGAACAACGCGTGCTCCCGCGCGTGCCGCCCGCTCTGCGGTGTCGTCCGCGCTCGCGTGGTCGATGACCACCAGCTCATCGACGCCCGCGAGCGACGCCAAGCACGCGTCGATCATCTCACCTGCGTCACGCGCGACGACCACGCCCGAGAGCCAAGCGCTGGTCATTGACCGTGACCGGGCCTATATAGGGCCCAATCAAGGGAGGACACCATGCAGCCGGTCCGCATCTACACGACCCTCACGTGCGGTTACTGCCAAGCCGCCAAGCGCTTCCTGGCGGGCAAAGGCGTCGTCTACGAGGAGATCGACGTCTCGAACGATGACGCACAGCGGGCTTGGCTCGTTCAAGCCTCTGGCCAGCGAACCGTGCCGCAAATCTTTATCGGCGAGACCTCGATCGGCGGCTACACCGACATGCGCGGGCTCGACCAACGCGGTGAGCTCGACCGCCTGCTCAACGCCTGAGCGCCTCTGCGATCAGAGGCCGACGGCCGCAAGGTCCTCAGCAGGCACGCCCACCGAGAGCAAAATGTCTCGCGTCAGGCTGTTCTTGGCCGCGTAGTCCGGCAGGATCGCCAAGAACTCGCCGCGGAGCTCATCGGGCGCCTTACGTGTCAGGTTCGCTTCGAGCTGAATGCGCGACGCCATGAGCTTGGCCCGCTCCGACGGCAGCAGCGGCAGCTCTTTCTCGCGCGTGCCGATCCGCTTGCCGTTCTTGAAGACCGGCGCCTTGCGAACCTGTCGCCCACGCGCCAAGGTCTCGTCGATCTCGGCGATCTTCTCACGGTTGCGCTCGAGCGCGCGTCCCTGCAAGGCGCGCAGGTAGCGGTTGAAGATGCCGCGCTGCGACTTGGAGATCGCGCCCTTCTCACGGGCTTCCGCCGTGATGTTTCCGCGCCGCCCCTTCGCCTCGGGCTTCTTTGCCGTGCCTCTCGTGGCCATATCATCTCCGCCTGTGCTGCGTGTGCTCGATGCTGAGCAGGCTAAGCGGCGAGGTCGAGGCGGGTCAATTTTATCGCAGACACGGGGTTGAACCTGTATCGACGGCTGCGCGGACGAACGGAACTAAGCGAGCGTGTAGATCGTGTCGAGCAACCGGACCTCGCCGAGCTCGCGGATTTGGTCGACGACCTGAGGGTGGTCCGCGGCGAACTGTTCGAAGTCAGCGCGCTCGAGGCACATCAGCAGGGTGCGGCGGGACGCCGTGCACGTCGCCGTAGCGGGCGTATTGCGCGTCAGCGAGATTTCACCGAGCACGTCGCCTTCCTTGAGCCAGTTGAGCAGGTGCCGCTTACCGCCCTTACGCAGCGTCACCTGAACCAGTCCGTCGAGGATGATGAACAGGCCGCGCCCGAGCTGGCCCTCCACGATGACGTCTTCTTCTGCCTCGACGAGGCGAGTCTGGAACCTCGACAGCAGCCCCTGTCGCGCTTCGGGCGCGAGCCCGCGAAAGAGCGGGCTCAAGCTCATCAGGTTCTTGACCATGCGGTCGCAGACCTGACGCGACAGCGCGCTCTGCAGCTGGACAGCGTCGCCCCCCAGGGACTTCAAGACCGACCGTGGCAGCTCGAAGAGATCGACCTGCGTATCGGCGACGACCGTCGCGACCCGAGGCGACTCGGTCACCAGCGCCATCTCGCCAAAGACCTGCCCCTCGCCGAGGGTCGCCAGCGTCACCGCTGTGCCATCACCGGCGCGCTTCGTAATGACGACGCGGCCCGCGACGACGATAGAGACGGCCTGCCCCGGCTCGCCCTCACGCGCTAACTCGGTGCCTGCAGGCACGCGACGCAGCCGCAGCGACCGCACAACACTCAGGAAGGCGTCGTGCTCCAGCTCGCTCAGGAGCGGGAAGCTCGGCAGGTTATCGGGGAAGTTCACCCCGCGGATAATGTCCGTTGCGCGGCGCTCGAGCTCTGCCTTGACCTCCTCGAGGTCGACCGGCAGGTCGGCGAGGTTCGGCTCGCGCTTCGGCAGCGGCATCTCGAAGATCGGTTCGCCGAACGCCCGGTCAGGCGCACGGCAGTACTGCCGAGCGAGCATGTTCAGACCTCGTTCGACCAGCTGAGTGTCGAACGCAAACGTCTCAATCAGCTTGAGCGCCCAGAGGGCCCGAACCGGAAAGCCGGCGAGCGTGCAGTAGTCAGCGCAGGACCGGAGGACGCGAATGCCGCGTGGCCGGTCGCCGACCTTGATGAGCAGGTCGCCCGCGCGAATCCGAAGCCCGAAGTCGAGCGGCGCGATCCGCATCAAGCCCAGCACGCGTCGGAGGGCGTCTGCGGGGTCCCCGGCGTCTAGCGGCATCGAGGTGTCCACGCGCGACGCACCGTCGACGCGCTCACTGCGCGCCGAAGCCCTTCTTCTCGGGCGCCGTCAGGACGACGAACACGCCCAAACCCGCCGCCGCCAGCACGCCCGCCGTGACGATCAGCGACGTCTTCACTCGGCTGATCTGCTTCACGTTGCCGGTCTCGATTTGCTCACGGGCGAGGATCTTGTCCTCGTCCGGCGCCACGAGCTGCCCCGCGGTCAGCGTGAAGTTGAACGGCGACACGGGGTGGTAGGTGCCCTGCTTGTCCGTCACACCGATTTTGGAGTTCTCGGTGACGACAATGTCCTGCCCCTCGCTCGTCTTCATCGAGACGGCGCTGGTGATGCCGCCTTCCTGAGCTTTCCCGAGCTCCTCGAGCGAGACGTTGTAGGTGTTGTAGCAGGCGGCTTGGCTCGACAGCGCCACGAGGGCGCACGACGCGGTGAATCTGCGGAGCATGAGGTTCGAGCGACTCCCGTACGCGGTCCGGATTGCGGGCTGAGACCATAGCTGAGGGGTCGACGAGATGCAAAGTGCAATCAATTGCGCCCGCTGAGGGCCTTTGTTATCTTCCGCGCCATCGTTCAGCGCCCTCGGGGGTTATCGTCTCATGGCCGCGTGCCCAAAGTGTCAGCGACCGATTGAGGGACGCCCGAACTTCTGCCCTGGCTGCGGTGCCTCGCTCACCTTCGCCGCGCCGAGCGCACACGACCCGCTCATCGGTCGCACGATCGCGAACGACTTCAAGGTCGAGGCCCTCGTCGGCGAGGGCGCGATGGGCAAGGTCTACCGCGCGCTTCACCTGCAGCTCAAGAAGCACGTCGCGCTCAAGGTCCTCCGCCCCGGCCTCGTGAGCGACGCGACGGTCGTCAAGCGCTTCGAGCGCGAGGCTCAGGCCGCGAGTCGACTGAACCATCCGAACTGCATCTCGATCTTCGGGTTCGGGCAAGAGGACAACGGCGAGCTGCTGTGGATGGCGATGGAGTTCATCCAAGGCCGCGACCTGGGCACGATCATCGCCGAGGACGCCCCGATTCCGACCGCGCGCATCGTCAACATCATCGCGCAGGTGTGCGATGCCCTCGACGAAGCGCACTCGGCAAACGTCATCCATCGCGACCTGAAGCCCGCGAACATCGTCTGCTTCAACCACCGCCGCACGCAGGACTTCGTGAAGGTCCTTGACTTCGGCATCGCGAAGATCACGGACCCGGGCGCTGACTACGTGCCGCTCACCCGAGACGGCATCGTGTGCGGGACGCCCGCCTACATGAGCCCGGAGCAGGTTCAGGGCTTCGAGCTCGACCAGCGCTCAGACCTCTTCAGCCTGGGCATCATCCTCTATCAGACGATCACGGGGATGCTGCCGTTCCACGCGGAGTCGGCGGTCGAGGTCGCGACGAAGATCGTGATCGAGGAGCCCGCCCCCCCCTCGCGCGTGCGTCCCGAGTGGTCTTACCCCGCGGAGCTCGAGGCGATCGTCACGAAGCTGCTGCGCAAGCGCAAAGAGGACCGCTTCGCGAACGCGAACGAGGTCAAGAAGGCGCTGGAGGCCTGCATCGAGACGCTCAAGGCGCGCCAAGACGTCTCTCTGGAGATGAGCCCCGACGAGGTCGCCGACCTGCTCGCGAGCCAAGACGCCCCGATGGAGGGCGCCGCGACGCTTCAGCTCTCGACGGACATGATCGCCCGCGCGATGGCGGCGGATGGTCTCACGATGGGTCAGCGGCCACGCGCCGCGACTGGCCCCCTGCCGAGCGCAGCGCTGTCGAACGATCCGACTGCGCCGACGACACCCGTGACCCCCGCGCAGATCGCCGCGTCGGCGCCCGCTGCGGCTCTGCCCGCGTCTGCGCCGTCGGCCCCCACGACGCCCGTGGCTGCCTCGACCTCCGCGGCGCGGCGCGAACCCTCCGCGCTCATGTCTGGCCCAACGACAGCGTTCAATCCCGATGTCGGCACGCGGAACCGTGACCTCGCGGTCGCGGTCGGCGTGGGCCTCGTGGTCGTCGTCGGCGGCGCGCTGTTCTACTTCTTCAAGTAGTCGCGGCCTCAGGCCCGCTCGCGCTCGAAGACCTCGTAGGCCATCCACGCTCGCGCCGGGAGCCGCGCTCTCACGGCTGCGCGGCGCGTCTCGGCGAGCGCACGCGTCACGTCAGCGGCTGCCTCGGCCCGCGCGCAAGCCCGGACGAGCTCCCGCAGGAACGTGCCGTCCTCGTCGCCCGCCCAACGTCGCACGATGACTGCGTCGCAGCCCCCCTCGATGAGCGCTGAGAGCGCGGCGTCCGCCTCTGGACCATCCACGGGTCCGTCGAGGACAACGACGGCCACGCCCGCGCGGCGAAGGCGAGCGCCAAGCGCCTGAAGCGAGGCGGGGTGGCCTTCGCGCAGCTCAACGCAGCGCGCAGCGACGGCACCGACCAAGTGGACGCACCGCGCGCCGGCCAATCGAGCGTCGAGCGCCTCGTCGTGCAGGTCCTCTGCATCCGAGACGACATGGACCGCGGACCACACCCCGTCCCGCTCAAGCTCGCACAGGCCCAGGTCACGCGAGGTGACTGCGTCGCCGAGCACGACGAGACGACGGGGGTCACGGTCCACCGCCTCGCGCGGTGCGGCCACCGCGGGTGCCGCGAAGGTGCGCGCGATGTCGAAGCGCTCGCACAGAAACTGGTCGCCGAGGAGCACACCGAAGGGCACACGCGCGAGGCAGCCCGTTGCCGTCACGAGGAGCCGCGTGACGCCGCTCAGGGCACCGATGCACGGCGCGACCAACGCGCGAAATACAGCCTGCGCGCGTTGCTGAACTTCGCGTCGCGCGTCCTCGCCGCGCAGGGTGAGCGCCTCGAGGAGCTCATCGACGCGCGCATCCACGCCTGCGACCGACTCACCGATCCGGACCAGCGTGAGCGGCAGGTCGGCTACGCGAACGAAGACCCACACCTCAGCGAGCCGCGGATGGAACTCCAGGTGCGCCTCATCTGCGGCGAGCGCAGGTGGCGTCTGTGGTGCAAGCTCACCGAGGCGCGACGTCGTGAGGCTGCGGTGAACCGCGGCAACGCGCCCCGCGTCGACGAGGGCGTCGAGGAGCGCGTCCCGCGTCGTCGGCAGCGTGGTCGGTAGACACAGGTCCCAAGGTCCGGCGCCGTCCAGGAAGGCGCCGGGACGAGCCGCCTCGGCATAGCGGCGCAGGTGAACCTCGACGCGAGACCAGTCGGCGACCGTCTCGACGGCGATGGCCCGACATGCGTGCGCCGCGCAGAGTTCGGTGGCCCGACGGACTGCACCCGCCGTCGCCCGAACCGACTCCAGGGCGACCTGAACGAAGGCCGCGCGCGCCGCACGTCGCCCCTGCGGTGTATCGGCCGTCGGGGTCGTGAGCGCTTGAAGGAGCCCGCCCAGAGCGAGCGCCTCTGGGTCTTGACGGGCGCGCGCGAGCTCTCGAGCGCGTCCAGCCGCCACAGCGTCTCCGAAGCGAGCGAGGCTCAGCTCGATCCAGAGCATCGCGTGCCCAAAGTCTGCTGGATCAAGGTCGCGACGCGCGAAGGACATCAATGTGTGCGCGGCGCCGAGGACGAGGCGCGCATGCTCAGGCTCGTCCACGTCGCGTGTGCGCGCCACACCGGCGAGCGCGATCGCGCCGAGCACGACGCAATCCACCAAGCCCTCGTCCATCGCGTCGCCGACAATCTGTGCGAGCACCATGGGTCGGCGCGAGCCGCACGCGCCTGGCAAGGCCAACTCAGCCGCCTCCCGCCAAGCTTCAGCGGCTTCATCGAGGCGCCCGAGGCGCTCTTGGAACTCCGCATAACCGGAGAGGACGCGCACCGAGGTTTCCCGTCGGCCGAACGCGCCGCGTCGAGCGCGCGCGATGAAGGGCTCAAGGTAGGCGAGCCCTTCACTCACGTGCCCCAACGCTCGACGCGCCTCGGCGACCATGAGCGTGAGCTGCGCCTCGTGCTCCCCGTCGTCCGTCTGCAGCGCGCCCCGGTCACGTCGGGCAGCGGCGTGCCCGAGGGCTGCGGTGGCGACAGACTCGACGTGGCGCCACTGGACCGCAGCGACGCTCTCCGAACCCGCTTGCCGTGCGACCACCCGCGCGATCCGCGCATGCAGGCCCGCGGCGACGCGGAGCCGACGCTCTCGGGGCAAGGTTGAGCGATAGTCAAGAGAAGGCGGAAGCGTCCCGCTCTCCAGGACGTTGAGTGACGCCTGAATGTCGAGCGCCGTGCGCGGCTCGCGGGGCGCGGTCAACTCGAACGCGCGCACGAGCTCGATGTACTGCTGCTCGACGTTTCCGGCGAGCGCGGCGACGCGCGCCGATTCCAGCGCGGTCAGCGCGAGCGCGGGCGGGGCCTCGGTCGCGCCGAGGCCAGCGAGCAGGCCAGCGCCTGCGCTCTGAATGAGGACACGCGCGGCGTCTTCCGCCCCGAGCGTCGACGCCTCACGCGTCGGCAGAGTCGGCCATTCTCGGCTCGATGTGGTCGCCTCGGCCTCAAGAGCATCGCCGCCGAGCCACGCCGCGAGCTCAAGGAGCTCGGCTTCGAGCGCCGCGTCGAGCCCGCGCACTGAGCCAGCGAGCAGGCGCTTGAGCCCCGCTGCGACCTGCAGGATCAGGGGCGTCGCAGGCGGCTCGAGACAACGAAGGGTCTCCGCGAGCGCCCGGCCCACACGCGGCAACTCAGCCCGCTCGTCGGCTTCCACGGCCATGAGCAGGCGATTGTATCGCAGCGTAGCGAGGCCCTCGTGAAAACCGAGGCGCTGGTAGGCGGCCTCAATGGCCTCGAGAGACGCGGCAGCGTCCGTGAGCGCGCCGCGAGAGAACGCGTCATCCGCCTTCGACTTCTCCTGCTCGATCGCGCGCAGATGCATCGTCAGCCCTCCACCGCAGGTGTCTCAAGCGTCGGCTCGCCTGTCGGTAGAGCATCAAGCGCAGCCCGCGCCTCTGCTCCCACGTGCGCGTCTTCGAGCGCGGCCTCGAAGTCCGCGCGAGCCCCGCGTGAATCTCCGAGGAGCGCGGCCGCTCGCCCGCGAAGGACGAGCGCTTCGGCGTCCGTGGGCTCAAGGACCAGCCAAGCGTCCAAGCGTTGACGGGCCTCCTGAATGTCAAGCGAAGTCGACGATGCGTCCGAAAGCGTGGCTTCGGCAGCCAAGCGCTGCAAGAGCGCGGGCTCACGCAGGCTCGGCACCCACAACGGCGCGACGCCGAGCGTGCGGAGGCGACCCGTCAGGCTTGAGGGCTCGGGTACCTCGAACGCCTCGTCCTCGGCAGCGGCTCGCTGGCTCTCGAAGATTGGCCCCGCTGCGGGGGCTTCTGTGGCCTCAACGGTCGCTTCAGCCGTTGCATCGGGCAGTGTGATGGTCTCGGGCGCGACCGTGTCGGCGTCCCGCGAAAAGATGCGCTTGAACCAATCGAAAGGCATGTGCCTCTCCCCTGCTGCTGCGGCGGTCGAGCGGGGTTTCAACACACAAATCTGCGCGCGACAACCCCGAAAGCGGCGCCGTAGCCATCCACGTTCGCTTGCTTTAGTCTTGCGGGCCGAACGCGCCCAGACCGAGGTTGAGATGACCACGCCCGCCGCCCCGAACCCCGCCGCACTCATCGAACTCGCGACCGCCTTTTGGGGCAGCGCAACGCTCGTCGCTGCGGTTCGACTGCGCCTGCCAACGCTCCTTGCCGACGGGCCGGCCACTGCGGCCGACGTCGCGACGCGCGCCGGTACCGACCCCATCGCCACGGACGCGCTCCTCGCCGCGATGTCGAACGTGGGGCTGTGCAGCAAGGGCGAGGGTGAGCGGTTCACGAACAGCGCGCTCGCAGAGGCGTTCCTCGTCGAAGGCCGCCCCGGCTTCCTAGGGCCTGCGTTGCTCTATAACGGCGATGTCTTCTCGCTGTGGGCGAACCTGGACAGCGTCGTGCGCTCCGGCAAAGTCGCAGAGTCCCCGAACCAATACCTGGGCGCCGATGACACGCGCACCCGCAACTTCGTCTACGGCATGCACCACCGCGCGCTCGGCGTCGGGCGAGCCGTCGCGGCTGTGGTCGATTTCACCGGCAAAACGAAGCTCGCCGATGTCGGCGGGGGGCCGGGGACGTACTCCGCGCTCCTGACCCAAAAGACGCCTGGCCTCCACGCGGAGGTGCTCGACCTCCCGGGGGTCGTCGCGATCGCCCGAGAGATCGTCGCGTCGATGGGCGCCGCACCGAGCGTGACGTGCACGGCCTACGACTACACGCGCGACGCACTGCCCGGTCGATACGATGCGTTCCTCATCTCCGGCGTGCTGCACCGCGAGCAGCCGGAGGGTGTCCGCCGCATCTTCTCTCAGGTCGCGCAGGCGGCCGAGCCAGGCGCGGTCCTCTGGTTGAGCGACGTCATGCTCGACGACGACCGCGCGGGCCCGCTCTTTGGCGCCATGTTCCAGCTCAACATGCGCGTGCTGAGCCACGACGGACGCTGCCACTCTGTCGCGGAGCAGCGCGCTTGGCTCGACGAGGTCGGCTTCGATGTCACGGAGGTGCACCGACTCCCAGCGCCGATCAACTACACCCTTGTTCGGGCGCAGAGGCGCGCATGACGCGAGGTGGCGCTCAACGTATCGCGACACTTGCCTCGGCCTTCCTGGGCCTCGCGCTGGGCTGCGCGCCGAGCGATGACAGGTCGGAGGGGAGTCGACCGCGCGTCGTCATCCCGGACGCTGGCCTGCAAGCGGATGTCGGCACGGGCCCCGGCCGGCGCGCAAAGCGGCCGCGCATTGAGCTGCCTCCCCCTGTCCCTCCTCAACCCCGCATTCACGGCGCGCCGACCGGCGCGGCCGATATTCTCCGCATGCGGGACGCCGCGCGCTCGGGCACGCCGGACACGCGACCCGGGGCGATCCCGATTCGCAAGCTCGATGAGGCGCGTATCGAGGTGGGCGCCATCCGCGTCAACACCGCCGCGCGACGCATCGAGGTCCCGGCCCGCATCAACATGTCGAAGGGCATCCTCGAGTACATCGCGGTGACCGCAAACGGCAAACTCCACGAGTCCGTGCTTGAGATGCAGGCAGTGCCCAGCCACCTGCACATGGCGATGCTCCTGCTCGACCTCGAGCCGAACGAATACGTCAACGTCAAGCCTTACGGCCGCCGCGTCTCCAAAGCGGGTGCGCGCGTCCGCATGTTCGTCGAGCGACCATCGACCAAGCCGGGCAAGGTCGAGCGCGTACCCGTCGAGAGCCTGCTCTGGAATCGGAAGACGAAGCGGCCCGGCAAGGCCGCGGAGTGGTCGTTCATGGGCAGCATCTTCTGGGAGGCGAGCTACAGCGCCGACTCCGCGCGGAGCGTCATCGGGTTGATCCCGGACGACACCTGCGTCTTCGGGGCGACCGAGGACGTCGGCAACCCCTACCGCGGCGAAGGCCTGGGCTTTGAGGTCAACACGAGAGACATCCCCGCGGTCGGCACGCCGGTCACGCTGGTCATCGAGCCCGTGGCGTCTCGGAAGCCCTGAGCGAGACCGAGGGCCTCAGGTCGAGTAGAACCGACGCCCCACGAAGCGACCGCTGACCGCGAGGGCGACAACGAGCGCGGCAATGAGCGGATGACCCGCCTGAGCGCAGAGCGCGGCGTTCAGGAGCGCGATGCCGAAGATGCCCGCCATCACGATGCCTCGCACCGCACCGCCGCTCGCCTCGGGCCAAGCAGGCCGCACTGCCCGCAGCAGCCAGAGGGTCGGCGCGAGGCCCACGAGCGTCGACCAGAGGGGGGCGTTGTGGAGCGCGCCGACCAACCCGGCGATGCCGCTGAGAGCGACCAAGACCGCGACCGCTGTCCGATAGGCGCCGCCGCGTCCGCCCGCGACCTCGAAGCGCGATACGCCGGTGATCGCCGCGACGTACAGCAGCGTCGCGAGCGGCGCTCCCCAAGCCTGCGGGGGCACGGGCCACGCGACCGCGCACGCGCCGACCAGCGCGTTGCCGTATCGGCACGCCCCCATGGAGAGCGGCCCGACCGCCGAGTCTTTCAATAGGCCGTTATATAGCCAGGTCAATCCGACCGTGGCGAGGGCGGCTGCGCCTGCGGCGACGGAAACAACGCCCGCGATAAGGACGGCGAGGAGCTGCAGGGTCAGCACGAAGCGCAGCACTTGCGCCTGGGTAACACGCCCGGAGGGGATCGGTCGGTTGGGCCGCTCTGCCGCGTCGATGCGCGCGTCGCAGTAGTCGTTCGCCGCCATTCCGGCTGCATAGACTGCGACGCTCGCGAGCACCGCGCCCGCGAGACGTGCGGCCGTGAGCGTCGTGTCCGCCGTCGACGCGAGCGCGCCGGTCAGCGCGGCGCCAGCGAGGACGTCCGCGGGGGCCGTGAAGACGGCAGGCAGCCGAATGAGCTCGAGCCAGGCGCGCGCCCCCGCCATCAGCGGCGCGCGATCCATGCAAGCAGCGCCTCATCCTGGGCCACCAGCCGCTGCTCGTCCGTGCCCATGGGGTCCTTGAAGAACGACGCCGCCGCCGAGAAGACGCCGCGCTCACCGCGCCGGTGCGCGAGCTCCACCAAGCGAACGAGGTCGAGCACGAGCGGCGCGGCGAGCAGCGAGTCACACCCGTTCCACGTAAACTGCATCGACATGCGACCGCCGAGGAAGCCCTCGAAGTGAATGTGGTCCCACGCGATCTTCCACTCGCCCAAGCTCGGGACGTAGTCGATGCCGACGTGCGTCTCCGGCGCGTACCCCAGAAGCTTCGGGAGGAGCTGGTCCTTGCTCCGAATCTTCGAGGCCTTGTGGAGCGGGTCGTTCAGCACGCGCCCGTCCTCGTTCCCGAGGATGTTCTGCCCGAACCACGAGAGCACGCGCAGGTTGCGCCGAGCGAAGAGCTCACCGAGCACCGACTTGACCAGCGTCTCGCCTGTCTTGCCGTCCGACCCCGTGTGCACCGCCCCGGTGTGCAGGGCAAGTTCACAGAGCGCGGGCAGCCGCGACCCGACGCTCGGCGTAAAGTTCACGTACGCGAAGCCCTCGGCGAGGGTCGCATAGGCGTACAGCGCACTCGCCGGCAAGATGTCTCCGCCTCGCGCGAGCGCGGCGTCAAGGTCTTCGAGCCGCTGCCAAGCCGCGTGCGGCACGCGGGAAGCCTCGGTGCTCGCGAGGTTGACGACGACAACGTGCGAGAGGTCGTTGCGCGTCGCGAAGTCGCGCAGGTCGTGACGCACAGCCTCGATGGCCTCGAAGTCCGTCGTGACGACCCGGGCACCGTCGGCCTCGATGCTCGGGCCCGCGCCGCGGGCAATGCCAGGTCGAATCTCGCGATCAATGGCCTCAAGAGCGTCCGTCAGGCGCTCTGCGAGGCCATGAACCCCGCAGGCGGGCAAGATCTCAGCGGCGGCTGAGGCCAATGAGCGCCGCCTCACCTCGTGCCCGCCAAAGACCAGGCTCGACAGCGGCGCAAAGCCCGCCTCGGCGAAGTCTGTGCGCTCAGTGACAAGGCCATCAGGCCGCGCAAGGCCGCGCACCATCGCGGCGTGCCCCGCGAGCGTCACCGCGCTGATGCTCCCGCTCGCGCCTACGATCCAGACCCCTACGCGCTTCAAGTGACCTGACTCCCATCCACCGCGGCCTCGCCGCGCGCCTCGCGCATCGCCGCCGCCAAGACCTCAAGCGATCGCGTCGCGGCGGCCTCGGCGCGGTCCGCGCACGTGTAGAGCTCCACGGTGACAAAGCCCGTGTAACCCGTCGAGCGCAGCGCCCGAAAAAGCGACACAAAATCGACGTCCCCCTCTCCCGGGACGCGGTGAAAGTGCTTGCGGTCGCGAATATCCTCGACGTGCACGTTCCAAATGCGCCCCTGAAGGCGCTCGATCGCATGAACGGGGTCTTCGCCCGCGCAGAGGACATGTCCGAGGTCTAGGTTCGCACCCAGCGCGGGGTGACGGACGCGGTCGAACAGCCACAACAGCTCGTCTGTGCGCTCGACGAGGAGCGCAGGCTCCGCCTCGATGCCGACACGGAGGCCCAGCGCGTCAGCGTCGACGCACAGCGCCCGCAAGCTCTCCGCGAGGTGCTCCCGCCCAACCTCGGGGGGAACGTCACGCTCGACGCGCCCGCTCGCAACGCTCACGCAGCGAGCCCCAGCGCGCGCCGCGAAGCGCATCGCCGCGCGCGTGTAGTCCATCCGACGCGCGCGAACGGCGGGGTCCGAGTGCCCCAGCGATGGCTCGAAGGTGCCGTCTGCGGGCGGCGTCGCGCTGAGCCCGACCGCGGTGTTCACGTTCACGTTGCTGACCGCGAGCCCGGTCTCTCGCAGCGCGGCGAGGACGTCGTCTTCGCGACCGTTCGACGCGTCCTCCGGCGCCCAATGGGGGGCGTCCGCCAAGAGCTCGACCCCAGCGTAGCCGAGGCGCGACAAGGCGTGGATGGCGTCTGGCAAGGAGACTAAGGTAAAGCCATTCGAGGCGTAAGCGAGCTTCACCGCAACAGCCTATCACACGCCAACCCACTCATGGGAACGCCGACGGCGCGCCCTCGACGCCAAACGTCGGTGTCTCCACGATCCAGCGCGCGAGCGCCCGCACTCCGGGCGTCGCGCGCCAGCGGTCGGCCACGGGCAGCGCTCGGACCTGAGTCGACATGGTCCGCGCGAGGACCGACCAAGCCGCGCGAGGTCCCGCGAGGCGCATGGCCTCAAGGCTCGCGGCGAAGAGCCACCCCTCCACCGCCCCCGTGATGTCCGTCGTTGCGAGGTGGCGGTCGAGGGCGTCGAAGCTATCGGAGACCAGCTCGCGCCCGCGCTTGTCGAGCAAGGATTCGAGCTGCGCAACATGCGTCCGGAGCGGCTCTTCGAGCACGCGCGGGGGTGTGCCGGGTCGCGGGAGCGCAGCCGCGGTGCGGAGCATCGTTTCAAGCGTAGACGCAGGCCAGCTCGTCACGACGGCGAGCTGCCTCGCCCCCAGCCAGAGGCCACGAACGATGTGAAAGGCCTGCTCCTGGGGCGTGAGCCCTGAGACCGCGGCTGTGCCAAAGACGAGCAGCGCGGGCGACCCATCTGCGTACCGAACGCCGTCACCCAACGTGCGGTCGACGAGGACGCGGACGTCGTCGACTCCGAGCGCGACGCCACATCGGCGCGCGAGCTGCTCCACCGCCGGTAACCCCTCTTCGCGCGAGGGCAGCGTTGGGGGGGCTGCGAAGACACGAGGCAGCGCCCTGACCCAAGTGACAACGAGCGCTTCGAACGAATCGCGCGGCAACTCGGAGAGCGCCTGAGCGCGCCCCGCTGCGAGGCGGAGCGTCACGGGGTAGCGCGGGTATTCGGGCAGGCGTGTGAACGCCTCCACGTCGTCCGCAGCCGCGCCTTCGAGCGCCTCAAGCCACGTCGCGACCCATGCGGCGCGCTCATGCTCACCGACGCGCGAGAGCGCGCGACGCAGATGCCCTACGCGGTCGGCCGTGAACGGGTCCCGGGCGACCAACCATTTGAGGTGCGGGAGCGCTTCAGCGTAGGCATCACGTCCGACAAACGCGGTCACGAGGGCTTGGCGCGCGTCCGAGTCGTCGGGATCGTCCGCGACAAGCGCCTCGAGTTCGCGGACGGCGCGCACGGGATCGTGCGTCGCGAAGAGCTCGGCGGCCCGACGACGCAGCCGCGCCGCATCGGGCGAAGCGCCTGCGCGCATCGTGTCCAGGGTCGCCCCAAGCGTCGCCAAGACCGCGTTGGTGTCACCGCGTCGTCCCAAGAGCTCCGCCGCCCGCAGCGCGACGTCTGCCCGGTCAGGCGCAGACGCGAGCACCCGCTTATAGACCTCGACGGCCTCGTCGACTCGCCCACGCTGCTCCAGCAGACGGCCCATGCGGACGCGCAGTTCGGTCGACAGGTCGTCGTCCGGCATGAGTCCGACAGCCGCGCGCGAGTGTTCGATCGCGGCCTCCAAGTCGCCGGCCGACTCCGCGAGGCGCGCGAGGCGTATCTGAACATCGGCGTCCGTCGGTCGCTCTGACTGAAGCATCTGGAGCGTGTCCCGCGCCCGGGACAGGTCACCCAACTTGTCCTCGAAGATCGAGGCGAGCCGAAAGGCGACCGCGCGCCGCAGGTCGGCGTCCTGCACGCTCGCACGAAGGCGTTGATAGATGACGACCGCCTCGTTCCAGTCCTCGGACTCGACATACAGGTCGGCAAGTCGCTGCAAAATCACGCGTTCATCGCCCGCCCCCGTTGCGAGCGCTTGGTTCAGTGCGCGCACTGCCAAATCGGGCGCTGACAGTCGATGCGCGTAGATGCGAGACACTTCGAGCAGCGTATCGACGGCCCGCGTAGGCGCGGCGACCGCACGCTGCTCGAGCGCGTGCGCGACCTCTGCGAAGCGGCCAAGGCGGTCCCCGAGTCGCTGCACCGCCTCGGCCGCTTCGTCGTTCGTGGGCTCACGCTCCAGGGCAAACTTCGCCGCATCGAAGGCGCCCGCGGCGTCTGAGAGACGCACCTCGCGAACCTTCGCCACCGTCAGGAAAAGGGCCGCAGCCGCCTCGGGTGCCCGCGTCGCGCGCGCCTCCCGCTCGGTCGTGCGGAGCGCCTCATCCCCTCGACCCGCTTCGGTCAGCGCCTCACGCAGGGCGCGCGTCGCGGAGACGGAGCCCGTATCCAGAGCGACGGCTCTTTCGAGGTCCTCGACGGCCTCGTCCGGTCGCCCGAGCCCGCGGAGCAGCTCCGCTCGAGCGAGGAGCGCGCCGAGCACCTCACGCGCATCTTTCGATGCTGCGATGCGCCGTGTGTGCACCTCGAGGCGCGCCTCACCCGACGGCAGGCGCTCCTCAAGGCGAGCGAGCGCGCGAGCGTGCGCCGGCTCAACCTCGAGGACTCGACGCCAAGCCTGCAAGATGGCCTCGGGCGGCTCGCCCGCCTCGTCGAGGAGCTCTGCCGCGGCCTCCAGGTGCAGGCGCTGCCCAATCGGGTCGTAGGTCAGGTCGGCGAGCGCGGAGTGCACGCGCGCGAGCGAGACAGACGCCTCTTGTGGCCGATAGAGACGCTCCAAAAGCATGAGCGGTGCCACCGCTTCGCGCCCGTCCGCCAGGACCAGAGCGCGCTCGCACGCGTCGATCGCCTCGACTGTCAGGCTGAGCGCGTCGGCGCAGACCCGCGCATACTCCACCCAAGCGCGCGCAGCGATCGTGTCGTCTGCGGCGGCCTCGGCGCAGCGCCGCCACATCGCGGCGATGTCGTCGGCGCGCCCGCGCTCTTCGTAGAGCGTCAGGAGGGGCTGCAAGGCCGCCTCGGCGCACGGGTCGACCGAGAGCGCTTGCTGCCACGCATCGATCGCGTGCTCCGGGTGGTCGGCTCGATAGAGCCACGTCGCGCCCAAACGACACCACAGCGCGACCTTCTCACGCGGATCGGTCAGCCGCTCAGCCTCGGCCGCGAGCATCTCGGCCTCGTGCTCGACATCGCCAATGTCAGCGTAAAGTGTCTGCAGCGCCCGAATCGCCGGCAGCGGCTCCGCAGCGAGCGCAGCGGCCCGCTCCCATGCTTTGGCAGCGGCGTCGAAGTCGGCGAGCTCTTCTCGGCACAAGGCACCGACGCGCATCCAAACACCGGCCGCATCCTCGGGCGAGCTCGCGACCTCGGCCTCGCGGCGTGTCATCTCGACGAGCTGCGCGAACGCGCCCATCGCGTGATAGAGGCGCCCGCTCGCGCGCAGCGCCGGCACATGGCTCGGGTCGAGCTCAAGGGCGCGCTCCAAGTACGCGCGCGCTGCATCTCGATCGCCGAGGTGCGTCGAGCAGACATCGGCGCAGGCCACGAGGAGCGCGAGCACACGCGCTTGGTCGGTCGCGTCAGGCAACTCAGCGTCCAGCCAGCGCAGGGTCTCCGAATGCGCGGCGGTCGCGGCACACAGCCGCTGCAGGTGATGTCGCGCCTCGCGGTGAGAGGGCGCGAGCGCGGCGACCTCTGTCCACGCAGACTTGGATGCATCCAATTGCCCCAGCTCGGACTCCAGGACGTGCGCGAGCTCCTCGAGGCGTCTCACCTTCGCTGAGGGGGTGTCGGCGACTTGGGCGGTGTGACGCAATGCTGCAGCGAGCGCCTCGGGCTGACCCAAACGGCGCACCACCCGCAGCCACGCTTCGACGAAGTGGCTCACGTCCGGCGCGATGCCCACAGCGGTCCGATAGTAGGTCTCTGCCCGGCCATCGTTCTTGAGCCGCGCCTCAAGCAGCTCACCGAGGCGATACAGGCGGTCGGCGCGGGTCCGGGGGTCGTCCGCGGCGAGCTCGACCTCTTGCTCGTAGAGCTTCACGAGCTCGTCCCACATGCCACGACGGGTGAACGCCCGGCCGAGCAATTCGCGCGCCGGCCACCATGCGGGCGCGACGCCCAAGACGCGCCCTAGAGAGGCGATGGCCCCTGTGTCGTCGCCGAGCGCCGTGAGCTGGAGCTGCGCCATCTGCATCAGCACGCGCACGCGAACCGCGACGTCTGCCGTCACCTGGGTCAGCCGCTGCAACGCCCCAACCGCGGCTGCAGGCTGACCCTGCCGCTCGGCGATCGATGCGGCCAGCTCGAGCGCGGGCGCGAAGAACGGGTCGGTCCTGAGCGCTTGCTCGATGAACGCCTCGGCGCGGCCCAAGTCACCGACGCGCTCCGAGAGTAAGCGGGCCGTCTCCGTGAGACGCGCGGCTTGGTCGGCAGCGTGCTCCAGGCGCTCGGGCTGCTCGCTTGTGAGGGCGATCAGGCGTTCCCAGTCACCGGCGCGCTGGAACGCCCGCGCGAGGCGACCCGCGATCTCCGCGTCTCTCGGGTCGAGGGCGTGTGCCTGCTCCAACAACTCGACCGCGTGCGGCGAGCGAGGATCGACCGCTTGGAGAACGCAGGCCGCGTCCAGCAGCGCGCGAGCGCGCATTACGGCCGTCGCCGAGAGGCCGGCAAGACGCTCGAGAGCGTCTGCGAGCAGCGCGGGCTCCCCGCGAGAAGAGGCCCAACGCACCAGAGCCCGAGCTGCCGCGCGGCACGTCGGGTCGAGCTCGAGCGCAGCCTCGAAGCAGGTCGCCGCATTCATCGGCTCACTCAATCGGGCGTAAATCTCGCCCTTCTCGACCAAGAGGGCTGCACGCGCGTCCACGTTCGGGACCGCCCTCAACTCGGCGTCGATCAGCCGCAGCACCATCGGCCAGCGCGCCGCGCGCGTGAAGATCGCGCGACCCGCGCGAAGACTTGGCAAGTGATGGGGGTCGGCCCGGTGGGCGCGCTGATAGGCCTGCACCGCGCGGCGATCGTCGCCGAGTCGGACCTCGTAGATGCGCCCGACCTCCCAGCAGAGCTGAGCGCGGCGCTTCGGGTCGACCTCGTGCCCCAACTCTCGCTCAAGCACTTGGAGCGTCTCGACGATGCGCTGCCACTCCGCATCCGACATGCCTGGGAGCGCCTGTCCCGGGAGCTGCGCCGACGACGCGTCATCGGCGGTGGCCGGCTGGGCGAGGTCGGGCGAGAACCAGCCACGCTCGACCTCGGTCTCTTGAGTTTCGGTGGGCTCGATCTTGGCTGCCATGCGGCGCAGATAGCAGCGGCCCCGCGCTGTCGCAAGCGCGAAGCGGGGCGTCAGTGAATCGAGGGCGGCCGTCCGCTGTAGGGGTCGAGCAAGTCGCCGCGGGCGCGCAGGTCATGGGCGATCTCGATGTCCTCCGCCATGTCGACGGCCTCAAGCCCCGCCATATCGCGAAGGCGGCTGGCCCGTTCACGCGTGCGGCGACGCCAAGCGTAGACCAGCAGCGCAGCGGCGCCCAGCCAGGCGCCGCTTGAGAGAAAGACGATCGGCATCCAGCCCCACCAGAACGAGAGCGCATCGCGCCATCGCCGCTCGAGCTCGGCCAGAGGCTCCCCATAGACCTTCTCAATCGCCGCTTCGAAGCCTCCATTCGGGCTGCGTTGCTCGCCGAGCGTGCGCATCAGAGCCGCGAATGGCTGCGCTCCGCGTGCCTCGACCAGCCAGCCGACGAAGTGGACCGATTGTGCGTAGGCGAGTCCAGCGCGCCCGCCACCCGCAGGGAATCCGCGCTCGAGCGCGTCGAGTCTCAGCAGCCGGTCAAGCATCGCCGCCTGCGTGAGGATCGTGGCCCGGTCGAGCGCGAAAGGTTCAGACTGCCTCACCGCGACGCCCTCGGTGAACCATGTCGGCACCCCGCCCGCTCCGGCGAGGTCTCCCATGGCGACATGGCTGAGCTCGTGCACCGCCGTCGTCTCCAACTCCTGCGCGCTGACGTCGGCGCGCAGATAAATTGCGCGGGCTCCAGGATAAGCGAGCCCCGCCGCCCACTCCGGGGGTGTGCTGCCGGGGTGCCGAGCGCGCGCCGTCTCGAGCAGATCACGCTCGCTCTCAAGCACCGTCACACGCGTGCGACCGACCGCCTCCGCGCCGAGCTCCCGGTAGATGCGCGTGTGCTCGCGCTCAAGCGTCTCAGAGACGCGTCGCGCGCTCGGTGCCAGACCCGGCGCCCACTCCACCGTGTAGTGCTCCGTGTCGAGGCGCTCGAATTCGGCGCTCTCGGCGTGCGCGGTGAGCGCGAATGACAGCGCGCACCACAGGGCAAGCAGCGCCCCCCAGAGACGTCCACGGCGACTCACTGCGACGCCTCCACGTCTCGCCAAGCTGCGACGCGCGCGCTGAGGCTGTCCGTCGTCAGGCCCGCGAACTCGACGACCTTGTCGCGCGACGACCCTCCAAGGACGACG
Source organism: Myxococcales bacterium (assembly GCA_947488215.1). Classification (GTDB taxonomy): domain Bacteria; phylum Myxococcota_A; class Bradymonadia; order UBA7976; family UBA1532; genus CANLBD01. The sequence continues at coordinate 8,176 of CANLBD010000010.1, read as the reverse complement.
CTCACCTGCCCGCGTGGCAACCCGACGAGCGTCGCCAGCAGGCGCGTCAGCGCTTCGTTCGCGGCCCCCTCGACAGGGGGCGCGTGCACCGCGAGGCGAACGGCCTGCTCACTGACCCCCACGACGCCCTCTCGACGTGCGCGTGGCTGCAGGCGGACACGGAGCCTCGCCCCGTCGCGGCCGGCGGACACGGCGGCGTGAACGCTCGTCGTCACGCCTCTTCCCCGTCGAGCGCCTCGTGCGCGTCGAGCAGCCGCGCGTGGCTCCCCAGAATCGCGCGCACCTCTCCGAGGAGCCTCACCCTTTGACGCTTGAGCTCATGGACCTCAGCGGCGAGCTGCGCGCTGCGTTCACGCGCGTCGGCTTCGATTCGCCCTGCGCGCAGTTCAGCCTCTGCCACTACAACCTCGGCCTCCTTACGCGCGGAAGCCCGAATCTCATCGGACATTCGCCCCGCTGAGACGAGCGCCTCGCGGAGCTGAGCTTCGTGGGCCCGGAACTCCACGATCTGCGCGTCGCGCCGTTTGAGGTCTTCCTTCAGGCCCGCGTTTTCTCGGATCAGCTCCTCGAGCTCGCGTGAGACGAGGTCCAGAAAGCGATGCACCTCGTCCGGGTCACAGCCCCGAAAGACGCGCTGAAACTGCTGTTGGTCGACCTCGATGGGCGTGAGCTTCACGGCTTCTCCAGTTCGCGCGAGCGCTCGGCCGCCGCCACTACGGCGTCGAGCAGCGCACCTCGAAAGGCGCGGGACTCCAGCACTTGCAGGCCCCGGATCGTCGTCCCGCCGGGCGAGGCGACCTCGTCCTTCAGCAAGCTCGGCACTGCACCAGGCGCAGCCGCAAGCGCGGTCGCGCTCCGAAAGGTGTGCACCGCCAGCGTCCGCGCAAGGTCTCTCGGCACGCCCGCCGCGACTGCGCCGTCGGCGAGCGCCTCCATGGCCGCGAAGAGATAGGCGGGGCCGCTCCCTGACAGCGCCGTGACGCCGTGGAACATCCCCTCGTCGGGGACGCGGACCACCTGACCCACGGCCTCGAACAGGCGGGTGATCCGTTCCACATCCTCGGGGTAATCATCCGCGGTCGCGAGAATCGCCGTCGTGCCCTGCCCCACCCTGCATGCGACGTTCGGCATGGTTCGCACGAGGCGCGCAGGCGAGACGGGCAACGCTGCACGCGAGACGCCGGCGACGACCGAGACGACCAGCTGACCGAGCTCGAACTTCAGCGAAGCGAGCATGCGGGCGGCCTGCGCGGGCTTGACCGCCAACACGATGATGTCCGAGCGCGCCGCGACCTCGAAGATCGTGCCGGCGCGCACGCCCAAGGCGTCGGCGGTTGCCTGAGCGCTCTCGCGGGCAGCGACCATCACGCGCTCTCGCTCAACGAGACCCGCGTTGAGCCACCCCTCGAGGAGCGCGCGCCCCATTCGCCCGCACCCCAAGAACCCCACGTCCCCGATTGGCTCCATGCGCGCCTCCCTTTCGACCTCGGGGAGGCTACCAGAGAGTCAAGCGCGCTCGAAGTTCAGCCGGGGCGGCTTCCGAACAGCGCGGTGCCCACGCGGATATGGGTCGCGCCCTCGGCGATCGCCTGATCGAAGTCGTCCGACATGCCCATCGAGAGCAGGGTGAGCGGCCGTTCAGGCCGAGCGCAGTGGTCTCGGAGCGCGCGAAGCCTCTGGAATACTGCGCGAGCGCCGCACAGCGTCCCCTCGGGCGGCATCGTCATCAGGCCTTCGACCCGGAGCGAGCCCAGCGTGGCGAGCGTGTCGAGCAACTCCGGGAGCGCGTCGGCGGTCACGCCGCCCTTCTGCGCCTCGCCCGCGAGGCTGACCTGCACCAGAACCTGCTGAGGTGCGGCGCCCGGTGAGCGCTCAACGGCGCGTGCCAACGCCTGCGCCGTGCTCAAGCTGTCGACGGCGTGCACCAGCGAGACCTGCCCAGCGACCACCTTGGCCTTGTTGCTCTGAAGACGCCCGACGAAGTGCCATCGCACGTCGTCCTCGACCAGGACCGTGGCCTTGTCGCGCCACTCCTGCACGTAGTTCTCGCCGAGATCGATCACGCCGAGCGCAAGCGCCTCGCGGAGTCGCTCAGATGGGTGCCGCTTCGAGACCCCAACGAGCGTGACGGACGCGGGCACGCGCTGGACAGCCTGACATGCCGCGGCGATGCGTCCTCGGAGCGCGCGCAGGCGGGTGACCATCTCCGGCTCTGTCGCCCAGGCTCCAGCGCGCACTCCCAGCGCGTGGACCTGAGCGACTGGCAGACCGACCACACCGTCGTAGGGGCCATCGACCGCCTCGACAAAAGCGCCGGCGCCCCCCTGAATCCCGTACGCGCCCGCTTTGTCGAACGCGTCCCCCGTGGCCACGTAAGCCCGCACCTCGTCGCGCTCAAGCGGACGGAAGCGCACGCGTGCCGTGTGCACCTCAACATGCATCTCACCCCGTGGGCCACACAGCGCGATCGCGGTGTGCACGGCGTGCGTTTGGCCGGAGAGCCGCTCAAGCGTGTCGACCGCCTCGGCTGCGGTCGCCGGCTTGCCGAGCACTTCGCCCGCAAGCGCGACGACCGTATCGCTCCCGAGCGCCCACGCAGGCTCCTCGGGGCCTCGCGCAGCGAGCCCGACCTTCGCCTTGTCGAGCGCGACGCGCGCGGCGTAGTCGACAGCGCTCTCCCCCGCGCGCTGGTCTTCGTTCACGTCGGCCGCACGGACGGTCACGTCGAAACCTGCCGCGCTCAGAAGCGCGCGTCGCCGGGGCGATGCGGACGCGAGGAGGACTCGGGGGGCATTCGAGTTCATAGGGGATTGACAGCCTGCACTCGTGTTCAGTAATGACCCCGACTACATGAATCTTCGTTCAGTGTCCCATCATCCGTCGGGGGTCGAATCGTGAAGGGTCTAACACGCCGGCAGGAGGAGATCTTGGAGTACATCAACGCGTCCATTCAGGAGCGCGGCTATCCGCCGACGATCCGCGAGATCGGCAAGCAGATGGGCATCCGATCGACCAACGGCGTCAATGACCACCTGAAAGCGCTGGAGCGCAAGGGTGTTCTGACCCGGGACGACCTCAAGAGCCGCGCGCTCCGCCCAGTCGGCCAGAACGACGATGTCGACTTCGACGACGACGGCTTCGTCGAGGTCCGCCTGCTCGGTCGAGTCGCGGCTGGCGCGCCGATCCTGGCGACCTCAGAGGCGGCGGACACCGTCAAGATCGACCGCCTGCTCATCGGGCCGCACCGCGAGGTGTTCGCGCTGCGCATCGTCGGCGAGTCGATGATCGAGGCGGGGATCTTCGACGGCGACTACGTCTTCGTCCGCAAGGCGCCGGTCGCGGAGCGTGGCGAGATCGTCATCGTGATGATCGGCGAAGAGGCGACCTGCAAGTACTACTATCCCGAGGGCGACAGCATTCGGTTCCAGCCGGCGAACGCCGCGATGGCCCCCATCTACGTGCACAAGCGCGACTTCCGAGAGACGATGATCCTCGGCAAGGTCGTCGGCATCTACCGCAAGTTCTGACCGCTCGGCGGCTGGCACTCCTGAGCGACGACTGCCAACCCATCGCGCTCAGCCCCTTGCAGATCAAGGGATTACGTCCCTCGAATTTTTTACACGACGCCGCTTGACACCCCACGGGGGGTGCTTAGAGTCCGTCGCGCTCGGGGCACAAAGCCCCATCGACCCGCAGACGCAATCGTCGAAGGAGTTGGACTATGAAGATTCGTCCCCTGTACGACCGCATCATCGTGAAGCGCCTTGAGGCGGAGACCACCACCAAGAGCGGTCTCATCATCCCCGACACGGCCAAAGAGAAGCCGGTCGAGGGCGAGATCGTGGCCGTCGGCAACGGCAAGGTCCTTGAGGACGGCGCGGTGCGCTCGCTCGAGGTCAAGGCCGGCGACCGCATCCTCTTCGGCAAGTACAGCGGCACCGAGATCAAGATCGACGGGATCGAGCACTTGATCCTCCGTGAGGACGAAGTCCTCGCGGTCGTCGAGCAGTAATCCTTTAAAGACCTCACCGAAGGAGCCCAGCACATGAGCGCCAAAGACATCGTTTTCTCGGAGTCGGCCCGTTCCTCGGTCCTGCGCGGCGTGAACGCCCTCGCGGACGCGGTCAAGGTCACCCTTGGCCCCAAGGGCCGTAACGTCGTCATCAACAAGAGCTTCGGCTCGCCCCTCGTCACCAAGGACGGCGTCACCGTCGCCAAGGAGATTGAGCTCGAGAACAAGCTCGAGAACATGGGCGCCCAGATGGTCAAGGAGGTCGCCTCCAAGACCTCGGACGTCGCCGGCGACGGCACGACGACCGCCACCGTCCTCGCGCAGGCGATCTTCCGCGAGGGCGCCAAGCTGGTGACCGCGGGCGTGAACCCGATGGACATCAAGCGCGGCATCGACTTCGCCGTGAGCGTCATCGGCAAGGAGCTCGACAAGATCTCCAAGCCGACGCAGAGCCACACGGACATCGCTCAGGTCGGCACCATCTCGGCGAACGGCGACAAGTCGATCGGTGAGATCATCGCGCAGGCGATGGAGAAGGTCGGCAAGGAAGGCGTCATCACCGTCGAGGAGAACAAGGGCCTCGAGACGACGCTCGACGTTGTCGAGGGCATGCAGTTCGACCGCGGCTACCTCTCGCCGTACTTCGTGACCGACCCCGAGCGGATGGTCGCCGAGCTCGAGAACCCTTACATCCTCATCTACGAGAAGAAGGTCTCGAACATGAAGGACCTCCTCCCCGTGCTGGAGAAGGTCGCTCAGTCGGGCACGCCGCTCGTCATCATCGCCGAGGACGTCGACGGTGAGGCGCTCGCGACGCTCGTGGTCAACAAGCTGCGTGGCATGCTGAAGATCGCCGCCGTCAAGGCGCCGGGCTTCGGTGACCGCCGCAAGGCCATGCTGCAGGACATCGCCATCCTCACGGGCGGCGAGCTCATCAGCGAGGACACCGGCTCCAAGCTCGAGAACGCGACGCTCGGCATGCTCGGCCGCGCGAACAAGATCTCGATCGACAAGGACAACACGACGATCGTGGACGGCCACGGCAAGTCCGAGGAGATCCAGGGCCGCGTCAAGCAGATCCGCCAGCAGATGGAAGGCACGAGCAGCGACTACGACCGTGAGAAGCTCCAAGAGCGCCTCGCGAAGCTCGTCGGTGGCGTGGCCGTCATCAAGGTCGGGGCAGCCACCGAGACCGAGATGAAGGAGAAGAAGGCCCGCGTCGAGGACGCGCTGCACGCGACCCGCGCGGCCGTCGAGGAGGGCATCGTCCCGGGCGGCGGCGTCACGCTGATCCGCGCCGCGAAGGCCCTCGAGGGCGTGAAGCTCGAGCACGACCAGCAGTTCGGCGTGAACATCATCAAGCGCGCCGTCGAGGAACCGCTCCGCATGATCGCGCAGAACGCCGGCGTCGACGGCAGCATTGTGATCCAGAAGGTCAAGGAGTCGGAGTCCGTCTCGTTCGGCTTCAACGCCGCGACGGAGCAGTACGGCGACCTCCTCGGCTGGGGCATCATCGACCCGACCAAGGTCACGCGCACCGCGCTGCAGAACGCCGCGTCGGTCTCGTCCCTCATGATCACCACCGAGGCCCTCATCGCCGACAAGCCCGAGCCCAAGAAGGCGGGCGGCGGCGGTGGCCACAGCCACGGTGGCGGCATGGGCGACTACGACATGTGAGCTGACTCGCCCCGGCGAGTCTGAGAGCGCCTCGGTGGCTTCGCCCCGGGGCGTTTTTTTTGACCTCAGTCCTCGGCGAACAGCGGCCCGAAGGGGTCGATCTCCGTGTGCAGCGGACTGCGGGCGAGGCGCTCTAGGAGCGCGTGCAGCCAGAGCACCAGGTCGGTGTCGGCGAGGGGCCGCACGGCGAGCGCGAGCGCGTCGTCCCCCTCGTGAACCAGTCGGCCGCTGAGGTGAACGACCGCACCATCGACTAGCTCGACACATACGCGACCCCGCCACCCCGCGCGAAGGGGCAGCGCGCCTGTCCGCACGCCGTACAGGGAGATGTTGGTCGTTTGGGTCACAGCGTCCCCAACGACGACACGAAGCGCAGCGGGTACCCGAGGGTGTCGGCGCAGATTTCGGCGGGTCTGGAGGACCTCGCCCACGTAGTGCACGAGCTCCGAATCGGTGAGGTCTGGGCGCAGGCGAAAGACGCCATCCGGAAGTCCAACCGCATCCGGCGCCGCAGCAAGGAGCGGCACGAGCGCCGCGTGTGTACCGCTCAACAAGCGCAGGCCGGCCGGCGTCGTCGCGTCAAGCAGCACGGCGCCGCGCGCATCGTAGGTCTGCTGGACGAGCGCGGGCGTCGCCGCATCCACGCGGACGACGCCGACACCGGCGGCCCCGAGCGACGCGCACCAGCGGGCCAGCATTGGGCTTTCACCCAGGGCATAGACCGTGGGGCCGCTCACCGGCGCACCTCTGGGCTCAAACCGCGCACGCTCAGCCCTCCACCGCGCAGCCGCTGCAAGACCTCGGCGTGCGCGCGGCCCAAGGCATCAGCGCCCCGTGACAGGCCAAGATGTGGATCGCGATTCTGATGAGCGTAGGGAAAGTCCTCGGAGTGAACGGGCCGCCCTTCGCGCAGCACGCTCGCCCGAACGGCACCGAGTTCGGGCCCAAGGTCGACGGTACGAACGTAGAGCCACCCGTCGGCGGTCTCGACGGCGTCCTCAAGCGTGAGCTCCGTTTGAGCGACCGGCGGAGCCGAAGTGGCGACCGACCACGGGTCGAAGGCCGTCTCCGCTGCTGCCCATTCAGCGTCCGAGGCTTTCGCCGATGGCACAATCGACTCGCGCACAAGGGCGGCCGCAATGGTCGAACTCAACCCCGGCAGCGCAAGCGAGCTGGCGGATACGAGCGGCAGGCGCATCGTCGGCCGCTCGACCGGGCGGCTGACCGCGGGCGGCGGCGCAGGCGGCGGCGCAGGGACCGGTTGCGGTGCGCTCAGCGCCGCCATCTCCTGCGCCAAGTCACCCCACCCGGTCCACTCGGCTTCATCCACGCCCGGCGCCGACGCGACCGGTGAGAAAGCCAAGTCGTCAATGCTCGCGGCGGGATCGACCGACTCACTCCCGGACCACTGCGCCGCTGCGGTCGGGGCGTCGTCCGCGCGTGAGACGCGGCGACGCTCGCCGCTCAGCGTCGGCACCTCGACCTCGGGGTCGGCTTCGACCTCAGGGTCCGCCTCGACCTCAGGGTCCGCCTCGACCTTTAGACCGGGCGCATCCTCGTGGGCGTCGTCGTTCACGTCGTCGTTCACGTCGTCGCCCACCTGCGCCGCCTCGAGCGCGAAGCTCAATGGGTCTAAGTAGACGTCCGTCGTGGACCGCATGACCTGCCCGACCCACGCGTTCATGGGGTCGTCACCCGCCGACTGTAGCTCGTCGCCGAGCGGCCACACTTCATCGTCCAAACCCAGACTGAACTCTCCGCCTTCGTCTTCATCGTCGCCCGCGCGCAGGAGGCCGACGGGGATGTCGCCAGCGGCGTCGGACCGGACAGTCTCCGTCAAGGCCGCAAACGGCGCGGGCGCGAAGTCCGGCCCGGGCTCGAAGACCGTCGGGTCGGCCTGGTCCGCGTCCTCGTCCGACTGAGCGTCGGCTGCCGCGAGCGCGTCGCCCTCTGCCAAGTCCGCGAGCGACCATGCCTCGAACGGGTCCGACTCTCCGGCGGCCTCGAACCCCGACAGGGGGGCGCGCGGCACGAGGCCCCCGTCGGTGAGAGGGCCTGACTGCGGCGACCGAAGCCACTCGGGCTCGGGGTCGGACTCGGGTTCGGAGAGGACCTCGGGGTCCTCGGCTGCTTCGGGCTCAGGCTCGGGCTCCGGCTCGGGCTCCGGCTCGGGCTCAGGAGCAGCCTCTACGGAGGACTCGGGCTCCGGCTCAGAGAACGCCTCAGGCGCCTCCGCCGCTTCGAGCTCGGGCTCGGGCTCGGGCTCCGGCGCGTGCAGAGCCTCTGCGTCGGGCTCCGGCTCTGGGATCTCCTCGGCATCCTCGGCCGCTTCGGGCGCCGGCTCCGGCGCTGGCTGTGCCTCTGCGTCGGACTCGGACTCTGGGATCTCCTCGGCATCCTCGGCCGCTTCGGGCGCCGACTCAAAGAACGCCTCGGGCGCCTCCGCCCCTTCTGGCTTGGGCTCCGACTCTGAATCTGGCTCTGGCT
>CANLBD010000009.1 GCA_947488215.1 Myxococcales bacterium | reverse complement strand
GGGCAGGACGTGCGGGCTCCGTTCGCGCGGCGACCACACGCACGCGCCCTGCCTCGGCGCGCGCCTCGACCAAGCGCAGCTCCTTGCGGTCTGGGAGCTTCCAGCCAAGGGCAGCGCAGACCTCGACGAGCCCGAGGTCAATGGGGTCAAAGAGCGCGCACGTTGGGCCAGCCAATCGCTCCCCAAGGCCAGCAGCCATCAACAGGGCCGTCGCGACCTCGGGCGCCGCGAGGCGGGACGGTCCGTAGACACGCGCGTCGTAGACGCTGACGAGGACGGCCCGCTCACCCGCCAGGCTCGCAGGTTCGACCCGAGCGCGCGCCACGAACGGCACGCCCTCGTGGAGTTCACCCGCGACGAGAATGTCACCGTCCACGACGCGGACTTCGAGTTCGCCCAAGCCCGCCGTAACCGCCGGGAGCCGCAAGAGCTGCCCGAGCGTAAGCTCATCCACCGAGAACGCGAAGTGCTCGAGCGCACCAAACTGGTGGCGAAAACGGTCGACCCCTTGAGAGAGGTCCAGCCGCGCAGGGACGTGCCGGAGCGCCACTTGGAGCTGCTCCACGACGACGTGCTCCCCCACCGCGCGGTCGGCGAGCACCAGACGGCCTTGACCCTGCTCCAAGCGGAGGGCAAAGCCTGTTCGTTTCGTCGATGGCTGGGGCCACACTGGGGCTCGTCCTCCAAGACGGCCCCGTCGTGGCCGCTGCAGAAATCGCGCGATAATACGGGCCGGGCGGCTCGTCGCGCAATCTCACGCGCGCCGTCAGCGCGTTCGCGTCAAGCGGTCAGCGCGCGTTCGAGGCGCTGAACGAGTTGACGCACGCTCGGACCATGTTGGCGCGCGAGGCCCCGCAGGTCCAAGTGGAGCTGCCGCCCATCCCGCAGCATGAACGACACCTGCTGGTCATCGTTCAATACGTCCATGCGCTCGACGCCTGTGACGGGCAATCGAACAGGCGGCGCCTCGGGTCGCTCGGCGTCCACGAAGACGAGCTCGCTGCTCGACGCACCGAAGTACATCTGCTTGCACAGGGGCCTCGGCGGCTGCCCCGCTGCGGTCATCACCGGCCCCGGTAGCTCGACCGCGAACAAGACGTCTTCACGCGGGATGAACGCCGAGAAACGCGCGCGGTGAGCGAGCAAGTCCGGCGTCGGGTTGAGTGCTGGCATCCACGCTGCCCCGAGCGTCGCCGAGACCTCGTTGGGTTGGACGACCCGCCCGGTAACGGGGGACCGGAACGCGACCTGCGGAGCGCCCGGGTCATGCGCCACCTCGAGCGGCATCGCGTCATCCTCGGAGAGGTCGACCTCGATGCCGTCCCTGACCCTCAGCGGCGCAAGCTGCTCCGCGCCGCGGGCGAGCTGCCCTGCAAGGCTCTCATCGAGTCGTATGTCTTCGCCGGCCTGCGAGCTGCGGTCGACAACGTCCAACCACTCCGGCAGGCGCCGACCGCGCAGGGGACGCGGCGCCTCCACCACGACGGTGTCTCGTTCCAAGAGCGCCGGGCTACCGGTCGGCGCCAGCGGGCCCCCCAGAGGCAGCAGGAGCTCGGGCGCATGGCTGCTCAAGGCGTCGACCACGCGCTCCAGACCCGATGGAACGCCAGACGGGAGGCCCTCCATCATGCGGTTCGAGAGCTCCATTTGCCCGACCGCAGCGAGAGAGAGCCCAAGCAAAGTGCGGGTCTCGACAGTGCGGTCCCCGCGCGCGTAGGCGATGCGAGCATAGTGAGCGACCCCGACCGCGTCTGGCCGGGCAGCCGCCAACACGGCGCGCCTCGCATACGCCGCTCCGTCGTCCGGCGAGCGTCGTATCGCGTCGACGGTCAGGCGCTCAGCGGTCGCCAGCTCAGCTTCGACGCCCAAGCGCGCCCAGAGGGCGTTCCAATCGACCATCGGTGCTCCTGCTAGGGCGCGGTCACGCGGAGCAGGGTGGCCTTGCCCTGCTCAATGCGAACATCATACGACGTCACGGCCTCAAACGGTGGGAACGCAACCTCGATGACGTGCTGACCGGTCTCAAGCCTCAGGGCGTCGATGGGCGTCGTCTCATGGAGACCGACCCCGTCGACCTTGACCCGCGCGCCCGCGGGCACTTCGAGGTGGAGCCAGCCTGAGCGCGCCAGCGGCGCTTGCAGATCTCTCAACGGCATCGGCGGCGTCACGCTCTCGACCGCGGTCATGACCGCGCGAACCACGCGCACGAAGCGTCGGTCATCGAGCTGCTCGGGCGCCTCGAAGGTCACCACATGCCGCGGCCGGTCGGGCGCCTCAAGCACGAGCGTCCAGCGCGCGCGCGGGAGAGGTCCGGGGCGATGCGATGTCGCCTTCAAGCTGAAGACGTCGAGGGGTCTCAAGGTCTCCATCAGCGCGCGCTGGTCGTCGTCCGCCATCAGACCCACGACGTCGCGCGACCCAAACTCAGGGCCGTGGTCGACGCGCCGCTCGGCGACCCAGGTGCTCCCCCGACGAAAGACGCGCCAACGCTGACTCGCCGCCGCGGCGGAGTCCCCCTCGAGCGTTAGGCTCACGAGGTCCTGCGCGTGAGTCAGGGACGTGAGCGTCACAGCCGCCGTGAAGGTCATCACAGCCCACTTGCCCGCAAGCCCGAGACGATGACGCGCACTCCCCATGGAACGATTGTTGCCGCATCGCGCCCCTCTTGGGAAGCGCGCCCGGTTCCGCTAACGTCGACGCATGCGCGCCCTGCTGGCCTCTCTCTCCTTGTTGGTTCTCGGGCCCCAGCCGGCGTCTGGCCAACCTGCCGCGGTGCCTGCCCATGCAGCCCGGAACGACGCGCTCCAGCGGGCGCTCTTGGCCTTGGACGTCGCGCCCCCCACCCCCCGTGTGCTCAAGGCCGCCCAATCAGCGTATCTCGAAGCGCACGGCGCGCTCGCCGCGTATCTTCAGGGTAAACCGACCCGACGCGGCGCCCCAAGCCCTGTTGAGCTCCGCGCGCTCCTCGACCCCAGCGCAGGCACCTTCGTCGTCGTCCGCGGCACGCTCTGGCTTCGGCCTGAGCACCATGAGCGCATGGCGCGCGCTGCCCGAGCGCTCAAAGATGAGCGCCTCGCCAAAGCCCACGAGAACGCCGCGGAGGCCTCGCGCCCCTGAGCCGACCTCAGGGCGTGGGCGGCTCGTCCTCGGGCGTGCAGACCCGGTCACGGCCGAGCGCCTTGGCGCGGTAGAGCGCACCGTCTGCTCGCTTGAGCAACGCGTCGAGGTCCCACGGGGTCTCGGGCGTCGACGCCTCGACGCCCATCGACAGTGTGCAGCGCACCTCGGCGGTCCCGAGCCGGAAGGTGCTCATCTTGACCAGGTTGCGGAGGCGCTCCGCTGTCTCGACGCCGCGATCGAGGTCACATCCCGGCAGACCGATCACGAACTCATCGCCTCCGTAGCGGCAGAGAACGTCGGTATCTCTCAGGTTTGCGACCAAGATCCGAGCCACCTCTTTGATCACGTGGCTGCCGACCGCGTGGCCGTGGGTGTCGTTCACGGACTTGAATCGGTCGCAGTCGAAGAAAATCACCGCAACGGGCAGGTTGAAACGCGCCACACGACGGAGCTCCACGTTCATGCGCCGCTTGAACTCACCCTGATTGCACAGACCCGTGAGGTCATCGGTGATGGACAGCGCGTGGAGGCGCTTGTTTGTCGCGAGGATCTGGTCCTGCAACATCTTGACGCGCCACAGCACCTCGAGGCGGAGGATGAGCTCGAAGAGGTCGAAGGGACGCACCACGAAGTCATCCGCGCCGCGCTGGAACCCGCGAATAATGTCGGCGGGCACCTTACTCGGGTAGATCACGAAGACCGGGACAAAGAGGTCGGCCGGGAGCATGTCCTTCAGCCGCACCAAGTCATCGAGCGGGTCTCCGAGCCCCGGGTGAACGTCGATCCCGACAATCTGAGGGGTGTGCGCCTCCAACGCCCGCCAGACGCCCTCTCCAGGGGCCGTAGTGGCCACGGAGTAGCCCCGCGGCTCAAGCGACGTCTTGAGCGCGTTGAGTTCCCCGGGATCCCGCCCGACAAGGAGCAGGCGGCGCTCGTCCATCAGGGCAGGTCCGCGCAGCAGCGGAACCCGATGGAGGGTCGTGCGCTGCCCGCAGCGCGCTTTCCACCCGCGCTGCACGCTGCGTCATCATCGGCGCTGGTGTAGTCGCCCCCGCGCACGGTCTGGTCAGCCGTCCACTCAGCGGCGTTCCCGCTCATGTCATAGGCACCCACCGCGCTGCGACAGCGAGGGAAGCGCCCCGTAGCCGAGAGCGAGCGCGCCTCGCCGTCGGCGTCCTCTGTGTTGCACCGGCCGGCGTCGAACTGCTTGCCGTAAGGGAAAGCGCCGCCGCAGGTCCGCTGCCACTCACCGTCGGTGCATAGACGCTTGCCGGCCGCCTTGCACAGCCCTGCGGCCGCGTCGAACGTCACGTTCACTTTGGGGGTGCGGCCATTGCCGGGATATTCGTGCGTGTCGACGCAATAGGCCTTGCCTGAGCGCGCGAGAGCGACGGCCTCTGCGCCCGTGACGTCTCGGCCCTTCACGCTGCCCTTTGGGAACGTCGCGGTCGTGACCAATAGGCTCCCCGCCGGACAGCTCGTCTTCTCGTTCGTCGCCACGACCTTGGCCGGTGCCGCGAGGGGCTCGGTCGTCGGCGCTTCTGTGCGCGGCGGTGGTGGCGCAGGCTTGGGCGCGGGCTCAGGCTTTACGGGGGGCGCCGCGACCACGGGCTTGGGCGCGGGCGCCTCGGTCTTCGGCGCGGGCGCCTCGGTCTTCGGCGCGGGCGCCTCGGTCTTCGGCGCGGGCGCCTCGGTCACGGGCATGGCCATCGGCGGGGCTGTTGGCGTCGTCCGCGCTGGCTCGACCTGGGCGATGACGACGGGCGCCGCGCTCTCGGCCCCGACGCGCACGACCTGTTGGCGCACGGGGGGGAGCGCGGCGGGGCTCTCCAGGCGACTCCGAAGGAGATACGCGCCGCCCGCGATACCCAGCACGATGCTTGTGATCGCGACGACGAAGCCCACGTTCGACCGCAAGAACCAAGGGCCCTGCGAAGGCCGAGACACGCTCGTGGCCGCCGCGATTGCCTCGGGCGCCGATGAACGGTCCTGCGAGGCGCTCGTCGGCCGTGGTGTGTCGGCGTCGTGTACGCTACCGAAATCAAGCTCTCGCGTGGGCGAGGCCGCCTCACCCGGCAACGACGCCGCGATGCGGTCGATGGACTCCTCCGCGATCTCGATCGAACGGTCGACCGACAGCTCGATCGAGCGCTCAACCTCGAGCTCGTCTTCGCCGAGCTCTTCGACCAGAGACCGCTCAGCCTCGGCCTCGGGTGCGCCCGCGCTGGCCCGCGCGTGCGGCGCCGTCGCGCTCCGCGCCGCAAATGCGCCTGTCGCGGTTCGAGCAGGCACGAACGGCTCATCCACGGAGTCATCGTCTTGCAAGCCTGCAGGCGCTTGTACCCGACGCGTGACGTCCTCCGGCAGCAGGGGCCGCGCGCGCATGTCGACAGAGCGGAGCTCCCGCGCATCGATGTACGTCGCGAGCGCCTCGATGAGCGCCTCCGCCGACTGGAATCGGTCATCGGCCCGTGGGGCGGTGGCCCGCGCCACGAACGCGTCTATCCCCTCGCCTTCGGGCTCGTCCTGTGGTCCGAGCAGGCTGCTCGGCGGCGGCGCTCCCGGCGCAAACGCCTGCCCCGTCACAAGCTCATAGAAGATCGCACCGAGGCTGTAGAGGTCGGCGCGAGCGTCGATCGTCCCTCCCGCGAGCGCCTCCGGTGCGAAATAGCCCGTGAGGCCTGCCTCGCGCTGCGCGGCGGCGAACGCCTCGGCTCCCACGGCCTCGTGCACCGCGAAATCGGTCATCTTCAAGACGTCCGGCAGGATGAGGACGTTCTCGGGCTTCAGGTCGCCGTGCAGGGTGTGTCGATGGGCGTGACTGAGCGCCATTGCAATCTGGAAAATGATGGGCTCGATCTCTTTGACTTGGAACCGCTGGCCCTTGTCCTGTCTGAGCCCGAGCACCTTGCGAAGCGTGAGCCCCTCGAGAAGCTGCATCGTGACGACCGCGCGGTCGCCGTCCTGCGCGTCGTCGTAGAGTCGAACGATGTTTTGCTGCGAGAGTTTGCGGACCTTGCGTACTGTGGCTTGGAAGGCATCTCGACCCTTGTCACCCGCCGCTAGCCCGGGGTTGAAGACCTTCAACGCGAGGTCGAGGTCCAGCTCCTGGTCGAAAACCCGGTAGACCACGCCGAGCGGTCCCGAGCCCACGAGGTCTCGGACCTCGTACCGCGAGAGCACCACATCCCCGATGCCGTAGGGCAGCTTCTCCGAGGCCTTCTGGGCGCGTTGGCGACGCTTCTCCAGCGCGCGGAACGAGGTCGTCGTCGCCGTGAACGTGCGTCGCGCCCCGGCGAAGCGCTGCCCGCAGTTGCCACACTGCGGAGCGCCTTCCGCCACCTCACTGCCACACCGAAAACAGATCACGTGAAGGGCCTCCGCGCGGGAACGCGGGCTTTTAGCAAACGACGCGCGGCCCTTCAAGCCCCCGTGTGCCCGAAGCCCCCGGCGCCGCGAACGGTCGTATCGAGGCGCTCTACCTCGACACACTCCACCCGAGCGACGCGCGCGACCACGAGCTGTGCCACGCGCTCTCCCCTCTCGATGACAACGGGCGCTTGGCCGAGGTTGACCATCAAGACTTGAACTTCACCGCGAAAGTCTTCGTCAATGGTGCCCGGCGCGTTCAGCACGGTGAGCCCGTCTCGGAGCGCGCGCCCCGAGCGCGGGCGAACCTGACCCTCGTGTCCGGTGGGCAGCGCCAAAGCGAAGCCTGTCGGAATGAGGGCGCGCTCCCCCGGTACCAACGTCACCGGCGCGCGGACAGCTGCGGCCAAATCGAGACCGGCCGCACCCGGCGTCGCATAGGACGGCACGGGCAGCGGCTCGGGGTCAGTCGCAGACGCACAGCGCAGCCACTCAAGCTGCGCGGGCTGCGCTCGGTCGCTCAGGCGGGCTCGCCGATCGTCTGAAGGGCCTCACGGCGCGACAGCTTGATCTTGCCGGTGCGGTCCACACCGATGCACTTGACAAGGACCTCGTCCCCCTCGGCGAGGATGTCCTCGACGCGGTTCACGCGGCCATCGGCCAGCTCACTGATGTGCACCAAGCCGTCCGTCCCCGGCAGGATTTCGACGAACGCGCCGAACTCCATGATCTTGCGGACGGTGCCCTGGTAGACCTTGCCGACCTCGGGCTCCTGAACGAGCGCCTGCACGAGCGCGATCGCGCGCTGCGTCCCCTCGGGGTCGCGGCTCGAGATGCTCACCTTGCCGGAGTCGTCGACCTCGAGCTGGCAGCCGGTCTGCTCGCTGATGCCGCGGATCGTCTTGCCCCCCGGGCCGATGATGTCCTTGATGCGGTCGGGCTTGATGAAGATGTTCACGATGCGCGGCGCGTAGACCGAGAGGTCGGCGCGCGGCTCGCGGATCGCCTTGGCCATCTCGCGCAGGATGTGCAGGCGACCGTTCTTGGCCTGCCGCAGGGCCTTCTCGAGGATCGAGCGGTCAAGACCGTCGACCTTCATGTCCATCTGCAGCGCGGTGATGCCGTCCTTGGTGCCGACGACCTTGAAGTCCATGTCGCCGAGGTGGTCCTCGTCACCGAGGATGTCGGACAACACGGCCGTCTTGCCGTCTTCCTGAATCAGGCCCATCGCGATGCCGGCGACGGGCTTGAAGAAGGGCACACCCGCGTCCATGAGCGCCATCGAGCCGGAGCAGACCGTGGCCATCGAGGACGAGCCGTTCGACTCGAGGACCTCGCTCACCACGCGCGTGGTGTAGGCGAAGTCGTCCTTGCTCGGCATGAGCGACTCGATGCCGCGCTGCGCTAGGTTGCCGTGGCCGATTTCGCGACGGCCGGGGCCACGCATCGGCTTCGTCTCGCCCGTGCAGAACGGCGGGAAGTTGTAGTGCAACATGAAGTTGCGGAACGTGTCGCCCTGCAGGTTGTCGATGCGCTGCTCATCGCGGCGCGTCCCGAGCGTCACCGTCGCGAGCGCCTGCGTCTCGCCGCGCGTGAAGAGCGACGAGCCGTGCGTGCGGGGCAGAACGCCCACGGCGCACGAGATGGGTCGGATCTCGTCGTGGCGGCGACCATCGAGGCGAGTGCCGTTCTCGACGACCTGCGTGCGGACGATGGTCTTCTCGAGGCTGTGCAGGTGGTCGTTGATCTCCTTCTCGCGCCCGACGAGGCTCGGGTCGCTCGCGAGGAGCTCGGCCAGCACGGCCTTCTCGGCCGCAGACGTCGCACTGCGGCGCGCCTTCTTCTCGACGATCGAGAGCGCGTCCGCCATGCGGTCGAGCCCCAGATCGATCACGCGGTCGTAGAGCGACGCGTCGACGACAGGCGCACCGATGTCCTGCTTCGGCTTGCCCGCGCGGCGCACGAGCTCGCTCTGCAGCGCGCAGATGGGCTTGAGGGCGTTGTGCGCGGCGATGATCGCGTCGATCATGGTCTGCTCGCTCGCCTCACGCGCCTCGCCCTCGACCATGCACACCTCGCTGTCGGTGCCGGCGACGATGAGCTCGAGCTCAGCGCCCTCCAGGGCCTTCAGCGAGGGATTGATCACGAACTGGCCGCCGATCTTGGCCACGCGGCAGCCCGCGGACGGCCCCTCGAACGGGATGTCGCTGATCGCGGTCGCCGCAGACGCGCCGACCATCGCGAGGATCGCCGGGTCGTTCTCGTTATCGGTCGACAGCACCGTCGCGATGACCTGGATCTCCTTGCGCCAGTGCTTCGGGAAGAGCGGCCGGTTCGGCCGGTCGACCAGACGGGCGTTCAGGATCTCCCACGGCGCCAAGCGACCCTCGCGCTTGAAGTAGCCGCCGGGGATCTTGCCCGAGGCGTAGTGCTTCTCGACGTACTCGACCGTGAGGGGCAGGAAGTCCGTGCCCGGCTTGGCCGACTTCGCGCCACACACCGTCACGAGGACGACGGTCTCGCCCATCGTGACGAGGACGGCGCCGTCCGCCTGACGGGCCAGACGACCCGTCTCGATGATGATCTCGCTCGCGCCGAAGGGCGCTTTCAGGGTGATGACCCCCATGACACTCCTTAGTCTCCCAAAGAGGCCCGGCGACGCCTTCTCCCCTGCCTTCGGTCCCGACCTGAGCGCGCCCCGCAATCCGCGACGCCCTCAGGTCAGATACGAAGCGCGTGGGCTGCGCCCGGACCAGTGACAAAAAAAAGGGAGCCCCTTGGCTCCCCGGAAAGTTCGCTTACTTGCGGAGGCCGAGCTCCGCGATGACCTTGCGGTAGCGCTCGACGTCCTGCGACCGCAGGTAGTTGAGCATCCGACGGCGCTGGCCGGTGAGCTTCAGCAGACCGCGGCGCGAGTGATGGTCGTGCTTGTGCACCTTGAAGTGCTCGGTCAGGTCGAGGATGCGCTGCGTGAGGAGCGCGACCTGGACCTCGGGGGAGCCCGTGTCATTCTCGCCGCGCGAGAACTTGGTGATGATCGTCTGCTTCACATCGGTATCGAGCGGCATGATGTCTCCTGTGGTTCGACCGACCGGGCCGTCGTCCAGTCGGCGTGTCTAATCTTCGGGGCGGGCTTCTACCGCCTTCGCCCGGTGATGTCAAGGTGCTCTCAGGCGGACGCAGCGCCAAATCCGCGGTCGACGTAGACGCGTCCGTCATCGCGGCACGACACGATCGCGATGAGACGCCCGCTGGGGTCGAGCGCACGCGTCGCGCTCAAGCCAACAGTGCCGTCGCTGACGTGCGGTCGTCCTTGAAGAACGTCGTCGAGCGCCCGACCCATGGGCCGATACACGGGCAAGGAGCCGAGCGCCTCTGCGGGCGTGAGCCGACGTGCGGCCTCTGGGGAGCGCACGAGCGCATCGAGCGGGGTTGCGGCGTCCACCGACCAATCGCCGACCGCCGTGCGACGCAGCGCGCTCAGGTGTCCCCCCACGCCCAGCGCACGCCCCACGTCGATGCCGATACTCCGCACATAAGTCCCCTTGCCGCAGCGCACATCGACCACCGCATCAGGCGGACTCCACTCGACGAGGTCCAGCGCGTCAATCCGCACACGACGTGACGGCATCTCTACGACCTCGCCTGCGCGCGCGCGCTCATGGGCACGCTGACCGTCCACGCGAATGGCTGAGAACGCCGGCGGTACTTGGTCGATCTCGCCGACGAAGCGACTCAACACCGCAGCCACGTCGGCGCGCGAGAGCGCCCTCGCGCGCGCCGCCGCGTCCGCAACCACGGGCGCATCCACCCCGTCGAGGTCACCGCTCACCGTCTCGCGCCCCAAGCTGATCGTCGCTCTGTACGCTTTGTCGGCGTCCGTAAGCCATGGCACGAGCCGCGTCGCTGGCCCGACGCACACGAGCATCAAGCCCGAAGCGAGCGGATCGAGCGTGCCTGTGTGCCCGACACGCCGCTCTCGATAAACCCGCCGCAGCGCCGCGACGATGTCGAAGCTTGTAGGACCGACGGGCTTGTCGACCGCGACAACAAAGCCGTCAGACGTCGTCGTCATCGCCTTCGTCCGCAACCTCGGCGGCCGCGGCGGGCGCCTCGCCCCCAAGACCCAGGCGCGCGAGCGCGGCATCGATGCGTGCGCCTGCTTCAAACGAACGGTCTATGCGGAACGAGAGGCTCGGGGTCACGCGCATCGAGACCTGCTCACCGACAATGCGGCGCAAGTAGCCCGACGCGCTCCTTAGACCTTCGAGCGCAGCACGCTCGGCGCGCTCGTCTCCAGCGACGGAAACGAAGACGCGCGCCTCGCGCAAATCGCCCGTCACCTCGACGTCGACGAGCGTCACGCCCAGCACGCGCGGGTCTTTGATGCCCCGCGCGAGCTGGTCGGCCAAAACCTCTCTGAGAATGGACGCGACCCTCGCGGTTCGCGGACTGGCACCGGCCAAGGCGTCTCTCCCGGCAGCCCCTCACGCGGGGCGATTACGCGATCTGCCGCGCGACTTCCTTGATCTCGACGGCCTCGATGACGTCACCCGGTTGAATGTCGTTGTAGCCCTCGACTGCGATACCGCACTCGTAGCCCGTCGACACCTCGCGGATATCGTCCTTGAACCGCTTGAGGCTCGTCAGCTTGCCTTCGCCCACGAGCTTGCCCGCACGGAAGACACGCGCACGCGAGTTCCGGACGATCTTGCCGTCGAGCACGAAGCAACCGGCGATCGGCCCGATGCGCGAGATGTTGAAGGCGGCGCGAACCTCGGCTTTGCCGAGCGCCGTCTCCACGATCTCGGGCGCGAGCAGCCCACCCATCATCTTCTTCACCTCGTCGGCGACCTCGTAGATGATGTCGAAACGCCGCGTGCGAACCCCCACCTGCTCGGCGACGCGCTTCGCGTTCGCATCCGGGCCGATGTTGAAGCCGATGCACACGGCCTCTGAGGCCTGTGCCAACATGATGTCGGACTCGCTGATCTGACCGACGCCGGTGTGCAGGATCTTGAGGCGAACCTCGTCCTTGGGGATCTGGTCGAGCACGACCTTGAGCGCCTCGAGCGAGCCCTGCACGTCCGCCTTGAGGATCAGGCAGAGCGTCTCGCGGTCGGGCTTGCCCATCCGCGCGAGCATGTCCGCGGGAGAAATACTCGCCGAAGAGGCGAAGTCCTTCTCACGCATCCGCTCCGCGCGGGTCTCCGCGATGCGCTTGGCGTCCTTCTCGTTCTCGACGACGTGGAACGCGTCGCCGGCGCCCGGGATGCCGTCGAGCCCGAGGAGCTCGACCGGCGTCGAAGGCCCGGCCTCTTTCAGGCGGTTGCCCTTGTCGTCCACCAGCGCGCGCACCCGACCGGCGTGCGCACCGGAGACCACGAAGTCGCCCACCTTGAGGGTGCCCTCTTGCACGAGCGCGGTGACCACAGGGCCACGGCCCTTGTCCATGCGCGCCTCGACAACGCGGCCGATACCGGCCTTCTTCGGGTTGGCGCGCAGCTCAAGGACCTCGGCTTGAAGCGCCAGATTCTCGAGCAGCGTATCGACGCCGTCGCCCTTGAGCGCCGACACCGGGATCATCATGGTGTCGCCGCCCCACTCCTCGGCCACAAGCTGGTACTTGGTCAGCTCCTGCTTGATACGCTCCGGATCGACGCCCGGCTTGTCCATCTTGTTGATGGCGTCGATGATCGGCACCTCAGCCGCGCGATCGTGGTTGATGGCTTCAATCGTCTGCGGCATGACGCCGTCGTCCGCGGCGACCACGAGCACGACCAAGTCGGTGACCTGAGCGCCACGCGCACGCATCGCCGTGAAGGCGGCGTGGCCCGGCGTGTCCAAGAACACGACGTCGCCGTGTCCCGTCGACACGCGGTACGCGCCAATGTGCTGCGTGATACCGCCCGCTTCGCCCGCGGCGACCTTCGCCTTGCGGATACGATCAAGGAGCGAGGTCTTGCCGTGGTCGACGTGACCCATCACGGTCACGACCGGCGCGCGGAGCACCGCGTCCGGATCAACCTGACCCTCAACGGCCTCGGCCTCGAGGATGTCGTCCTCGTCGAAGCCCACGTCGCTCACTTCGTAGCCATAGTCGGCCGCAATGAGCGAGGCGGTGTCCTGGTCGATCTGCGCGTTGATGCCGACCATCATCCCCATGCCGATCAGCTTGGAGATGAGCTCCCCCGCCTTGACGCCGAGCTCTTTGCCGAGCTCTCCGACGGAGATGGTGCCGTCAATCTTGACGATCCGCTTGTGAGCGGCGGGCGTCGTGACCTGCGTCTTGAAGCCCTTCTTCGTCGAGACCTTGCGCTTGCGGCCACGCGCGCCGCGCTCGCCGCCGGCGTAGATGTCCTCGCGAGAGACGACCTGGCGCTTCTTGCCGCCGGGGCCAGTGCCGGTGCCAGCGCGACCCGCTGCGCGCGCACGCTCAGCCTCACGCGCCTCCGGGCTCCCGGGCACGTCCGTCGTCTTACGGCGGCGGACGCCGTCTTTGTCGACCGGCAGCGGCACAGCTTGGTTGACGTCGAGCGGGAGCGGACGACCGCCGCCGCCGCCGCCACCACCATAAGGCGGGCGACGCGGACCACCATAGCCGCCGGACCCGCCGGGGCCACCCGGGCCACCCGGACCACCGGGGCGACGGTCACCGTATCCGCCAGGCCCGCCGGGCCCGCCGGGGCCAGGCCCCATCGGACGCCGCGCCTGCGGACGCACAGTACGACTGCGCAGCACATCGAGCGGGACTGTACCGAGGATCTTCGCGCCGCCGGCGGGTGCCGCTTGGCTACCCGGCGCAGGCCGCGAGATCACGGTCGCGCCGGGCTGAACGACGGTGCCGGGGCCCGCGCCCACCGCAGGCGCCGGTGCCTCGGCGCGCGCAGGCCGCGCCGCAGCGTCGCCGCCTTCGGGCGCGCTTGAGGCCGCCTCGACAGGCGCTCGCCGCTCTGGCTCGCTCGCGGGCGCCGGACGGGTCGCCTCGGCCGCGGGCGCCTCGGCCGCGGGGGAGACCGCTCGCACGGCCTCGCGCTCCTCGACGGCTGGTGCATCGGCGGGCCGCACGGGAGGCGTCTCCGCAACGCGCTCAGCCGCCACGAGGGCAGGCTTCGGCTCCATGGCCGCCGCTGGGGTCGGGGCTACGGCGGGGCGTGGTGCCGCCGACCGAAGCGGGGTGGTGGCCACGGGGATCGTGGCCTTGAGGGGCATCGCCCGTGCAGCGGGTGCCGGCGCAGGGACGGGATCAGCCGCCTTACGCCGACGGACGACGCCAGGCGCGCCGGCCTTGTCGTCCGCTGGTCGGGTGTTCTCGGCCTCTACGGCGGACCGCAGCCGCGCAGCGTCGCGGTCCGAGAGTTCGGCCATATAGTTCTTGGCCGTGATGCCGAGATCGTCGCAACGCTTCAACAGCGCCTCGTGCTTGACGCCGAGTTCTTTTGCGACTTCGAAAACCTTCTTGCCCATGCGTGCTCCAAACCCCTCTACCGACCTGCGGGGCGGCGCGGGTTCGGTCTGCGGGCGCGTACTATAGGGATTCCGCGTCAGGCCGCAACAGAAACCCGGCGAAGCCGCTCAAAGTCTGCGCGAAGGCGCGCAGCGAGCGGGGATAGGACCACGGCGACGGCGGCCCGTGGCGCCTTTCCCTGGTTTGCCCCGAGCCCATCGCGGGTCGAGTACACCTCGACGGGCACGCCGGCCGCTTCGCAACGCCCCCGCAGCTTCGCCTCCGTCGCGTCCGCGACGTCGCCCGCGAGGACGAGCAAGCCCACCCGTCCGGCCTCGAGCGCCGACGCGACGACCTCGGCGCCGCTGACCGTCCCGCCGCTCCTGCGTCCAAGCGCGAGGGCGTCGGCGATCCGCGCCTCAAGTGCAGCGACCATCCAGCCACACAGCGTCTCGACGTCCGGCGAGGTGGTCACGGTCGGGGGCCCTTGAAAGGCGCGCGAGAGCGCTTTGCGCTTGACTGCATGCTCCGCGCAGGCGCGCGACCAGCAAAGGTGGGCGCCGCGACCAGGGGCCCGCAAGTGGCGGTCAAGGCCGACCTCCCCTGCGGGCCCGCGGACGAGCCGAGCGATTGTGTCGCGCTCGAAGACCCCCCGACACCCAATGCAGGTGCGAGCGGCACCCTCGGGGCGAGGCGCCGCGACGCGCGGCCCCTTTCTCGCGCGGCTCATCGTGCTCAGCCTTCGTTGCCCAACGCGCCCAAGGCCTCGCGCGCCGCTTGAATGGCGCGAGAAGCGCGGGTCGGCTCCAAGCCTGAGGCCCGCGCGAGGCGCTCCGGAGACTCGGCCGCAGCGATCGCTTCGAGCGTGAAATAGCCCGCCCGCAGGCACTTCTCGAACGTGCCGCGGTCCAGGCCCTCAGCGCCGCGCGGCCAGCGCGCCCACTCCGCGTCCTTGTCGAAGCCGTCGGGCAGTGGCACGGAAGGACGAATGTCCTCGCCACGCGACTTGCGGTCGATCAGTCGCTCGGCGCCTTCGCGAAGCAGCGTGGCGTCGGCCGCCGTGATTCCCGGGATGTTCGCCAGCTCGTCCTCAGGCGTCTGCGCGACCTGGTCGAGCGAGCGGTACCCGAGGCGCCACAGCGTGTCGACGTGGTCGACGGTGATGCCCTCGAGCGCGGCGAGGGCCTGACGCGCCTCGTCCTCGAGCTCACGGATCTTGCTCTCGGAGTGAATGTCGATCTTCCAGCCCGTGAGTTGGCTGGCAAGCCGCACGTTCTGACCACGGCGGCCAATGGCCTGGCTGAGCTGGTCGTCCGCGACGATGAGCTCCATCGTGAAGTTGTCTTCGTCGATCAGGACCTTGACGACCTCAGCCGGCGCGATCGCGTTGCACACGAACCGCGCTGGGTCCTCGGAGTAGGGCACGATGTCGATCTTCTCGCCCCGGAGCTCCTGCACGACGGCCTGAACGCGCGACCCCTTCATGCCCACGCAGGCACCGACCGGGTCGACGTCGCCGTCTCGGCTCGAGACCGCGATCTTCGCGCGGCTGCCCGGCTCGCGCGCAGCGCACTCGATGCGGACGATGCCCTCGTAGATCTCGGGGACCTCCATCTCGAAGAGCTTGATGAGCAGCCCTGGAGACGTTCGGGACAGCACGATCTGAGGCCCGCGTGCGTTCTTGGCAACGTCGAGGACGTAGGCCTGAATGCGCTCGCCGGGGCGGTAGGATTCGCGCGGCACCTGCTCGCGAACAGGCAAGATCGCCTCGGCGTCTTGGCGACCGAGGTCCACGATGATGTTGCCGCGCTCGAAGCGCCGCACGATACCGGTGATCAGGTTGCCCTTCCGGTCGATGAACTCCTCGAAAATCTTGTCACGCTCCGCCTCGCGCATGCGCTGCATGATGACCTGCTTAGCGGTCTGCGCGGCGATGCGGCCGAAGCTCGAACGCTGAGACTTGATCTGCAGGATGTCCCCGTAGCGCTCGTCTTGGCTGCGCGCCTCCTCGGCGTCGCCCGGCAAGTAGAAAATCTGGAACAGCAACTCTTCGCCGATCTCTGCCTCGAGCCCGTGCTCGCGCGCCTCTTCGAGAGTCATCTCGTTGTACGCATCGTCGACCTCGTCCACGACCGTCATGATCTGGAACAGCTCGACTGCGCCCTTGTCGTCGTTGAACTGCGCCTCGATGTTGCGCTCTTGACCGAAGACCTTCTTCGCGGCCTGCAGAATCGCCTGTTCGAGCGTCTCTTGGAGTGACGTGCGGTTGATGCCCTTGTCCTTGGCCACCTGGTCGAGGACGTGGTTGAGGTTGAACTCGTTCGAGGGCTCGGAGGGGGTCGTTGCGCGCTTCATCGCTTGGCTCCAGAGGTCGGTGGGTCGTACTTGAGTCGGGCTTTGCTGATCATCTGCAAGGGGACACGGTGGTCGCCGTCTGTGCAGTGCAGGGTGATGTCTGCGTCGACGAGCTCGCCGATGCGGCCCGTGAACTTGCGGCGACCCTCAAAGGGGTCGGCGAGCTGCACGACGACCTCACGCCCAGCGCTCGCGACAAAGTCTGCCGCGCGCATGAGCGGCCGGTCGAGGCCCGGCGATGAGACGTGCAGGTTGTACGGCTCGTTGATGGGGTCTTCGACGTCGAGCGCGGGCGAGATCTCGTGTGAGATCCGCGAACAGTCATCGAGCGTGATGCCACCGTCTTTGTCGGCGAACACCCACAGCACCGCGCGATGACCCTCGCGGCCGAGCTCGACGCCGACGAGCTGGCAGCCGAGCGCCTGAATCAGGGGCTCGATCGCGCGTCGAACGCGGGCATGTACAGGTTTGTCGGCGCCGCCAATCCACGTGTCGGGCACGGGCGCTCCGGGGGAGTCGGACATCTTCTGGGGGCTCCGGCGTAGGTCGCCGGCGCATCGGGCGGTCCAAACGAAAAAGGGCCCCTGAGGAGCCCTTCACCCGCGGTCCACCGGCGAAAAGTGCACGGGGGTTAGCACGCCGGGGCGTGCGATGCAAGCCTTTACGCCGACCGTGACTCGGGCACTCTGGCGTCATGAAGATCGCCGCAATCCAGCTCAACGTGGGCGCCGATGTCGAGGCGAACTTGGTCCAACTGGGCAGCCAAGTTCGCCTGGCCGTCGCAGAGGGCGCCCGAGTCGTCGCGCTGCCGGAGAACGCCCTGTACATGGGCCCCGCCGAAGGGCGGCTCGCGCTCGCGGGCCCCCTCGCCCCCGGCTGTGCGTGGGTCGACGCGCTGTCGGCGCTGGCGCGCGAGGTCGGGTGCTGGCTCGTGGTGGGGGGCGTACCCGAATCTTCGGGTGACCCTCACCGGCCCTACAACTCCGCGTTCGTCTTGAATCCCGGGGGCGAGGTCACCGCGCGCTACCGCAAGGTGCACCTCTTCGACATCGACCTCCCGGGCGGCCCACGGCTGTGTGAGAGCGAGCACACGACGCCTGGGGACAGAGCCGTCGCAACGACCCTCGACGACGTCCGAGTCGGCCTGACGATCTGCTACGACCTGCGCTTTCCTGAGCTCTACCGAGCCCTCATGGAGGACACACGCGTCCGCGTCCTCTTTGTGCCGTCGGCTTTTACCGTGCCCACAGGCCGCGCACACTGGCACGCGCTCCTTCGGGCCCGCGCGATCGAGAACCAGTGCTGGGTGGTCGCGCCCGCACAGGTGGGCATCCACCCACCCGGCGACCGAACCACCTATGGCCACTCGCTCATCGTCGACCCATGGGGCGAGGTGGTCGCCGAATTGGGCGCAGGCGTCGGCTTTATCGCGGTCGAAGCGGACTTTGTGAAGCAGGACGCCCTCCGAGGGCGCCTGCCTGCGCTCAGCCACCGGCGGCGCCTTCAAGGCGTCGACAGGTCGTAAATCCGCAGGTTGTCGAACGAGGTCTTCGCTTCCCAGTTATTGAAGGCGAAGTGGCGACCGTCGACCGGTTGAGCGTCGTCGTAGACCAGAAAGAGCGCGCCATCGACGTACCACCGCACGCGACCGTCCGTGCGGACGAACGTCCAGCGGTAGTCGGTCCCTGGCTCGACACAACGGCGGTCCCGGCCGCAGCGCGCGTCCTGCTTCCGCTCCTCCGAGTGCTCGTCCCGCCGTGCGAGGCAGCTGACTGTGTTCTTCCAGCCGCCCGCGATCGCGATGTAGCCGCTCTGGTGGGTTCGGCCATCGCCGAAGATCTCCACCTTGGCGTCGCCCTCGGGCGTCTCGGCGCGGACATCGACCTCGACGCGCACGGCCTCGGGCATCGGCGTCTGAAGCCAGAGCGCAGCGTTGTGAATCTTCTCGCCAACGAGGCGACCGCCATCGATGCGCCACGTGCCCTTTTGCCAGTTCAGGTCGGGGGGACCCTGCAGGTAACCCTGGCCCACCTCGGCGCGGTCGAAGGTGTCCTCGAACACCAGGCGCCCGCCCTCCTGCGGCGCGCTTTGGGGCCGCTGCACAAAGCCCACGACGGCGAAGATGAGCAACACCCACGGCGCGGCCGCAGACAGCCATCGCGCCTCGACCGGCCATGACCGCCAGCGTGCTGCCCAGCCAGCGACGCGACCCTCAGCCACGGTCCCCCCTGTCGTCCCCGTCGTCTTCGTCAATCACAGGTTCATCTTCGGGTCGAAAGCGACGCGGCCCACGCTGCAGATCGAGCGTAGAGCGCTCCTCGATGCCGAGCGAGGGGTCGAACCCGACCGGGGCGCGGAGCGTCGGTAAATCCGACGGAGGCGACGCCTCGCTCACGGGCTCAAGCTCCGTCTCCTCGATGGGTTCGGGTGGGCTCGACTCCGCTTGAACGACGCCCACCGAGACGTCCGCGTCCTCCCCCTCCGGCTCGAGGTCGTCGGGTTCGAGCTGCTCAGGAGGCGCTGAAGGGCGGTCCGCGATCGCGGCCGCCACGGCGCGAATAGGCAGCGTCACGGCGGTGTCGGAAATGGGCGTTCGACGCGGGGCACCGGCCGCGAGGCCAGGCCGCAAGTCGAGGTCGGCGTGCGCGAAGGTCGGTGTCTCATGGTCAATGCGAATGGCGGGATCCGTCTTGATCGGGTCGCTCTCCGCGAACAGAAACCCGGGGACGAGCTCATCGGTCGGCCCCGTAGGCAGGACGCCGAACGCCGCCAGCGCGAGCTCGTCTGCGGGCAGGTCCGCGACCGCCCCAGCGCCTCCGCGGCGAAACACGTCGATCGTGTCGCGGGCCCGAGTCAGCTCGTCGTTCGTGACGCGGAGTCGCGTGTTCAGCGCCTGGATGAAGCTCCACATGAGCTTGACCGCCATGCTGGGGTCGCGTCGCATGATGTCGTAGAACTGCTGGCGTTGGATGACGAGCAACCGAACGTCATCGAGCGCGCGCGCAGTCGCGGAGCGCGGCGACTTGTCGACCATGGCCATTTCGCCGAAGTGGCTGCCGGGGCCGAGCTCGGCGAGCGTCTTGCCCCCCTTCTCGATGGCGACGTGCCCTTCGAGCAGGAGGTAGAGTTCCTCGCCGCGGCTCCCTTCGTCGAAAATCGCCGCACCGGCTGAGAACTTCTGAGGCTCGGTGATGTTCATCACCTTCACGAGCCCCTTGTAGCTCAGGTACTTGAACATCGGGATGGCGCGCAGCGTGTCGAGGCGCAGGCGCACCTCCATCAAGCGGTCGTTTCCCTGCTCGTCCTCATCGGAGACGACGCGAACGACGACGCTGGTGATGTTGTCTTTGCCGC
This sequence comes from Myxococcales bacterium, assembly GCA_947488215.1. Classification (GTDB taxonomy): domain Bacteria; phylum Myxococcota_A; class Bradymonadia; order UBA7976; family UBA1532; genus CANLBD01. The sequence goes on along the minus strand of CANLBD010000009.1, from coordinate 9,419 downwards.
CACTCTCATTCGCAAAATCGATGAATCGGTCCGGGATGTCCTTGACCGACTCGAGCGACAGGTAGCGCCGCGTCACCTCGTCGTCGAGGTAGCAGCTCAGGCCGTCCGAGCAGAGCAGGAAGTTGTCGCCCGGCAGGATGTCGAAGTCGAAGGTGTCGACCTCGACCGTCTCGTAGACACCGACCGCGCGCGTCAGCGCGTTCTTGTAAGGGCTGTCGAAGACGTCGCCCGGCCTGAGTCGGCCGCGGCGGATCATCTCGTTGACCAAGGAGTGGTCCTCAGTCAACTGCTCGACCTTGCCCGCGCGCAGCATGTAGATTCGGCTGTCGCCCACGTGGCCGAGGAAGCCGCGGCGCCCGACGACCATCAGTAGGCAGAGCGTGGTGCCCATGCCGCGGCGCTCCGCCGAAGCCTGGCCGAGCTCGAAGATGCGCGCGCACGCGTGCCGAATGGCGTCCGAGATCAGCTTGAGGAGGGCTTGTCGGCCTTCGGCTGACTCGTTCTCGCCGAAATCTTCGACGACTGCGCGGTGGTCGGCCAGCACGCGGCGCACCTCGCGCACCGCGGTCGAGGAGGCGACCTCACCCGCCGCGTGACCGCCCATGCCGTCTGCGACGATGAAGAGGTTCAACTTCTTGTCGACCAGGAAGTTGTCTTCGTTCTGTTCGCGCGTACGACCCTGATGGGTCGCCGCCCAGAAGCGCACCTGCATGGGGCCTATCCGCCGCTCTCCACCGAGGCCGTGTGATAGCCTGATTTCGGTCGAAGGTCAAAGGCCTGGGGGTCGCGCAGGGTCGGGCGCCTTGAGGGCCTCAAGCCACGCGTCGCGGAACGGGCACAAGCGCTCGGCGGCCTCGACGTGCGCCTGCCGAGCAGAGACCGAATCGAGGTCGACGCGCCCGACCAGCTCCGCCGCAGCGAGCACGCGCCGAAAGCACAGGACGACACGGCTCTCCGGGTCGAACGCCGCCGTCACGGCGTCGTCGGGGAGCTCGGCACGCCGAGCGGCCGGAGGGCGAAGCGACAAGCCACGGCCATCCGGTGAGAGACGCGCCCCGAGCGGACCGAGGCGGTGCGCCTCGACCCCCCGCTCGAAGCGCACGTCTTCCGATTGCCCGAGATGCTCGGGGAAGTTCTCGAGGCGCTGCGTGTGCGCCGCTGCCCCCTCGGCCGCTCGCTCGACATGCCACGGTGTGTCGACACGCCCCCTAAAGACGAGCGCGGTGTCGGGCCGCTCGCCCAGCAGCGCCCTGAGCCACATGCCTTGAAACCAGGTCGCGTAGTCCGCCGTAACCCATAGGCCACGCACCGGCACGTCGTCCCACGCGGAGCGTGCGACCTGCTCCGCTGTCCGACTCTGAGCACGCGCTCCGTCGTCGAAGCGAAGCGTCACGCTCAAGAGCGCGAGCACCAGGAGGCCACTCAATGCACGCTGCGGACGAGGCCCAACGCAGAGCGCCACCCAAGCAAGCCCGGCGAACAGCGCGGGCGAGAAGTACCCGCCGATGTCGGGGTTCAGGGGGTCCATCGGGTAGAGCGCGCGGGTCGCCAGTGCGCCGAAGCCGAGCGCCGCAGCGACGACCAGCGGCCGACCGTGGGTGCGCGCAGCGCTCGGCAAGCCGAGCACGACACACATCGCGAGGCAAGCCGTTGCAGGCAGACCCCACTGGTCCCCGAGCCACTCAAGGACCGCCCCGAGATTCTCCGTGAGCGAGAACCCCGCGCTGCTCGGCGCCGTCATGTTTCTTTGCCAGTCCCGAGCGAGGACAGTGTCCACGAACGCCGCCCAAGTGTCAGGGCGTCCCCATCCCACGGCACCGCCGGCAGCGGCTCGAAGCGGCAGATAGGCGTAGGCCGTGAGGCCAGTAAGGCCCGCCCCGAAGCCGAGGACGAGTGCGCGGATTCGGGGAGCGCGGTCGGCCGCCCTCGGCCAAGCGACCGTGGCCAGCGGCGCGGCCGCGAGCGCGAGCAGCGTATGGTTGGCGCCCGCGAATCCGAAGAGCAGACCGAGCGCGACGAAGCCCCTGCCCGGCGGGCACAGGCTCATGCCAGCGACCAAGAGCAGGTGCAGCGCGTACACCTCGGCGCGCACCCCCTGCAGCCAGACTGCGGGCGCCAGCAGCGCCATCATCCCCAGCGCGAGCGCCCAAGCCCGCGAGGTCCAGCGCGTCAGGCCGCATGTGAACAGGCACGTCGCCAGCGCCAGGGTGAGGGCGCTCGCCAGGTTCGCGCGCAGGCCCACGTCACCCAGAGGCAGCCGAAGCAGACCGTGCGTCCAGAGCGCGTGTGCCGGCATGCCGGGGGGGTGCGCCGGCGCGAGGCGCCAAGCGACGGCCGCGAACTCGCCGGTGTCGTGCCAGTGGACACCAGGCAGAGCGCCCACCGTGAGCCACAGGCCAGCGAGTGCCAGCGCGAGCGGCCCAACGCGCCAATCAATCGCGTTGACCCTTTTCATCCGGGGCGCACGATGTTCTGTTATGCTCGATTGGGCAAGGCGGCGCGTTCGTGCGTCGTCGGCCGTGACGACCTTGAGGACCTGGATTCGATGACGTCAGACGACGGGCAGCCGACGAGCGCAGTTTCCGACATCGCACGTAAGATGCGCGAGGACTGGGACCGCAGAGCCCACGTGGACGCCAAGTACTGGGTGGCTGCGACCGCCGAGGCGGACGACGAGAGCTATCAGGAGTCGGCCGTCAAGGACGCCGCGGCGCTGCTTGAGGGCCTCGGCGACGCTGTGGGCCCTGAAGCCCGCGTCCTTGACCTGGGGTGCGGTATTGGACGCCTGGCGGCTGAGCTCTCCGGCCGCTTTGCCGAGGTCGTCGGCGTCGATGTCTCCCCGCAGATGATCGCCGTCGCGCGGCGCATGCACGCGCAGAAGCCGGACGTGCGCTTCGAGGCCAACTCGGGGGTCGACCTCGCGGGTTTTGCCGACGGCGAGTTCGGGCTGGTCTTCAGCTACTCGGTCCTGCCCCACATCCCGCCCGATGTCCTCGAGGGCTACTTCCTGGAGGTCGGGCGAGTCCTTCGAGAGGGCGGCCTCTTCCGCTTTCAGTTCTGGATCGGGGAGCCGCACGCCGCCGCAGCCGCCGACACCCTGAGCATCCGGACTTACAGCCGTGCGGAGGTCGACCGAATGGCCGCCGACGGCGGCCTCGACATCGTGAGTACGGAGACGATCGACTACTTCGACCCGGTGCTGAAGATGCACCCCGTCTGGGTCAACGCGCGGCGCGTGCGCCCGCCGGCGCGGTCCGTGACGCCCCCCGCCCCGCGAGAGGCGACGACGCACATCTCCGCAGAGCAAGAGCTTGAGTACGGCCTGCTCCTCTACTTGGCGGTCAAGCACGGTGAGCGGGGAGAGATCGAAGACGCCGAGCGCGTCATCGAGCAAGCCCTTCGCCTCGACCCTTCGCGCCCTGAGGCCTATGTCCAATGGGCGACGTGGCGCATCGAAGCCGATGACCTCAAGGGCGCGGTCACGCTCATCACGGAGATGAATACGCGAGTGCCGGACTCGACACACGGCTGGCTTTATCGCGCGCAGTTCTGCGAGGCGGCGGGCGACCTGCGGACGGCCGAGCGCGCCCTCGACAAGCTCGCGGCGCTGCAGCCCGACGACCCTGAGTTGGTGGAGCAAGCGGCCGCGATTCGAAAGCGCTTGCGCCCGCTCTGACGACCCGACACGACACGGCGCTCTGAGCCTGTCAGGCGCCCTCTTGCAGTTTTTGGCAGACGACCTCGATCGCGCGCTCCTGTTTCAGCTCAAGGCCTCGAAACGCGCAGGAGAGTCGGACGTGACCGTTGCCGAAGCGGGCACGGCCGACGACCTCAAGGTGCGCGTCGAACTTGAGCTTGCCGTAGAGATCGATCTGCGCCCCACGGATGCGGTCGGGGATGTCGCGCGCAGTCTCGGGGTCGAAGACCATGCCGACCCCACCGGGGCCGACGTCCACGACCCGAAACGGTCGCGCGACGCCGCTCACCACCCCCAGCGCGCTCTTGACCGGGACGCTGAAGTCGATGAGCTCTCGAGAGCCGATGTGGGCCCGAACGAGGCGACGCCGCTGCCGGCGGAACATCACGTCGGGCCAGACGAGCCGCATCGTCGCGTCCTGGCCACCGTGCAGTTTGGTCTTGAAGCCGATCGTGAGGCCATTCACGACGACACTGACCGTCACGGGGACGCCCGCCCGCCATCCCAGTCCGACCATGTCTGTGCCGATCAACTCAAGGTCGATCGTGCTCGGTGGGCGAGGCGCCCCGGCGATCGTGGTGCCTTGAGAGAGCTTGAGGCGGCCCGCGAAGAGCGTCCCGATTTGCGACAAGAAGAGCAGCACGGGCCGCTCTTGTTCGATGGCCGCGCTCAGGAGCGAGGCGATGCGCCCCGGGTGGTTGACGAGCTGCGCCTCCTGCGCGTCGGCGAGTGAGAAGTCGAAGCCATCGAACATGCGAGCGAGGGCGACGACATCGGACCAGAGCTGCGCGCGCACCGGGAAGCGGTAAGCGATCCGGGGGAACTCCAAGACGAGGAGCTGCGCGCTCGACTCGACGGCATGCACGTGACAGCCCCACCAGGCGTCATTCCACGTCCACGACGCACGGACGGTCTGACCAACGCGCACGGGCCGAATGCCCTCGGCTTGGTCGGGCCGCCCGAGCACGAGCTGCGGCTTCCCGTCCTTAACCCGCCCACGCTCAAGCAGAAAGCGACGAATGTCTTCGTCGGAGTCGACGGTCGCGAGCATCCGCCCCGCGCCCACGAGCTTCGTCAGCCCAGTCTCGGCCCCCAAGTTCCCGAAGACGGGCTCCGCAAGGTTCGATCGCGAGAGGTGCGCGTCCCAGTAGGTGTCGAGCAGCTGTGGGAGCGCGGAGCGGCTCATGGGGTGCGTCGCGCCTCCCGGTCGCGCAGGGCGCCGAGCAGCCGGTCGTGAATGCCCTCAAAGCCCGACGATGACATGAAGACCACGACGTCCCCGCGCGGCACTGCGTCCGCCAGGTGCGCCGCGAGGGTGGGAATGTCGGGCCGATGCCCCGCGTCGACGCCGGCGGCCTGCAGGTCCGCCACGAGGCGGTCGAGGTCGAGCTTCTCGTCCTGCGCGAGCTTGTCCTCCTTGACGAAGGGTCGCGCGAACCATGCATGCGGCGCCGCGGCGAACGCGCGCGCGTAATCTTGCTGGTGCACGTTTCGGCGCGCCGTGTTGCTCTTGGGCTCGTACACAGCCCAGAGTGTGCGCCCCGGATAGCGGGCCTGCAACGCCTTGAGCGTCTCCTCGATCGCCGTCGGGTGGTGCGCGTAATCGTCGAGGACCAGCACGCCGTCCGCCTCGCCCTTCTCTTCTTGCCGCTTCTTGACCCCGAGGTAGCCGCCGACGGCGCGCGCGAGCGCCTCGAAGGTGAGACCGAGCTCGAAGCCAACGCCAAAGGCCGCGAGCGTGTTCCACACATTGTGGCGACCCGCGAGCGGCGACGCGACGCGCCCGAGCGAGCGGCCGTCACGCACGAGCGTGAAGTCGCACCCACGCGCGTTCGGCTCGACGTCCACCGCGCGCAGGGACGCGCCCTCGCCGAAGCCGTAGGTCACGACGCGCGCCTTGCTCCGCGCGGCCCGCTGCAGCACCAGCGGGTCATCTGCGTTCGCGAACAGAACGCCGTCCGACGGCAGGATGTCGATGAGCCGATCGAAGTTCTCGATGATCTCATCGAGCGTGTCGTAGATGTCGGCGTGGTCGAACTCGATGTTGTTCAGGATGGTGAGCTTCGGCCGATAGTGAAGAAATTTCGGGCCTTTATCGAAGAACGCCGTGTCGTATTCGTCCCCCTCGACCACGAAGGGGCCGCCCTGCCCGAGCAAGAACGTCGAGTCGAAGTTCCGCGTGACACCGCCGACCAGCATGCCAGGATCCAAGCCACACGCCGAGAGCAGCCACGAGGTCAACGCCGTCGTCGTCGTCTTGCCGTGCGTCCCCGCCACGACGACCGGCGTGCCGCGCATGAGGAAGAGGTCACCGAAGGCCTGCGGGAAGGAGACGTACGGGATACCGCGCTCCGCCGCTGCTGCGACCTCGGGGTTGTCGCGTCGACACACGTTCCCCACGATGACGAGGTCAGGTCCCCAGTCGAGGTGCTCGGCGGCCCAGCCCTCCATCCACGCGATGCCGCGCTGCTCGAGCTCGGTGCTCATCGGTGGGTACACGTTTCGGTCTGAGCCGCGGACCTCGTAGCCTGCGGCTTGCAGCATCCCCGCGAACGCGCCCATGCCCGCGCCCGCGATCCCGATCAGGTGGATGCGGCGGACGGCGTCGGCGGGCGGCATCTCACGGCGTACAAACCAGGGCTGATGGGGCTTCGTCACGCGGCTCCTCGTCTGGGCATATGTAGGTTCAGGTAAGACCCTACGCCGCGTGTCGCTGCCTTGCAACCTCCGCGACGCGGGGGCATCTTCCCGTGCCCTCGAGGAGAACACTGAACACATGAGCAGAGACACCACGCCGGCGGAACGGGTCACCGAGCTCGACCACCTGATCGTGCGCGGCGCGCGCGAGCACAACCTCAAGAACGTCGACCTCGAGATCCCGAAGAAGAAGCTCGTCGTGTTCACGGGGATGTCGGGCAGCGGCAAGTCGTCGCTCGCCTTCGACACCCTGTTCGCTGAGGGGCAGCGACGGTATGTCGAGAGCCTCTCCGCCTATGCGCGCCAGTTCCTCGGCCAGATGGAGAAGCCGCACTACGACAGTATTCGCGGGCTCTCCCCCACGATCAGCATCGAACAAAAGGCGGCCAGCAAGAACCCACGCTCGACCGTCGGCACGATCACGGAGATCTACGACTACCTGCGCGTGCTGTACGCCCGAGTCGGCGAGCAGCGCTGCCATCAGTGCGGGCGCGCGGTCGAGCCGCAGAGCGCGCAACAGATCGTCGAAGAGCTGTCCCGCCTGCCCGAGGGCACGCGCTTCATGGTGCTCGCGCCGGTCGTCGAGAACCGCAAGGGCGAGCACAAGGAGCTGCTCGACGAGCTGCGCTTGCAGGGGTTCACACGACTGCGCGTCGACGGCCAAATGGTCGAGCTCGACGAGTCGACCACGCTCGACAAGAAGCGCCGCAACCGCGTGGACGTCGTGGTGGACCGCCTCGTGGCGCGCGCCGACCAGCGCGCTCGGCTCACAGACTCCGTCGAGACAGCGCTCAAGCGAGCCGAGGGGCGCCTGATCGTCTCGGTGGTTGGAGAGACGGAGGACAGGCTCTACAGCGAGCACCGCTGGTGCCCCGCCTGCGGCATCGGCTTTCCCGAGCTGACGCCCGCGAGCTTCAGCTTCAACAGCCCGCTCGGCATGTGCAAAGACTGCAACGGCTTGGGCACAGCCCTTGAGATCGACCCCGAGCGGGTCGTCCCCGATCCTGAGCTGTCGATCGAGGGGGGCGCGATCAAGCCGTGGAAAACGCTGCTCGTCCACCCCAACGGCGCGTGGATCAAGCGTGTGCTGGAGGCCCTCGCGGCAGAGCTGGCGCTCGACCTCAATGCGCCCTTCAAGGCGCTGAGCAAAGCGCAGAGAGACGCGGTTCTCAGCGGCACAGGTGAGCGTGAGATCACGGTCAAGTGGCAGCGAGGTCGCAGCGTCGAGAGCTTCGCCGCGCAGTGGGAGGGCGTGCTCCCGACGATGATGCGTCGCTGGCGAGATGCCACCACAGACGAGACACAGCTCCATTACGCGCAGTACTTCAGCAACGCGCCGTGCAAGGCGTGCAAGGGCACGCGCCTGCGGCCCGAGTCCGCCGCGGTGCAGATCGGCGGACGCTCGATTCTCCAGCTCAACGGCATGACCATCGCGGACGCTCACCGCTTCTTCACCACCCTCGACCTCGGCGGCAACCGCGCCTTCATCGCGACGGAGCTCACCAAAGAGATCGGCGGGCGGCTGCGCTTCTTGCTGAACGTCGGCCTCGACTACCTCTCGCTCGACCGCCCAGGGCCGACGCTCTCGGGGGGCGAGAGCCAGCGGATTCGGTTAGCGAGCCAAATGGGCAGCGAGCTGACCGGCGTGCTCTACATTCTGGACGAGCCGTCGATCGGGCTGCACCCCCGCGACAACGGCCGATTGATCTCGACTCTTGAGCACCTGCGCGACCTGGGGAACAGCGTCCTCGTGGTCGAGCATGACCAGGAGATCATGGAGCGGTGTGACTGGCTCGTCGACTTCGGACCCGGTGCAGGACGCCATGGTGGCGAGATCGTGGCGAGCGGCCCCCCCGCCCAGCTCAAGGCCGATCCGAACAGCTTGACGGGCGCCTACCTGAGCGGCCGCAAGCGCATTGAGATGCCCGAGCGCCGACGCGGCACGGACAGCCGCCGCGTGGTCTCGATTCACGGGGCGCGCGCGAACAATCTCAAGAACGTCACGGTGGACGTCCCGCTCGGCGTCTTTTGCTGCGTGACGGGCGTCAGCGGCGCGGGCAAGAGCACGCTCGTCAACGACATCCTGCTTCCGGCCGCCGCGCGCGCGCTCAACGGCTCGAGCGACTTGCCCGCCGCGCACGACCGCATCACCGGCCTAGACCTGCTCGACAAGGTCATCGACATCGACCAGAGCCCAATCGGGCGCACGCCGCGGAGCAACCCTGCGACGTACACGAAGATCTGGGACGAGGTCCGCGAGGTGTTCGCCTCGACCCGTGAGGCCCGGGCCTACGGCTTCACCGCGGGGCGCTTCAGCTTCAACGTCAAGGGCGGGCGCTGCGAGACCTGCGAAGGCGCGGGCGTCACGCGGGTGGAGATGCACTTCCTCGCCGACGTCTACGTGCCCTGTGAGGAGTGCAAGGGGCGGCGCTTCAACGAGGCGACGCTCCGCGTGCGCTACCGCGACCGCACCATCAGCGAGGTGCTCGACACGACCATCGACGAGGCCGCGGAGCTGTTTCAGAACCACAAGAAGATCGCGCGGTCGCTCCAGACCTTGCAGGACGTGGGGCTCGGGTACCTGCAGCTCGGTCAGCCCTCGACGACGCTCTCGGGCGGTGAGGCCCAGCGGATCAAGCTCAGCCGAGAGCTCGCGCGGACAGCCACGGGGAAGACCTTGTATGTGCTCGACGAGCCCTCGACCGGGCTCCACTTCGAGGACATCCGGCGCCTGCTCGAGGTGATTCAACGCCTCGTCACGACGGGCAACTCGGTGGTGATGATCGAGCACAACCTCGACATCATCAAGACCGCAGACTGGCTCATCGATATCGGTCCCGAGGGGGGCAGCGGCGGGGGTCAGGTGCTCGCGACCGGAACGCCCGAGGACGTCGCGCGCGTCTCTCAGAGCTACACCGGGCAGGCCCTCAAGCCGCTGTTGGCCGCGCAGACGCATTGACGGCCCGTTCTGCGAGCCCTCACCCTGCGGCGTGACGTAGGGGAGAACATGAAGAAGATCGCCCTG